>NZ_CP084742.1:4636764-4945882 GCF_020520285.1 Pseudomonas sp. L5B5
CCTTCGAACTGCTGCTGGAGATCGACCAGCGCTGTCGCGTGCTGGCTGCCGACCTGCCCTCACAGGAAACCCGCCAGCACAGCTGGAGCGGTATCGGTTTCCGCCTGGGCAGCCATTGGTATGTCGCGGCCATGGGCGAGGTCAGCGAGGTCCTGCATGAGCCGCGCTACACCCTGCTGCCGGGAGTCAAGCCCTGGGTCAGGGGCGTGGCCAACCTGCGCGGGCGGCTGCTGCCGATCATGGACCTGTGCGCATTCCTTGGTCATGAGCTGTCGCCCCTGCGCAAGCAGCGCCGGGTACTGGTGGTGGAATACAAGGACCTGTTCGTCGGCCTGCTGGTGGATGAAGTGGCGGGCCTCAAGCATTTTGCCCAGGACACCCTGGAGCCCGGCCTCAGCGATTCTGCCGACGTCGCGATCAACCCCTACCTGCAGGGGCAGTTTCGCCGCGAGCAGATCTGGCAGGTCTTCAGCCCCCTTGCCCTGGCTCGCTCACCTCGCTTCCTGGAGGTGGCGGCGTGAACGGCGCCACGGCGCCTGCGTTATCCATCGCAGTACCACGGGAGGCCTGGGCCTTTCTGGATCAACCCACGTCGTCCCGGTGTCCCGGGCGGCCGTATGCGGGAACGCCCGCTCGCCACAGGCCTGATCGATGACCAAAGCCAAACCCGGCATGCCCCAGGAGGGCTCTCGCAGCCGCTCGCAGATCATCGTGCTGTTCATCGCACTGATCGTGTTCATCATGCTGCTGTTCGCCAACTTCGCCTACCTGAACACCCAGGCCACCTATGACAAGCAGTACATCGGCCATGCCGGTGAACTGCGCGTGCTGTCCCAGCGCATCGCCAAGAACGCCACCGAGGCCGCCGCGGGCAAGGCCGCGGCGTTCAAGCTGCTGGCCGATGCGCGCAACGATTTCGCCCAGCGCTGGAGTTACCTGAAGCAGGGTGACCCGGCCACCGGCCTGCCGGGCGCCCCGGTGACGCTGCGCCAGGAAATGCGTGCGGTGCAGCTGGACTGGGAAAAACTGCTGAAGAACGCCGATGCCATCCTGGCCAGCGAGCAGACGGTGCTGTCGCTGCATCAGGTGGCCGCGACCCTGGCCGAAACCGTGCCGCAGTTGCAGGTGGAGTACGAGAAGGTCGTGGAGATCCTCCTGCAGCGTGGCGCTCCCGCCAGCCAGGTGGCCATGGCCCAGCGCCAGTCGCTGCTGGCCGAGCGGATTCTCGGCGCGGTCAACACCGTGCTGGCCGGGGATGAGAATGCAGTACAGGCCGCCGACGTCTTTGGCCGTGATGCCGCGCGCTTCGGCCAGGTGCTCAACGGCATGCTGCAAGGCAACCCGGGGCTGAAGATCAGCCAGGTCGAGGACCCCGACGCAAGGGCCCGGCTGGCGGAGATTTCCGAGTTGTTCGAGTTTGTCTCCGGCTCCGTGGACGAGATCCTCGAGACGTCCCCCGAGCTGTTCCAGGTGCGCGAGTCCGCCAGCAGCATCTTCAGCCTGTCCCAGACCCTGCTGGACGAGGCGTCGCGCCTGGCCAGCGGTTTCGAGAACCTGGCCGGCAGCCGCAAGCTGGACACCATCGGCGGTTATGTCCTGGGCCTGCTGGCCCTGGCCTCGGTCATCCTCATCGGCCTGGTGATGGTCCGCGAGACCAATCGCCAGCTGCGCGAGACCGCATTGAAGAACGAGCGCAACCAGAACGCGATCATGCGCCTGCTGGACGAGATTGAAGACCTGGCCGACGGCGACCTCACGGTGACGGCCTCGGTGACCGAGGACTTCACCGGGACCATCGCCGATTCCATCAACTATTCCGTCGACCAGCTGCGGGACCTGGTGGCCACCATCAACCTCACCGCCGGCCAGGTAGCTGGCGCCGTGCAGGAAACCCAGGCCACCGCAATGCAACTGGCCGAAGCCTCGGAGCACCAGGCACAACAGATTTCCGAAGCTTCCACGGCTATCAACGACATGGCCCAGTCCATCGACCAGGTATCGGCCAACGCGGCGGAGTCCTCGGCGGTGGCCGAGCGTTCGGTGGAGATTGCCAACAAGGGCAACGAAGTGGTGCACAACACCATCCACGGCATGGACAACATCCGCGAGCAGATCCAGGACACCGCCAAGCGAATCAAGCGCCTGGGTGAGTCTTCCCAGGAAATCGGCGACATCGTCAGCCTGATCGACGACATTGCCGACCAGACCAATATCCTGGCCCTGAACGCGGCCATCCAGGCGTCCATGGCCGGTGATGCCGGGCGCGGTTTTGCCGTGGTCGCCGACGAAGTGCAGCGGCTGGCGGAGCGTTCCTCGGCCGCTACCCGGCAGATCGAGACCCTGGTCCGGGCGATCCAGACCGACACCAACGAAGCGGTGATCTCCATGGAACAGACCACCACCGAAGTGGTACGCGGCGCGCGCCTGGCGCAGGATGCCGGCGTGGCCCTGGAGGAAATCGAAGGCGTGTCCAAGACTCTCGCGGCTTTGATCCAGAGCATCTCCAACGCGGCCCAGCAGCAGACTTCCTCGGCCGGGCAGATTTCCCTGACCATGAACGTGATCCAGCAGATCACCTCGCAGACCTCGTCCGGTTCCACGGCGACCGCCGAGAGCATCGGCAACCTGGCGAAGATGGCCAGCCAGTTGCGCCGTTCGGTGTCCGGTTTCACCTTGCCGGCGACCCGGGCCCCGGCCACCAATGACAACCGTTGACTGAAGCACGGCCCGACTGGAGTGGTTATGGTTGATCGGCACGACTACGTGGCCCTCGAATGGGTCAAGGGCGCTATTGCCGAAACCCTGAAGCAGGCGCATCAGGCGCTCGAGCACCTGGCGGAAGACCCCCAGGCCCTCGACGCCCTGGACCAGTGCCTGGAAGGCATCCATCAGGTCCACGGCAGCTTGCAGATGGTGGAGTTCTACGGCGCCGCGCTGCTGGCCGAAGAGATGGAGAAACTCGCCCTGGCCCTGCAGCAGGGCCGTGTGGCCCAGCGCGAGGAAGCCCTGCGTCTGCTGCGCCAGGCCATCGGCCAGTTGCCGCAATACCTGGACCGTGTGCAGAGCGCACGCCGCGACCTGCCGCTGGTGGTGCTGCCGCTGCTCAACGACCTGCGCAGCGCCCGTGGCGAGAGCCTGCTGTCGGAAACCAGCCTGTTCAGCCCGCAGTTGCCCAGCCTGCCGCCGTTGGGCGACAAGGCCCTGGCAGCCCTGGAACCGCCGGAGCTGCCGACCCAGTTGCGCAAGCTGCGGCACATGTTGCAGACCGCCCTGGTGGACCTGCTGCGCGAACAGGACGATGAAATCAGCCTGGGCCACATGGCCAAGGTCTTCGAGCGCCTGGAGGCGCTGTGCCAGGATGCACCGCTGGCGCCCTTGTGGCACATCGCCTCGGCCTTGGTGGAAGGCATGCGCCAGGGTGTCATCGCCAACAGCCCGGCGGTGCGCAGTCTGCTCAAGGATGCCGACAAGGAGCTCAAGCGCCTGCAGGAGCAGGGCATGCCGGGGATCAACCGGGCAGCCCCCGACGAGTTGCTCAAGAGCCTGCTGTTCTATATCGCCAAGGCGCGCCATCCCACCCCATTGATGCTGACCATGAAAGAACGTTACGGACTGGACGACGCTTTGCCCGACAGCGCAGTAGTCGATGAAGAGCGGGCCCGCATGGCCGGGCCCGACCGCGATGCCCTGCGCTCGGTACTGACCGCCGTGTGCGATGGCCTGGTGCGGGTCAAGGAGCGCCTCGATCTGTTCGTGCGCAGCGACCGCCAGCACACCGATGACCTGGACAGCCTGCTGTCGCCCCTGCGACAGATCGCCGACACCTTGGCCGTGCTGGGGTTTGGCCAGCCGCGCAAGGTGATCATCGACCAGCTGGCGGTGGTCCAGAGCCTGGCCCAGGGCCAGCGCGCGCCGGATGACGCGGTCCTGATGGACGTCGCCGGCGCGCTGCTGTACGTCGAGGCGACCCTGGCCGGCATGGCCGGCGCCGTGGAACCGGAGAACCGCGAGGAAAGCCGCCTGCCCACCACCGACCTGACCCAGATCCACCAACTGGTGATCAAGGAGTCGCGGGTCTGCCTGCAACAGGCCAGGGAGCTGATCACCGAGTCGATCGAGGCTGCCTGGGAGCACGAGCCTCTGCTGGCCCTGCCGGAACTGCTGACCCAGGTGCGCGGCGCCCTGGCGATGATCCCGTTGCCCCGGGCGGCCGCATTGCTGCAAGCCTGCAACCGCTTTATCGGCGAACGGCTGCTGGCGGCCCCGGCCCGGCCCGGCTGGCGGCAGCTGGATCACCTGGCGGATGTGATCACCAGCCTGGACTATTACCTGGAGCGCCTGAACGAAGACCCCGAGGCTCCGGGGGAGAAAATCCTCGATATCGCCCAGCAAGGCCTGGAGGCCCTGGGGTATGAGCCGCAAGCCCAGGTGCCGCTGCTGGAGCAACCCCTGGACCCGGCCGCCGCCCAGGACCTGGCGGATCAGCAAGTGCTGGATGATCCCCTGGTGGCGCAATCCCTGGCCGATGTCCTGGCCGCGCCGGTTTCGCTCCTTAACCCACCGGCCTTGAGCACGCCGGGCAGCCTGTTGCCGCCGCCCGGGGACGAGGAACCGGTGGACGACGAGTTGCGCGAGGTGTTCCTCGAGGAAACCGAGGAAGTGCTGGAAATGCTTCGCGAGTACCTGCCGCGCTGGGAGGACGACCCCCAGGGCAAGTCCGCCTTGAGCGAACTGCGCCGAGCCTTCCATACCCTCAAGGGCAGTGGCCGCATGGTCCGTGCCCTGGTGCTCGGGGAGCTGGCCTGGGCGGTGGAGAACCTGCTCAACCGGGTGCTGGAACGCAGTGTGCAGCCCAGCGCCGACATCCACCAGCTGCTGGCTGACACCTTGCAGCTGCTGCCCGAGCTGATCGGCGAGTATGCCGCCCATGCCCAGCGCCAGCGTGACGATGTCGATCGCCTGGCTGCCCGGGCCCATTCCCTGGCCAGTGGCGCCGCGACCCCGGTACCGCGCGAGGATGTCCTAGACCCGCAACTGCTGGAGATTTTCCGCACCGAGGCCCAGACCCACCTGGACAGCATCAACCGTTTTCTCGACCAGGCCGCCGACCAGATGCCGCTGCAAGCCAGCGATGCGTTGCAACGGGCGTTGCACACCCTCAAGGGCAGCGCCTCGATGGCCGGTGTGTGGCCGATCGCCGAATTGGCCGGCCCTTTCGACCAACTGGCGCGGGAATACCGGGCGCACCTGATTCCCTTGGACCTGGACGAAGTTGAACTGTTGCTGGAGGCCGAAGGCCTGCTGCGCAAGGGCCTGCGGCAGCTGGACAGCACCCCGCTGGCGCCCATCGACGGCGCCCGTGCGCTGGCCGGTCGGGCCCTGGCCCTGCTGGGCGAGCGCCTGGAAGCCCTGCTCGATGCGCCGGATAGCGCCCCCCGGGCCAAGCGCGACCCGCAACTGATCAACGACTTCCTGGCCCACGGCATGGACATCCTGCTGGATGCCGAAAGCCTGCTGTTGCGCTGGCAGCAGCATCCCGGCGAACGCCAGGAGCTCAGTGCCTTGCTGGATGAACTGACCACCCTGGGTGAAGGTGCGCACCTGGCGGACCTGCAGCCGGTGGACGAACTCTGCGAAGCCCTGCTCGACCTGTACGGCGCGGTGGAGGAAAGCAGCCTGGCGGTCAGCGAGCGGTTCTTCCATGAGGCCCAGGACGCCCATGAGGCACTGATCAACATGCTCGACGAACTGGCCGCCGGCCAGGAAGTCAGCCCATGCCCCGAGCGGCTCCGGGCCCTGCGTGCATTGCTGGACGAGGGCCTCGATCCATCTGCCACCGGCCTGGTCAAGAGCGATGGCAGCCGGGCCTTGAGCATCAGCGAGCTGGGCATGGCCACTGCAAGTCTTGCGCGACAGGCGCCGGAGCAGGCGGATGACGAGTTGGTGGAGATCTTCCTCGAGGAGGCGGTGGATATCCTCGACAGCGCCGACCAGGCCTTGCAGCGCTGGTTGTCCGATCCGGAAAACGGCGCGCCGCTGTCGTCCCTGCAGAGGGACATGCACACCCTCAAGGGTGGGGCACGGATGGCCGAGGTGGCGCCGGTGGCCGAGCTGGCCCAGGAGCTGGAGTCGCTGTACGAAGGCCTGGTGGATCGCCGCTACAGCCACGGCCAGCACCTGGGCCTGCTGCTGCGGGGCAGCCATGAACAGCTGGCCCTGCTGCTCCAGCAATTGCAGGGGCAACGGCCCCTGGACGACTCCCGGGCCCAGGTCGAGGCGGTACGGGCCTACCGGCAGCAGGCGGCCAGCCCCGTCGAAGCCGTGCCGGACTCCGAGGTCCCGGATCACGCGGCCCAGGACCCCGAGCTGCTGGAAATCTTCCTCGAAGAGGGTTTCGACATCATCGACAGCTCGGCTGCTGCCCTGAGCCGCTGGCAAGCCGAGCCCCAGTCCCGCCAGGAGGTGGAGACCCTGCTGCGCGACCTGCATACCCTCAAGGGCGGTGCCCGGATGGTGGAGATCAGCGCCATCGGCGACCTGGCCCACGAGCTGGAGTTCCTCTTCGAGGGCCTGTCGGCCGGCCTGCTGCAGCCCAGCCCGGTGCTGTTCACCTTGTTGCAGAAGAGCCACGACCGCCTGGCGCAGATGCTCGATGCCGCCCGCGCCGGACAGCCGATCGAAGCGGCGCAGAAGCTCATCGACGCGATCCACGACCTGAGCCACCCCCGCGTACCCGCCACCCCGGGCCCGGAGCTTGCGCCGCCAGCCGGCAAGCCCGAGCCGGCCGCGTCGCAGCCGGAGGTGGCGGCCGGGGCAGACATGGTCAAGGTCTCGGCAGAGTTGCTGGATGACCTGGTGAACCTGGCCGGGGAAACCTCGATCTTCCGAGGCCGCATCGAGCAGCAAGTCAACGATGCCCGGGTGACGTTGAACGAGATGGAAACCACCATCGAGCGGATCCGCGACCAGTTGCGCCGCCTGGACACCGAGACCCAGGGCCGGATCCTCAGCCGCCAGCAGGTGGACGCCGAGCGCCTGGGTTACGAAGAGTTCGACCCGCTGGAAATGGATCGCCATTCCCAGCTGCAACAACTGTCCCGGGCCTTGTTCGAGTCGGCCTCGGACCTGTGGGACCTCAAGGACACCCTCGACCGGCGCAACCATGATGCTGCAGACCTGCTGCAACAGCAGGGGCGGATCAACACCGAGTTGCAGGAGGGGCTGATGCGCACCCGCATGGTGCCGTTCGAGCGCATGGTTCCGCGCCTGAGACGTATCGTCCGGCAAGTGGCCGAAGAGCTGGGCAAGGATGTCGAGTTCGTGGTCGGCAACGCCGAGGGCGAGATGGACCGCAATGTCCTGGAACGCATGGTGGCCCCCCTGGAGCACATGTTGCGCAACGCCGTCGACCATGGCCTGGAGTCGGCCGAGGCCCGCCGTGCGGCAGGCAAGCCGGCGCAGGGGCAGATCACCCTGGACCTGTCCCGGGAGGGCGGCGACATCGTCTTCGACATGCGCGATGACGGCGCCGGGGTCCCCCTGGAGGCCGTCCGCAGGAAGGCCATCAAGCGCGGCCTGCTGGACCCGCTGGCGCAACTCAGCGACCGCGAGGTGCTGCAGTTCATCATGCAGCCAGGGTTCTCCACCGCCGAGAAGATCACCCAGATCTCCGGGCGCGGGGTGGGCATGGACGTGGTCCATGAAGAAGTGCGCCAACTGGGCGGCAGCATGAGCATCGACTCGGTGGCCGGGCAGGGTGTGCACTTTCGCATCCGCTTGCCGTTCACCGTCTCGGTCAATCGCGCGTTGATGGTCCAGTGTGGCGATGAGCAATATGCGATCCCGCTCAACACCGTGGAGGGCATCGTGCGGGTCATGCCGGGCGAGCTGGATGCCTATTACCAGCTCGACCCGCCGCGCTACCAGTACGCCGGCCAGTGCTACGAGCTGTGCTATCTCGGTGAACTGCTCAATACCGTGCAACGGCCCAAGCTGCTGGGCCAGGTGCTGGCACTGCCGGTACTGCTGGTGCAGTGCAACGAACAGCGGATCGCGGTGCAGGTGGACGCTACCTTCGGCACCCGGGAGATCGTGGTCAAGAGCCTGGGGCCGCAGTTCGCCGCAGTCCAGGGACTGTCCGGGGCGACCATCCTCGGCGATGGCCGGGTGGTGCTGATCCTCGACCTGCTGGCTCATATTCGCGCCCGCCAGGACCAGCCGCCGCAGCCCCGGGCCAGCGGTGCCGAAGCCTCGGGCGAGGCGCAGCCGCCACGGCCGATGCTGGTGCTGGTGGTGGACGACTCGGTCACCGTGCGCAAGGTCACCAGCCGCCTGCTGGAGCGCCACGGCATGAACGTGCTGACCGCCAAGGACGGGGTCGATGCCATGGCGCTGCTGGCCGAACACACCCCGGACCTGATGCTGCTGGATATCGAGATGCCGCGCATGGACGGTTTCGAGGTGGCGATCCAGGTGCGCAACGACCCGCGCCTGCAGCACCTGCCGATCATCATGATCACCTCGCGCACCGGTCAGAAGCACCGCGACCGGGCCATGGCCATCGGCGTCAACGACTACCTCGGCAAGCCCTATCAAGAGTCGGTGCTGCTGGAAAGCATCGCCCTGTGGAGCAAGAACCATGCTTGACCACCGCGCAAGCAGCCTCACCGGGCTGTTGCTGCCCCTGGCCGACCGCACCTTGATCCTGCCCAACGTGGCCGTGGCCGAGCTGATCGACTACCAGCAGGGCAGCTTCGACCTGGACTCGCCGCCCTGGTACCTGGGCCGGGTGCTGTGGCGTGACCGGCAGATTCCGCTGATCAGCTTCGAGTCGGCCTGCGGCAGCCCCACGGTTATCGGCGAGCGGGCGCGGATCGTCGTGCTCAATGCCCTGGGCGGGCGCGCGGAAGTGAAGTTCATCGCCTTGCTGGTGCAGGGCATTCCGCGTTCCTGCAAGCTCGACAGCCAGTTGAGCTACGTCGATGTACCCCTGGCTCCGCTGGAGAAAGCCGCGGTGCAGGTGGCCGAGCAGGTGGCCCGGGTGCCGGACTTGCTGGCCCTGGAAGAGTGGCTGGTGGCTGCCGGGCTGGCCCTCTAGCAGACCGTTGAAAAACGTAGGTGAGGCAGTCAGCGCAAGGCAAAAAAACAGGCGAAAAAGCGCAGTTTACGAGTGGTAAATGAGCATTTTGACCGGGCTGGCGCACCAGCTTGTTTTTAACGCAGCGATGGCAACGCAGGTAGTTTTTCAACGGCCTGCTAGGCGCCGCGCAGGCGGTCGCGCACCTCCATCAGTGCATAACCCAGCAGGTTGAGCCCGCGCCACTTCGCCGGCTGAGCAGCCTTGGCGTCGTCGGCTGCCAGGCCGATGCCCCAGATCCGATCCACCGGGCTGGCTTCCACCAGCACCTGCTTGCCGGTCGACAGCAGATAGTCGCCCAGGGCCTGATGCTGGCTGAACTTGGCCAGATTGCCGCGCACCACGATGGCAAAGCGTGCCTCGGTCCAGCGAGCATCATCGAAGCCGCGCACCTCGCGGCCCAACTGCTTGACGTCGGCAGGCGCCACGGCCTGGATGAT
The DNA here is from genome assembly GCF_020520285.1 of Pseudomonas sp. L5B5. Lineage (NCBI taxonomy): Bacteria > Pseudomonadati > Pseudomonadota > Gammaproteobacteria > Pseudomonadales > Pseudomonadaceae > Pseudomonas > Pseudomonas sp. L5B5. Next base: position 4,646,341 of record NZ_CP084742.1, read on the forward strand.
CCGCGCGTGGGTCTGCTGGTCGTCGAACAGCAAGGCCTTGCCAGCCATCATGTAGTGCTCGGCGGTAGGGTAGTGAATGCCATCGAGCTCGAAACCGGTAGCGAACCACTGGCTGAAACAGCTTGGCGAAATGCGCCCGTCACGGGGCGGCTGGTGGCCCCAGAACATCAGGTAATCGGGTTTCAGGCCTTGCTTGATCTGCTCCAGCAGCGCCTGGTTCGAGCGAATCGGTGTGTCCATGCTGACTCTCATCTTGGTCTACCCAGGCCATTCATAGGCCGGTACGGCGGGCATTGTGTACCGGGAGCGGGGAGGGCGCTATTGGCAGGAAATTCTTCGGTATTGATCAGTCCCCAAAAGGGACCTATCGTTCCCTTTTTAGGACCTCTTGAGGTGAGTATGTCGAATCGATCTTTGAGCCAGGCGCTATTTACCTCAACCCAGCAGAAAATCCTCGGGCTGCTCTTCGGCAAGCCTGACCAGAGCTTCTACGCCAATGAGATCGCTCGTTGGGCGCAGGTGGGCAAGGGCAGCCTGATGCGTGAACTGGAGCGTCTTCATGGCGCGGGCATTTTGCTGCTGACCCGCCAGGGTAACCAGACTCACTACCAGGCCAACGATCAGTGTCCGATCTATCACGAACTACTGGGTATCGTGCACAAGACATTCGGTATTGCCGATCCGTTGCGGCTGGCGCTGATGCCCTTCGCAAGTCAATTGGTATGGGCCTTTGTCTATGGTTCGGTGGCCCGTGACCAGGCTCACGCATCCAGTGACATTGATCTCATGTTGATCGGCCAGGACCTGCATTACAGTGAGGTCATGGAACGGCTGCTGCTTACGGAAGAACAGCTTGGCCGGCCGATCAACCCTACCCTGTACACCCCAGAGAACTGGATCGCCAGGCATGTGGCCGGGAACAGTTTTGTCCAGCGGGTCAGGCAACAGGACAAGATCACCTTGCTGGGGTGCGACCCCATGGAGTCCATGGATGGACGGACAGCACAACCTGGAGAACCTGCTACGTAGCAACGCCTTGAAGGCTGAACCCAGCGACACGCGTGAATGTGCAGGGTTACTGCGTTCTGCGGCGCAACGCTTGCAGGACGTGGGCACACCCGGCTTGTCCTTCTCCAGCCGCTTCGATTTGGCCTACAACGCGGCCCATGCTGCTGCGCTCTGTGCCTTGCGCCTGCAAGGCTATCGTTCCGAAAAACGCTATCTGGTATTTCAGTGCCTGGGACTCACCGCAGGCCTGGACCGGGTGCGAGTGCGTCTGTTCGCGTTGTGTCACGAGCGGCGCAACCTGGCGGAATATGAAGGCTACATGGATGAAGATGAAGACCTGCTGGAGGCGTTGCGAGTCAGCACCCAGCATTTGCTGGAGCAGATCACGGACAGAATGTAGCGCCTGAATCATTACGCCCAGCGTAACGATCTCGCACCGGGCTTGATTGATGCTCCCCAGGCTTGACTCCTATGGTGGCTGCCACGACAGCGAACCCGTGGAGCGAGCATGACAACGACAATATCCCCCGACGCGCGCTGGACGCGGCGGCGCAGCGAGAAGCAGCGTCGCCTCGAGCAGGTGCGGGCCATCGCCGATGGCGTGGTGTTGCCCACCGACCAGATCGTCGCGGCGCTGGAGGCCCTGATCCTGCCTGGGGACCGGGTGGTGCTGGAGGGTAACAACCAGAAGCAGGCGGACTTCCTCTCCCGGTCCCTGGCCAAGGCCGACCCGGCCAGGCTGCACGACCTGCACATGATCATGCCCAGCGTCGGCCGGGCCGAGCACCTGGACTTGTTCGAGCGCGGCATCGCCCGCAAGCTCGACTTTTCCTTTGCCGGCACCCAGAGCCTGCGCATCAGCCAACTGCTCGAAGATGGGCTGCTGGAAGTCGGCGCGATCCATACCTACATCGAGCTCTACGCACGACTGGTGGTGGACCTGATCCCCAACGTCGTGCTCTCGGCCGGCTTCATGGCCGACCGCGCCGGCAACATCTACACCGGGCCCAGCACCGAGGACACCCCGGCGCTGATCGAACCGGCGGCCTTCAGCGATGGCATCGTCATCGTCCAGGTCAACCAGCTGGTGGACGATGTCAGTGAGCTGCCCCGGGTGGATATCCCGGCGTCCTGGGTCGACTTCGTGGTGGTGGCCGACAAGCCGTTCTACATCGAACCGCTGTTCACCCGTGATCCCCGGCACATCAAGCCTGTGCATGTGCTGATGGCGATGATGGCGATCCGCGGCATCTACGAGAAACACAACGTCCAGTCGCTGAACCACGGTATCGGCTTCAACACCGCGGCCATCGAGCTGATCCTGCCGACCTACGGCGAATCCCTGGGGCTGAAGGGCAAGATCTGCCGCAACTGGACACTCAATCCCCATCCGACCCTGATCCCGGCCATCGAAAGCGGCTGGGTGGAGAGCGTGCACTGCTTCGGCACCGAACTGGGCATGGAAAACTACATCGCCGCCCGCCCGGATGTGTTCTTCACCGGCCGCGACGGCTCGCTGCGGTCCAATCGGATGTTCTGCCAACTGGCCGGGCAGTACGCGGTGGACCTGTTCATCGGTGCCACCTTGCAAGTGGACGGCGATGGCCATTCCTCCACCGTGACCCGGGGCCGCCTGGCCGGTTTCGGCGGTGCGCCGAACATGGGCCACGATCCCCGTGGGCGCCGCCACGGGACCCCGGCCTGGCTGGACATGCGCCTGGACCAGAACGATGCGCCCCAGGCCCTGCTCGAGCGCGGCAAGAAACTGGTGGTGCAGATGGTCGAGACCTTCCAGGAGGGGGGCAAACCGACCTTCGTCGAGACCCTCGACGCGGTGGACGTGGCCAGGAAAAGCGGCATGCCCCTGGCGCCGATCATGATCTACGGCGACGACGTCACCCACCTGCTCACCGAAGAAGGCATCGCCTACCTGTACAAGGCCCGTTCCCTGGAGGAGCGCCAGGCGATGATCGCGGCGGTGGCCGGGGTCACCGCCATCGGCCTGCGCCACAACCCCAGGGACACCGAAAGCATGCGCCGTGAAGGGCTGATCGCCCTGCCGGAAGACCTCGGCATCCGCCGTACCGACGCCAGTCGTGAGCTGCTGGCGGCGAAAAGCGTTGCCGATCTGGTGCAGTGGTCCGGTGGTTTGTACAACCCGCCCGCCAAATTCAGGAGTTGGTGATGCACGCATTCAATCTGCAATCCCGGCCCCAGGGGCTGGCTGACCGCCTGGCGGATTTGGCGGTGGACGCGCTGATCGACGAGGCCGACCTGTCGCCCAAGCCGGCCCTGGTGGACCGGCGCGGCAACGGCGCCCACAGCGACCTGCACCTGGGGCTGATGCATGCTTCGGCGCTGAGCCTGTGGCCGGCGTTCAAGGAAATGGCCGAGGTGGCCCTGGAGTCCGGCGTGGTCGGCCTGCCGCTGCGCGAAGCTCTGGGACGCATCGGTCGCGAAGGCGAGCAGGCCATGCTGGCCACCACTGGCGGGGTGAACACCCATCGCGGGGCGATCTGGGCCCTGGGCCTGCTGGTGGCCGCGACCGCCCTGGAGCCTCGATCCACTGGCGCCGGCAAGGTCGCGCTGCGGGCCGCGCGCCTGGCCCTGCTGGAGGATCGTTACGCACCCCGGCCCTTGAGTCATGGCGCCCAGGTGGCACTGCGCTACGGCGTGCGCGGTGCCCGGGAACAAGCGCAGCAGGGCTTTCCTGCGGTGCTGCAACTGGGGCTGCCCCAGCTCAAGCGCAGTCGCGCCCAAGGCCATGGCGAACAGAACGCCCGGCTCGATGCGCTGCTGGCGATCATGACCGGCCTGGCCGACACCTGTGTGCTCTATCGCGCGGGCGAGACCGGCCTGCGAGCCATGCAGGAAGGCGCCCAGGCAGTGCTCGATGCAGGTGGCAGCGCCAGCCTGGCCGGGCGTCGCCGGCTGCATGAGCTGGACCAGTGCCTGGTGGCCTTGAACGCCTCGCCCGGGGGGGCCGCGGACTTGCTCGCGGCCTGCCTGCTGATCGACCGGATCGCCTCCGGCGCCGTCCTTATCCAGGGAGCAGTGTGATGGAAACCTTGTCTTTCGAATTTCCCGCCGGCCAGCCCGGTCGGGGCCGTGCCCTGGTGGGCTGTGTCGGCTCCGGTGACCTGGAAGTGCTGTTGGAACCGGCCCCGGCCGGGAAGCTGACGATCCAGGTGCAGACCTCGGTCAACGGCAGCGCCGCGCGCTGGCAGCATCTGTTCGAGCGTATGTTCGACGGCCAGAGGCTGCCGGCGCTGCTGATCGATATCCATGACTTCGGTGCCACTCCAGGGGTGGTGCGCTTGCGTCTAGAACAAGCTCTGGAGGAGATCGGCCATGACTGACAGCGCCCGTTTGCTCAACCAGCACAGCTTTGTCGAACTCGGTGCCCGGCAGCGCGCCAGAGCGCTATTGGATGCCGGCAGCTTTCGCGAGCTGCTCGATCCGTTCCAGCGGGTCATGTCGCCCTGGCTGCCGCGCCAGGGCGTGGTGCCCCAGGCCGATGACGGCGTGGTGATCGCCAAGGGCAGCATCGACGGCCTGCCGGTGGTGATCGCCGCCATCGAAGGCGCGTTCCAGGGCGGCAGTCTCGGGGAAGTGGGCGGGGCGAAGATCGCCGGTGCCCTGGAACTTGCCGCCGAGGACAACCGCAAGGGCATTGCCACCCGCGCCGTGCTGCTGCTGGAAACCGGCGGCGTACGCTTGCAGGAGGCCAACCTGGGCCTGGCAGCGATCGCCGATATCCACGCGGCCATCGTCGACCTGCGCCAGTACCAGCCAGTGGTGGGCGTGGTAGCGGGCAGCGTCGGCTGTTTTGGTGGCATGTCGATCGCCGCCGGCCTGTGCAGCTATCTGCTGGTGACCCAGGAAGCACGTCTGGGGCTGAACGGCCCCCAGGTCATCGAGCAGGAAGCCGGGCTGGAGGAATACGACTCCCGGGACCGGCCGTTCATCTGGAGCCTGACCGGTGGCGAGCAGCGTTTTGCCAGTGGCCTGGTGGACCGTTATGTCGCCGACGATGTGGCGCAGATCCAGGCCCAGGTCCGTGAGTTGCTGGTCCTCGGCCTGCCTCAGCGGCAGCGCAGCCGCGAGGCGGATCTGTATCTGCACCGTCTGGCTGGCCTGGACACGCAGCCGCAGATCGATGCGGCGACAGTTCGCGATCTGTATCAAGGAGACCGCTCATGAATGCTAGTTCCCTGCGGGGCCTGAACTGGTTCAACGCCTTGAGAGGCGATGCGCCCGGGGTTGCCGGCCTGCCGCCTTCGCTGCAAGTCGCCGACGGCCAGTTGGGCGGCCAGCCTGCACGCTTTATCGCCGTGGTGCCCGACCCCGAGAACCGTTTTCCCCGTGCCCGTCAGGGCGAGGTCGGCTTGCTGGAGGGCTGGGGCCTGGCCAAGGCGGTGGACGGGCTGATCGATGCCGACCGCGATCAACCGCACAAGCGAGCGCTGATCGCCATTGTCGATGTGCCGAGCCAGGCCTATGGCCGCCGTGAAGAGGCCCTGGGCATTCATCAGGCCCTGGCCGCGGCTGCCGACAGCTACGCCCGGGCGCGGCTGGCCGGGCACCCGGTGATCGCCCTGTTGGTGGGCAAGGCCATGTCCGGGGCCTTTCTGGCCCACGGCTACCAGGCCAACCGCCTGATCGCCCTGCGCGATCCGGGGGTAATGGTGCATGCCATGGGCAAGGCTTCGGCGGCCCGGGTCACCCTGCGCAGCGTCGAGGAACTGGAAGCCCTGGCCGCCAGCGTGCCGCCCATGGCCTATGACATCGACAGCTATGCCGGCCTGGGCCTGCTCTGGGAAACCTTGTCGGTGCGGCAGATCGAACAGCCGACGGCGCAGGATCTGGCCGCGGTGGAGGAGTGCCTGCTGGCGGCGATTGCCGATGTGCGGGCCAAGGGCGTCGACCTTGGCAGCCGCCTGGGGGCAGTGAACCGAGAGGCTTCGAGCCGGGTCCGGCAATTGCTGCGGGAACAGTGGTGAGCGGGCTCGGCCCCTGGCTGCCCCACGACCTGCTGTGGGGCATGACCCCGGCACACTTGGCCGCCGACGCGCCAGCCTGGGCCTTCCGGGTGCTGGAGCAAGGGCAGCCGGTGGTGGTGCGCCGGGCGGTGAGCGCGCCCGGTTCGATCGCGGTGGGGTTGCGTGGCCAGTCCCGGGAACAGCGTTATCCGGCATTCCTGGCGCTGGACTCGGTACAGCGTGGGGTGCACCCGGAGGAGCTGCGCCATGTGCCGTCATCTCGGGCATGGCCTGCGCTCCAGGCGCTGGATCAGTTGCGCGGCGCGCTGGATGCCCTGGGCCTGGCCTGGGGCGTGGGCGGCAGTGCCGGGTACGAGCTGGCCAGTGGCAGGGGTGTGCTGCACCAGCACAGCGACCTGGATCTGATCCTGCGTACGCCGGAGCCTTTTTCCCGGACTTGGGCGCGGGAGTTGCTGTCCCTGCTGGAGCGCGCCGAGTGCCCGGTGGACCTGCAACTGCAGGTTCCGGCCGGCGGCCTGGCCCTGCGCGAATGGGCGGGAGCAGCGCCCCGGGTGCTGCTCAAGAGCGCCACCGGGGCGCACCTGGTGAGCGATCCCTGGGGCGTCCAGGAGTGGGCGGCATGAGCAGCTTGCTGGTATTTCCCGGCCAGGGCGCGCAGCAACCGGGAATGCTCCGGCGCCTGCCAGGCAGCCAGGAGGTCACGGCTTGTCTGCAAGAGGCTAGCGACGTACTGGGGCAGGACGTGCTGGCCCTGGATTCATCCCAGGCCCTGGCCGGCACCCGGGCGGTGCAGTTGTGCCTGCTGGTTGCCGGGGTGGCCTGTGCCCGGACCCTGCTGCAACCGGGCTGTACGGTGGATTACGTGGCTGGCCTGTCCATCGGTGCCTACCCGGCGGCCGTGGTGGCCGGGGCCCTGGAATTTGCCGATGCCTTGCGCCTGGTGAGCCTGCGCGGGGAGTTGATGCAACGGGCTTATCCACAGGGCTATGGCATGACCGTGCTGACCGGCCTGGACCTGGGGACAGTGGAAGGGCTGCTGGCCCGGGTCCACAGCCAGGAGAGGCCGGTGTACCTGGCCAACATCAACGCCGACAACCAGATCGTGATCGCCGGCAGCGACGCGGGGATGCAGGCCGTGGCCGAGCTGGCCCGGGAGCGGGGCACTGGAGTGGCCAGGCGCCTGGCGGTCAGCGTGCCGTCCCATTGCCCGCTGCTGGAGCAACCGGCCCAGGCCCTGGCCGCAGCCTTTGCCACGGTGCCGATGCGGGCGTCCAGCCTGGGTTATCTCAGCGGCAGCCGGGCGCGGCTGTTGCGCACGGTGGAGCAGCTACGCGATGACCTGGCGTTCAACATGTGCCGGGTGGTGGACTGGCGCGGCACGGTGCAGAGCGCCTACGAGCGCGGGGTGCGCCTGCAGATCGAGCTGCCCCCCGGCGCGGTCCTGACCGGCCTGGCTCGCCGGGTATTCGAACAGGGTTCGGTGATCGCCTTCGATGGCGCCCGTCCGGACACCTTGCAGGCGCTGTTGCGCGAGGAGGGCGGCCGCGACCGATAGAGCACCGACTCAAGCTGACGAAGCACAAGAACAACAACTTCGACGATGCACTTTGAGGACAACAACAATGATTATCTACGGTGTGGCCTTCCTGGCCTTTTGTACCCTGGTGGGTATTTTCATCGGTGAGCTGCTGGGCAAGCTGATCGGCGTGCCGGCCAATGTCGGCGGCGTGGGTATCGCCATGCTGCTGTTGATCGGCCTGGGCAGCTACCTGAACAAGCGCGGCCTGTTCACCGGCAAGTCCGAGCAGGGCGTGGAGTTCTGGAGTGCGGTGTACATCCCCATCGTGGTGGCCATGGCAGCGCAGCAGAACGTGTATGGCGCGCTCAAGGGCGGGCCCATGGCGATTCTCGCCGGGACCCTGGCGGTGGTGATCGCCTTTGCCCTGGTGCCGGTGCTGGTGCGCATCGGCAACAAGGCGCCGCAAGTGCCTGTCCCTCAGAAAACAGCGGGGTAATGGCCATGTACGAATCGATGATGAAGGTCATTACCGGCTACGGGCTGATCAGCGGTTTCGCGGTGATCGGGATCACCATGTGGGTCTCCTACTGGATCTCCAACACCTTTACCAAGGGCCGCCTGCACGGCTCGGCCATCGCCATCCTGCTGGGGCTGGTGCTGTCCTATGTGGGCGGCGCCTTTACCGGCGGGCAGAAGGGGGTGGTGGATATTCCGCTGCTGTCGGGCATCGGCCTGCTGGGCGGGGCCATGCTGCGGGACTTCGCGATTGTCGCAACGGCCTTCGGGGTCAGTGTCGAGGAGCTCAAGCGCGCCGGATTCGTGGGGGTGCTGGCGCTGTTCGTCGGGGTCGGCTCGTCGTTTGTGGCGGGAGTCGGGGTGGCCATGGCCTTTGGTTATACCGATGCGGTGAGCCTGACCACCATTGGCGCCGGCGCTGTGACCTATATCGTCGGGCCGGTGACCGGGGCGGCCATCGGCGCCAGCTCCGAGGTCATGGCGCTGTCGATTGCCGCAGGGTTGATCAAGGCGATCCTGGTGATGGTCATGACCCCCTTCGTGGCGCCGCTGATCGGACTCAACAACCCGCGCAGCGCGGTGATCTTCGGCGGTCTGATGGGCACCTCCAGCGGCGTCGCCGGAGGCCTGGCGGCCACCGATCCGAAGCTGGTGCCCTATGGTTGCCTCACGGCGGCGTTCTACACCGCCCTGGGCTGCCTGCTGGGGCCGTCGTTGCTGTTCCTCATGATGCGCGGCCTGCTGGGCGCGTAGCACCTGGCTGCCGACCACGGCGCTGCCGCCAGGCTCAGGAGAGCGCCTGGCGGTTGGTGTACATCCGGCATTCGGCCAGCAGCGCCAGCAGGTTCGGGTCGCGCTCCTTGGCCTTGAGGAACACCACGCCGATGTGTTGCTGCAGGCGGTAGCGCGCCTGCAGGGGTATCAGCTTCACGCGATTTTCATAGACGGCGGCAATCCTTCCCGGCAGCAGGGCATAACCCACGCCCGAGCTGACCATGCTCAGCAGGGTGAAGATGTCGTTCACCTGCATTGCGACCTTCGGCTCGAACCCCGCCTGCTTGAATACCCGCACACCGTCCTGGTGAGTGGCAAAGCCCTGGGTCAGCGTGATGAAGGTGGCGTCGCGCACCTGGGCCAGGTCCACTTCGCTCTGCCGGGCAAAGGGCGAATCGGCTGGGGTGGCAAGGAAAATATCATCGGAAAACAGCGGCAGTTGTTCGCAGTCCGGGTCGTTGACGCTGTCGTCCAGGGACACCAGGATGGCGTCCACCTCCATGTTCTTGAGCTTGTACAGCAGGTCGGTGTTGGAACCCAGGATCAGGTCGATGTTCAGCTCGCTGCGCCGCAGCTTCAGGCCCATGATCAGTTGTGGCACGGTTTTCACGGTCAGGGAGTAAAGCGCGCCGAGCTTGAAACGTTCTGCCGAGAAGCCAGCGGCCTCTCGGGTCAGGCGTACGCTCTCGACCACGTCCTGCACCAGTTTCTGCGCTCGCTCCTCCAGCACGTAGGCACTTTCCAGCGGGGTCAGGTTGCGTCCCTCATGCTTGAACAGCGGGCAGCGCAGGGCGCTTTCCAGGGAATGGATGGCCCGGTGCACGCTGACATTGCTGGTCTGCAGTTCGCTGGCGGCACGGGCGAGGTTGCCGGTGCGCATGAAAGCCAGAAACACTTCGAGCTTCTTGAGGGTCAACTCTTCGTCGATGAGCATGGTCCGGACTCTGGTGGAGAGGGTCCGATGATGCCCGATGAGTCGGAATGTGGCCGCTGGTTTTTTCGGGGCGTCGCCCCAATGGACATGTTGCGCGTTCAAGCTGCAGGCCGAGCCTGCGGGTTCTTTTTATGTTTTCAGGGTGAGTGACTGATGTATCACGGAGAAAGACTCAATGCCTGGACCCACCTCTTGGGTGCGGTCGCGGCGTTTATCGGCGGTATCTGGCTGGTGGTGCTGGCCAGTCTCGACGGCAGTCCGTGGAAGATCGTCGGGGTGGCGATCTATGCCTTCACCTTGCTGGTGCTCTACAGCGTGTCCACGGTCTATCACAGCGTGCGCGGGCGGGCGAAGAGCATCATGCAAAAGGTCGATCATTTCTCGATCTACCTGCTGATCGCCGGCAGCTATACGCCGTTTTGCCTGGTGACCCTGCGCGGGCCCTGGGGCTGGACCTTGTTCGGCATCGTCTGGAGCCTGGCCTTGATCGGCATCCTCCAGGAGATCAAGCCGCGTTCCGAGGCGCGGATCCTGTCCATCGTGATCTACGCGGTCATGGGCTGGATCGTGCTGGTGGCGGTCAAGCCGCTGCTGGCGGCCTTGGGCCCTGTGGGGTTCGCCTGGTTGGCCTCGGGCGGGGTGCTGTACACCGTGGGGATCATTTTTTTCGCCCTCGACAACCGCCTGCGCCATGCCCACGGCATCTGGCACTTGTTCGTGATCGCCGGGAGCCTGCTGCACTTCGTCGCCATCCTGTTCTATGTAGTGTGATCGGCGAGCGCCTCGTCGTTCATCGCGGGCCAGCCTTGCTCGGTGATACCTGTGTAGAAGCGGGTTCGTGATGACGCCCTGGCAAGCCACCTCAATCTATGGTCATCAACCGATCCAGCTGCTCCTGCGCCCGCCCGCCAAAGATCTCCAGCAGGCTGCTCAAGGTATGCGGCAGCGCCTCCGCGGCGCGGGTCACGGCGTACAGGGTGATCGGCAGCGACGGGCTCAAGGGCCGGATCGCAGTGCTGGCCGGGGAAGCGCCCAGGGCGGTGAAGGGGTCGATCAGCGCCAGGCCGGCGCCGGATTCCACCATGGCCCGGGCCAGGGAATAGGTCTGTACGGCGATGCTCACTCGCGGTGGTGGCTCCACTGTCTTGAGGTAGCCATCGAGTCGCGCCGACAGCGGGTCGGCGCTGCTCAGGCCGATCAGCGGGGCGCCCGCCAGCTCTTGCAGGGATAGCGGCTGCCCCAGGCTGCCAGCGGGCCAGTATCTATGGGGGGCCAGGGCCACCAGCACGCCCTGGGCCAGGGCCTGGCCGCTCAGGCCGGGGTGATCCGGTCGTTGCAGGGTCAGGGCCACATCGATTTCGCGCATCAACAGGTTCTGCACCAGCTCGCGGCTGTGGGCGCTGGACAACTCGCAGAGGTTGTCCGGGTAGCGCCGGGTCCACTCGCTGATGGCAGGCGGCAGCAGGGCCAGGGCCAGGGCCGGCGTGGCGCCGATGCGCAAGCTGTGGCCCGGTGTCCGGCGCAGATTCTGGGCCAGGCGCCGCACGCCTTGCAGGCTTTCGCTGACCTTGTCCACTTCCCGCTCCAGTTCCAGGGCTTCCGGGGTTGGCTGCAACTTGCCGCGTATCCGCAGGAACAATGGGAAGCCCAGCTGCAACTCGGCGTGCTGCAGCACCTTGGTCACCGCTGGCTGCGAGACGTGCAGCAGCTGCGCGGCGCCGCTGATGGAACCGGTCTGGCGGATGGCCTGGAAGATCTCGATATGGCGAAGGCGCATGACAACTCCATAACCTTTGTTTATGGGTGATCCATCTTTACTCATTGTCCGGCGCCTGTCACCTGCCCCTAACCTTGGGCCCATCGAACAACGATCCAGGGGCAATCATGAGTCAGCGGGTTTGCATCATCGGCGGTGGCGTCATCGGCCTGGCTAGCGCCTATGCCCTGGTCCGCCAGGGCATGGAGGTGACCCTGGTGGAAGCCCAGGACACCCTGGGCAGCCAGACCAGCTTCGCCAACGGCGGCCAGCTGTCCTATCGCTATGTGGCGCCGCTGGCCGATGCCGGGGTGCCCTGGCAGGCCCTGGGCTGGATGCTCAAGGGCGATTCGCCGCTCAAGCTGCGGCCGCGCCTGGACCCGGCGCAGTGGCGCTGGCTGGCGGGGTTCCTGGGGGCGTGCCGGCATTCGGTGAACCAGCGCAATGGTGCCCATCTGCTGCGCCTGGCGCTGTTCAGCCAGGACATCCTCAAGACCTGGCGCGAAGCCGACGGCCTGGAGGGTTTCGACTGGCAGCGTAACGGCAAGCTGGTGACCTTTCGCGAGGCGGGCAGCTTCGAACACGCCCGGCACAACCTGTCCGACCCGCGCCAGCAGCAAGTGCTGACGGGGGCCGAGTGCGCCAGCCTGGAGCCGGCCCTGGGCGATGCGCCCTTCATTGGCGGCATCTACACCCCGGACGAGGAAGTAGCCGACTGTCATGCCTTCTGCCAGCAGCTGGCGGCGCGCCTTAAGGCTTCCGGGCGCTGCGAGATTCTCCTGGGGCAGCGGGTCCGGGGTATTCGCCACCAGGGCGACCGAGTACAGGCCATCGACCTGGGCGGGCGCCAGCTGGCAGTGGACCACCTGGTGCTGGCCGCCGGGCACCGCAGCCCCGAACTGCACCTGCCCGGGCTCAAGTTGCCGCTGTACCCCCTCAAGGGCTACAGCCTCAGCGTGCCCATCGGCCCGCAGCACCGGGCACCTGACATCAGCATCACCGACTACAACCGCAAGATCGTCTATGCCCGGATCGGCCAGCAGCTGCGAGTGGCGGCCATGGTCGATATCGTCGGCTTCGATCCGGCCCCGGACCCTGGCCGCCTGGCCCTGCTGCGACGCCAGGCGGCGCAGACCTTTGCCCACGCCGGCGATTACCAGGCCGCCGTGGAATGGGCCGGCATGCGCCCGGCGACCCCCAGCGGCGTGCCGCTGGTAGGAGCTACCGCCTACCGCAACCTGTGGCTCAACCTCGGCCATGGCGCACTGGGTTTCACCCTGGCCTGTGGCAGCGGCCAGTTGCTTGCCGAGCTGATCGATCGGCGCCCCACCAGTATCGACATGCAGGGCCTGGCGCCACGCGCCGCCTGAGTCATCAACAGGAGTCTGTCCAATGAGTATCCAGCGTATCCACAGCAACAACCGCCTGAGCGGCGCCGTGACCTTTGCCGAACTGGTGTTTCTTTCCGGCCAGGTGCCGGGCGCCAGCCAGGACATCGCCGGCCAGACCCGCGAGGTCCTGGAAAAGATCGATGCGCTGCTGGCCGAGGCCGGCAGCGACAAGGATCATCTGCTCAGCGCCACCCTCTACCTCAAGGACATCCAGGCGGATTTCGCCGGCATGAACGAGGTCTGGTCGGCCTGGCTGTCCCCCGGCCAGGCGCCGGCGCGCACCACCTTGCAGGCGGCCCTGGCCCGTCCGGAAATCCTCGTCGAAATCAGTATCATCGCGACCCGTCGCTGAAGCGCCTTCAACCCCCAACGGAGAATAACAATGCACAAGATCACGTTGCTCGGCTGCACCCTCGGCCTGTTGTTCAGCGCCATGGCCCAGGCCAGCGAGGTGCCCCTGGATGGCACCCTGGCCAAGATCGCCAACAGCGCCAGTATTACCTTGGGTTATCGCGATGCTTCGGTGCCGTTTTCCTACGTGGGGGACAACAGCGGCAAGCCCATGGGCTACTCCGTGGAGCTGGCGGGCAAGGTGGTGGAGCGCATCCAGCGGCAACTGCAGCTGCCCAAGCTGGCAGTGAAGTACAACCTGGTGACCTCCCAGACCCGCATTCCATTGGTACAGAACGGCACCGTGGACTTGGAGTGCGGTTCCACCGGAGTGACGGCCGAGCGCCAGAAACAGGTGGCTTTCTCCTACGGCTTCATCTACGTCAAGGGCCAGTTGCTGACCGCCAAGGATAGCGGGATCAAGAGTTTCGCCGATCTGCGGGGCAAGAACGTGGTGACCACCGCCGGGACCACCAACGAGCGTTATCTCAAGAGCTACAACGTCGAGCACAAGATCGACATGTTCGTGATCAGTGCCAAGGACCACGGCGAGGCCTTCCAGATGCTCCAGTCGGGCCGTGCGGCGGCGTTCTACATGGATGACGCGCTGCTCTACGGCGAGCGGGCCAAGGCTCGCGACCCGCACAACTGGATCGTGGTGGGCGAGGAGCAGTCGCGGGAAATCTACAGCTGCATGGTGCGCAAGGACGACCCGCAGTTCCTGGCCCTGGTCAACGGCGCCCTGGCGGACGTGTATCGCTCGGGCGAGATCAACGGCATCTACCAGCGCTGGTTCGAGCAGCCGATCCCGCCCAAGGGGCTGAACCTGGAGTTCCCCATGACCAGCGAACTGAAGGCGATCATCGCCCGGCCCACCAGCGATCCGGTGCAGTAGACGCCGCGTCGCTTGCCACCCGCGAGGCCGGGTCGCCGCTGGCCGGCTTTTTGTAGGAGCCAGGCTTGCCGGCGATGGGCGCGCCGCGGTGTGTCAGGCAAGGGCGGGGCGGGCTAGAAGTCGCCCCAGAGCTGCTGGGCCACGGCCAGGGCCACCACTGGGGCGGTTTCGGTACGCAGCACCCGCGGGCCCAGGCGTGCCGGGAGGAAACCGGCGTTGTGGGACTGGGTCACTTCAGCGTCGGTCAGGCCGCCTTCGGGGCCGATGAGGAACGCCAGGCTGGCGGGCTTGGCGTGGCTTTCCAGAGGCTCGGCCACCGGGTGCAGCACCAGCTTCAGGTCGGCCTGGGTCTGCTTGATCCAATCCGCCAGCAGGACGGGCGGGTGGATCACCGGAACCTGCGAGCGCCCGCACTGTTCGCAGGCGCTGACGGCCACCTGGCGCCAGTGCAGCAGGCGCTTGTCGGCCCGTTCATCCTTGAGCCGCACTTCGCAGCGTTCGCTGAAGATCGGGGTGATCTCGTTCACTCCCAGTTCCGTGGCCTTCTGGATTGCCCAGTCCATGCGCTCGCCCCGGGACAAGCCCTGGCCGAGGTGGATCCGCAACGACGACTCCGGCTGCCCGGTGAAGCTGTCGTCCAGGCTGATCCGCACGCGCTTCTTGCCTACCTCCACCAGGGTGCCGCGAAACTCCTGGCCCGAGCCGTCGAACACCTGCAACGCATCGCCCTCGGCCATGCGCAGCACCCGGGCAATGTAGTGGGCCTGGGCTTCGGGCAACTCGTGCTCGCCGAGGCTCAAGGGGGCGTCGATAAAGAAGCGGGACAGTCTCATCTGGGGTCTCTGTTGAATGTGAATCGGTGAACAGCATTCTGTGGCGAGGGAGCTTGCTCCCTCGCCACACTCGATGACCTGCTTTAGCCCGGATCGCGGAAGTCCGGGTGGAAGTCCTTGGGCACCGCCATGCTGATCTTGTCTCGGGTGGCGATGTCGATGCCTTCGCTGGCCACTTCGGCGAGGAAGTCGATCTGCTCAGGGGTGATCACATACGGCGGCAGGAAGTACACCACGCTACCCAGTGGACGCAGCAACGCGCCACGGCTCAGGGCATGCTCGAAGACCTTCAGGCCCCGGCGCTCCTGCCAGGGGTAAGCCGTCTTGCTGGACTTGTCCTGGACCATCTCGATCGCCAGGGCCATGCCGGTCTGGCGAATTTCGGCGACGTGGGCATGGTCAGCCAGGTGCGCCGTGGCACTGGCCATCCGCGCGGCCAGGGCCTGGTTGGCCTCGATAACGTTGTCCTGCTCGAAGATGTCCAGGGTCGCCAGGGCCGCGGCGCACGCCAGCGGGTTGCCGGTGTAGCTGTGCGAATGCAGGAAGGCACGCAGGGTCGGGTAGTCGTCGTAGAAGGCCTGGTACACCTTGTTGGTGGTCAGGCACGCGGCCAGTGGCAGGTAACCACCGGTCAGGGCCTTGGACAGGCACAGGAAATCCGGACGGATGCCAGCCTGCTCGCAGGCGAACATCGTGCCGGTGCGACCGAAGCCCACGGCGATCTCATCGTGGATCAGGTGCACGTCGTAGCGGTCGCAGGCCTCGCGCAGCAGCTTGAGGTAGACCGGGTGGTACATGCGCATGCCGCCGGCGCCCTGGATCAGCGGCTCGACGATCACCGCGGCGATGCTGTCGTGGTGCTCGGCCAGGGTCTGCTCCATGGCGGCGAACATGTTCCGCGAGTGTTCTTCCCAGCCCATGCCTTCGGGGCGGTGGTAGCAGTCGGGGCTGGGCACCTTGATGGTGTCCAGCAGCAGGGCCTTGTAGGTCTCGGTGAACAGCGGCACATCGCCCACCGACATCGCGGCGATGGTCTCGCCGTGATAGCTGTTGGTCAGGGTGACGAAGCGTTTTTTCTGCGCCTTGCCGGTGTTCTGCCAGTAGTGGAAGCTCATTTTCAGCGCCACTTCGATGCACGACGAACCGTTGTCGGCATAGAACACCCGGTCCAGCCCGGCGGGGGTCATGGCCACCAGGCGCTCGGATAGCTCGATCACCGGCTGGTGGCTGAAGCCGGCGAGGATCACATGCTCGAGCTGGTCGACCTGGTCCTTGATGCGCTGGCTGATGCGTGGGTTGGCGTGGCCGAACACGTTGACCCACCAGGAGCTGACCGCATCCAGGTAGCGCTTGCCCTCGAAATCCTCCAGCCAGACACCCTCGCCACGCCGGATCGGGATCAACGGCAGTTGTTCGTGGTCTTTCATCTGGGTGCAGGGATGCCACAGCACCGCGAGATCGCGTTGCATCCACTGGTTATTCAGGCCCATGTAAAGTCTCCTGGAGGTGCTCGCTAAAAGGCGCGGGCAAACGATCGGGCAAGCCTATGCAATGCATGGCCGTGGGACAACCTATTGTGCAGGGCACCAGGCAGAGACGCAGTCGAGGGGGGACAAGGCACCGGGCGAGGGGCTACCGGGAAGGACACTCGTGGGATTTAATCTTGACTTAACTCGCCAGGTCCAGACTATCGATCGTATTTCTCGATATTTCAAAGCGAAAATTTCCGCTTTAATTCGATAGGTAAATCGCTAGTCTTGGTCCGCGTTTCTTAACAGGATGCATCGCAATGCAGTTACGTAATTCTTCTTCGCGCTACGGCTGGGTAAGCATTGTTCTGCACTGGGGCGTGGCCCTGGTGGTATTCGGGCTGTTCGCCCTGGGTCTGTGGATGGTCGGCCTCGACTACTACAGCACCTGGCGCAAGGACGCTCCGGACCTGCACAAGAGCATTGGCCTGACGTTGTTTGCGATCATGCTGTTGCGGGTGCTGTGGCGGTTTGTCAGTCCACCGCCACCGGCACCGGCCAACCACGGGCCTCTGACTCGCCTGGGCGCCAAGCTGGGGCACGCGTTCCTCTACCTGGGCCTGTTTGCGGTGATGATTGCCGGTTACCTGATTTCCACCGCAGATGGCGTGGGTATCCCGGTGTTTGGCTTGTTCGAAGTTCCTGCCCTGGTATCCGGACTACCGGACCAGGCAGATGTAGCAGGTGTGGTGCATCTGTACCTGGCCTGGGCGCTGGTAGTCTTTGCCGGCATCCATGGACTGGCTGCCTTGAAGCACCACTTTATCGATCGTGATGCGACCTTCACTCGTATGCTGGGCCGCAAAGCCTGATGTTCAACCTTGACTCGAAAGGAATAGAAAGCATGTTGAAAAAGACTCTCGCCGCTCTGGCAATCGGATCTGCCGTATTGGCGGCCGGTCAAGTTATGGCAGCGGACTACGTGATCGACAAGGAAGGCCAGCACGCCTTCGTCGACTTCAAGATCAGCCACCTGGGCTACAGCTTCATCACCGGTACTTTCAAGGATCTGGACGGCAAGTTCAGCTTCGACGCGGCCAAGCCCGAAGATGCCAAGATCGAAGTCAACGTGCGCACCGCCAGCGTGTTCACCAACCATGCTGAGCGCGACAAGCACATCACCAGCAAGGACTTCCTGGACACTGGCAAGTTTGCCGATGCCAAGTTCGTCTCCACCAGCGTCAAGCCAACCGGCAAGAACGCTGATGGCAAGCTGACCGCTGACGTGGCCGGTGACCTGACCCTGCATGGCGTGACCAAGCCAGTGGTAGTCAAGGCCACCTTCCTGGGTGAAGGCAAGGATCCATGGGGCGGCTACCGTGCCGGCTTCGAAGGCACCACCAGCATCAATCGCCAGGATTTCGGCAAGATGATGGACCTGGGCCCGGCGTCCAACAACGTCGACCTGTACATCACCTTCGAAGGGGTGAAGGCGAAGTAATGCTTCGTCTGTAGCCGCCGCAGGCTGCGATGAGGCCCACAGGGCCTTCGCAACCTGCATCAAGGCAATGAAAAACGCCCCCGACCACACATCGGGGGCGTTTTTTATTGCCGGTCAAGACACGCGTGAGGCCGGTCAGCCTCCCAAGGCGGAGTCGCTGTGCAGGGCGCATCCTTGTCAGCCGCCACAAAAAAACGCCCCGGACCTTGCGGCACGGGGCGTTCTGCATTGCGGACTGCTTAGCGGTTGCGCGTCAGCAGGGCCGGCTTCTCGCCCCGTGGGCGGCTTGGCAGCTGGTCGAGTTGCTCAGGCGTCGGGAAACGATCGACCTTGGATTCCTTGTGCATGATCTTTGGCTGGTTGCTCCGTGGATTCTGCACAGCGGGTTCCTGGCGACCTTGATCGTCACTCCCCGGGCGGCGACTGCGCGACTCGTCGCGACGGCCCTGGCCATCACGGGGGGCGCCGCTACGCGGACCATTGCGCTTGGCTGGCGTGCCGCCGTTGCTGTTGCTGGCACTGCCGCTGCCGCCACCCGCGCGCGGGTTGCTGTTGCGACCCTGGCCGGTGCCACGGGATGCGCCGCCTGCACCCTGGCCTTGTCCTGGAGTACCCGGACGACGGCCGCGGCCTTGCTGGTTGCCCTTGTTCTGGTACGGGCTGACGTAGTCGGCACGGTTGCCGAAGTTGTCCACGTCGTCATCCAGGAACTCGTCTGGCGCCCGATCGGCACGGGGAGTCGCTTGACGCTGTTCCCGGGCCGGAGTGCCTTCACGAGGCTTCTGTTCACGGGCTGGACGTTCGCCACGAGCCGGCTTGTCCTTGCCACCCTTGTCCTTGCCCTTGTCCTTGCGACCGCCGCCACCGCCACCGCCGCCGTTCGGGTTGTCGCCACGTGGGGCGCGAGCGTTACGCGAGTTGCGCGTGTCCGGACGTTCGCGTACTTCCGGCTTCTCGGCTTCCACGGTGCTGGCATCAAAGCCCATCAGGTCGCCGTCGGCGATTTTCTGCCGGGTCATGCGCTCGATGCTTTTCAGCAGTTTCTCTTCGTCCGGAGCCACCAGGGAGATGGCCTCGCCCGAGCGACCGGCACGGCCGGTACGACCGATACGGTGCACGTAGTCTTCGTCGACGTTAGGCAGTTCGAAGTTGACCACGTGAGGCAGTTGGTCGATATCCAGGCCACGGGCCGCGATATCGGTGGCGACCAGGATCCGCACGTCGCCGGCCTTGAAGTCGGCCAGGGCCTTGGTGCGGGCGTTCTGGCTCTTGTTGCCGTGGATCGCCACGGCACTCAGGCCGTGCTTGTCCAGGTACTCGGCCAGGCGGTTGGCGCCGTGCTTGGTGCGGGTGAACACCAGGACCTGTTCCCAGGCGCCGGCGGTGATAAGGTGCGCCAGCAGGGCACGCTTGTGGCTGGCCGGCAGGCGGAAGACCCGCTGCTCGATACGCTCCACCGTAGTGTTCGGCGGGGTGACTTCGATGCGCTCGGGGTTGTGCAGCAGCTTGCCGGCCAGGTCCGTGATGTCCTTGGAGAACGTTGCGGAGAACAGCAGGTTCTGGCGTTTGGCCGGCAGGCGTGCGAGGACCTTCTTCACGTCATGGACGAAGCCCATGTCGAGCATGCGGTCGGCTTCGTCGAGAACGAGGATTTCCACGTGGGACAGGTCGACGCTGCCCTGGCCGGCCAGGTCCAGCAGGCGGCCGGGGCACGCCACCAGCACATCGACGCCACGGGCCATGGCCTGGACCTGCGGGTTCATGCCAACGCCACCGAAGATGCAGGCACTGACGAACTTCAGGTCGCGGGCGTACAGCTTGAAGCTGTCATGCACCTGCGCGGCAAGCTCGCGGGTCGGGGTCAGGACCAGTACGCGGGGTTGGCGCGGGCCGTGACGCTGGGATTTGTCCGGGTGACCATTGGGAAACAGCCGCTCCAGGATCGGGAGGGCGAAACCGCCGGTTTTACCAGTACCTGTCTGTGCCGCAACCATCAGGTCGCGACCTTGCAACACGGCGGGAATGGCCCGCTGTTGCACCGGAGTAGGCTGGGTATAGCCGGCTGCTTCGATAGCGCCGACTAAAGCCTCGGAGAGACCGAGGGAAGCAAAGGACATGAGTAATCCTGTTTTAGTGAGGGCTTGGCCCAAAGGGATAATCTTGCCGGGCGCGAATGGCGTTCATTAGGACGCAATCCCGTCCGGTCCTGCTGGCCTGGAGAGCCATTCACCAGGGGCTCGCGCGGGCCGGTTGGCTGCGCCGTAGCGGGGTGGAGATGGCTTGAACAGGTTCCAGCGTCCGGGCGTGAGCCTGGCGGGAGGCCGGAGTATAACAGAGCATTCAGCGTGCGCTGCTTTCCTGCTGCTCAACGGTTTTTTCTGACTCGCGGGTCGAAGATGACCTGACAGGTGGTAGCACAGGTTCTGCACCATACCTGGCGCTCAGTGCGGCGTAGGCAGGTTCGCGCTTGAACCGCTTGAGTTCGGCGCCAAAACGCTGCACCAGCAGGTCCATGCCGGCATTGCGGCGCACGGCCAGGTATTGTTTCTGGCGGCTGATGACCAGGGGGTTCTGGCTGATCTGGTCGCGGATGCCCAGGGTGTCCAGAAGATGCTGGCCGACTCTTCTGTCGGTGATCAGCAGATCGATCCGGCCCAGCAGCAACTTGCCGAAGTTGGCCTCGTGGGTGGGAGCGGGTTCGCGATTGAACAGGCTGGAGTTGCTGAAGTCTTCACTGTACAGGTAGCCCGGGGAAGTGCCGATGGTCAGGCCCTTGAGCTCATCCAGGTGCTTGAACGGATGGGGCCGACGGTTGGTGTAGAACATCACGAACTCGACCTCGGAAAGCGCCTCGCTGGGGTAGAGCAGGGTGCTGTCGCGCTGATCGCTGTGGAAGATGTCCAGGGCGCCATCGGCCAGGCCGGTCTCGAGCATCGCCAAACAGCGCTTCCAGGGCAGGAACTGCCATTGCACCTCGATGCCCAGGCGCTGGAAGACAATGGCGGTGGTTTCGTAGTCCAGCCCCAGGGACTTGCCATTTTCTTCGTAGATGTAGGGAGCCCAGGGCTCGGTGACAATGCGCAGTTTCTCGCCATGAGCGGCAAGGCTCAGGCAAGTGCAGAAAAGGGCGGTCAGCAACCGGGCAATAACGGACATTGCTGGAGAGTACGCCGAGAGTTCATGCAAATGCTAGGGGCAGTTCCAGGCGCTCTAACTCAAGCCTGGCGCAGGCAAAAGGCTCCGGTTTGCACCGGAGCCTCGTACGGTGTTGCCGGTTAGCGCGGCAGCTTCAGGTTGTTCCAGATCGCCAGGCTCGCCTCAGCCTGGTTCAGGGTGTAGAAGTGCAACCCCGGGGCGCCACCTTGCAGCAGGCGCTCGCACATCTGGCTGATCACCTGTTCACCGAAGGCCTGGATGCTGGCGCTGTCGTCACCATAGGCTTCCAGTTGCTTGCGGATCCAGCGTGGGATCTCGGCGCCGCAGGCATCGGAGAAACGCGCCAGCTTGCTGTAGTTGGTGATCGGCATGATGCCCGGCACGACCGGAATGCTCACGCCCATCTTCTGCACACGCTCGACGAAGTAGAAATAGCTGTCGGCGTTGAAGAAGTACTGGGTGATTGCGCTGTCGGCACCGGCGTTGGCCTTGCGCACGAAATTCTGCAGGTCGTCCTCGAAATTGCGCGCTTGCGGGTGCATTTCCGGGTAGGCGGCGACTTCGATATGGAAATGACTGCCGGATTCTTCACGAATGAAGCTCACCAGGTCATTGGCGTAGCGCAGCTCACCGCTGGCCATGCCCATGCCC
This sequence comes from Pseudomonas sp. L5B5, assembly GCF_020520285.1. Classification (NCBI taxonomy): domain Bacteria; kingdom Pseudomonadati; phylum Pseudomonadota; class Gammaproteobacteria; order Pseudomonadales; family Pseudomonadaceae; genus Pseudomonas; species Pseudomonas sp. L5B5. Next base: position 4,668,137 of record NZ_CP084742.1, read on the forward strand.
GAAGGCAGGTCGCCGCGCAGTGCAACGATGCGCTTGATGCCGGCTGCCTGGTACTGCTGCAGCAGGCCGCGCAGGTCGTCCTTGCTGTCGCCGACGCAGGACAGGTGCGGTGCGGAAGGAACTTTTACCTCGCTCTCCAGTTGCAGCACGGTGTTGACCGTACGATCACGGGTCGAGCCGCCGGCACCATAGGTGCAGGAAAAGAAGTCGGGATTGCAGCTGGCCAGCTGACGAGCAGTGGCGAGCAGCTTTTCATGCCCAGCATCGGTCTTGGTGGGGAAGAACTCGAAGCTGTAGCGACGATCTTGGGACATGGAGGGGACCTCCAGCTACAAGCTGCAAGCTGCAAGCTGCAAGAGAAGCGGAGGTGCGCTCGTCTCTTGTGCCTGGAGCCTGGAGCCTGACACTGTTTTGGCAAATTGTGGCGAAGCCGCGGGCTTTGTGCGGCAAGGTCGGCTTTTGGCCTTTACTTGCCGCTTGAAGCTCAAAGCTTGCAGCTGCTCTTAGTACCGGTAGGCGTCGGGCTTGAACGGGCCTTCGACGGTCACGCCGATGTATTCAGCTTGTTGCTTGGTCAACTGGGTGACTACGCCGCCGAAGCCGCGAACCATTTCCAGGGCCACTTCTTCGTCGAGTTTCTTGGGCAGTACTTCAACGGTCAGACGCTCGGCCTTCTGGGCTGGCGACAGGTCGGCGTACTTCTGGCCGAACAGGAAGATCTGGGCCAGGACCTGGTTGGCGAACGAACCGTCCATGATGCGGCTTGGGTGACCGGTGGCGTTGCCCAGGTTCACCAGGCGGCCTTCGGCCAGCAGGATCAGGTAGTCGTCGTTCTGTGGGTCGAAGTCGCCGTGGCCGGTACGGTGGATCTTGTGCACCTGAGGCTTCACTTCTTCCCATGCCCAGTGCTTGCGCATGAAAGCGGTGTCGATTTCGTTGTCGAAGTGGCCGATGTTGCAGACTACGGCGCGTTTTTTCAGCGCCTTGAGCATGTTCGCGTCGCAAACATTGACGTTGCCGGTGGTGGTCACGATCAGGTCGATCTTGCCCAGCAGGTCCTTGTTGATGTTTGCTTCGGTGCCGTTGTTGATCCCGTCGATGAACGGCGAAACCAGTTCGAAACCGTCCATGCAGGCTTGCATGGCGCAGATCGGGTCGACTTCGGTCACCTTGACGATCATGCCTTCCTGACGCAGGGACTGGGCCGAGCCCTTGCCCACGTCACCGTAGCCGATCACCAGGGCCTGCTTGCCGGACAGCAAGTGGTCGGTACCGCGCTTGATGGCGTCGTTCAGGCTGTGACGGCAGCCGTATTTGTTGTCGTTCTTGCTCTTGGTCACCGAGTCGTTGACGTTGATCGCAGGAACCTTCAGCTCGCCCTTGGCCAGCATGTCCAGCAGGCGGTGCACGCCAGTGGTGGTCTCTTCGGTCACGCCGTGAACGCGATCCAGCACCTGCGGGTACTTGTCGTGCAGCAGCTGGGTCAGGTCGCCGCCGTCGTCGAGGATCATGTTGGCGTCCCAAGGCTGGCCATCCTTGAGGATGGTCTGCTCCAGGCACCACTCGTACTCCTGTTCGGTCTCGCCTTTCCAGGCGAAGACCGGGATGCCGGCGGCAGCGATGGAGGCCGCGGCCTGGTCCTGGGTGGAGAAGATGTTGCAGGACGACCAGCGCACTTCGGCACCCAGGGCAACCAGGGTTTCGATCAGCACGGCGGTCTGGATGGTCATGTGGATGCAGCCGAGGATCTTCGCGCCCTTGAGCGGTTGTTCGGCCAGGTATTTGCGGCGCAGACCCATCAGGGCCGGCATTTCCGATTCGGCGATGATGGTTTCACGGCGGCCCCAGGCAGCCAGGGACATATCGGCGACTTTGTAATCGGTAAAATCTGCAGGCGTGTTGACAGCGCTCATGTAGAGCCTCCATTCGTAATGTGCGAATGGGCGCCGTTGTGCGTTTAGTGTCCGTATGGGGAACCCCGTACCGACAACGCCCCATCCGAGCCTGACAGGCCGAGCCTGCTGCAGCGCCCCTCGGACAGGTGGCGGGAAAACGGTATCAAGGGTCGATGACCGTTTCGAAACGGTGGCGATTATAGCGACCTGAGCCAGACTTCCCAAAGTGTTTCTGCTGCCTGGATGAAGTTCCTCAATCGAGACCATAGTCGAGGTTGCATAGAGTGAGTCTGCCCGGTCTGCCATCATGCCGGGCATCAAATGGCAGGACGGTCAGGAGTGAACATGAATTTCCACACCCGCAAGTGGGTAAAACCCGAAGACCTCAACCCCAACGGCACGCTGTTCGGCGGCAGCCTGCTGCGCTGGATCGACGAGGAAGCGGCGATCTACGCGATTGTGCAACTGGGCAACCAGCGCGTGGTCACCAAGTACATTTCGGAAATCAACTTCGTCAGTGCCTCGCGCCAGGGCGACATCATCGAGCTGGGGATCACCGCCACGGAGTTTGGGCGTACTTCGATCACCCTGACGTGTGAAGTGCGCAACAAGATCACTCGCAAGTCGATCCTCACCGTGGAGAAAATGGTCTTCGTCAACCTGGGTGAGGACGGTTTGCCGGCGCCCCATGGTCGTACCGAGATCAGGTACGTCAAGGATCAGTTCAAGGACGACGCGCCCATCGCCTGAGTCGGCCTGCCGGGCGGCAGGCCAGGGGAGGAGGCGCAGCGGCCACGGTGGCCGCTGCGTACTCGGACCCGGTCAGTGAGTGTCGGTCGTGGCCGCTGGCGTTTCGCTGGTGACATGGCGCACCAGCTTGCCGATGGTCAGGCCCTGCAGCAGGATCGACAGCAGCACCACGATGTAGGTGATGCTCAGTACCAGGTCACGCTCTGGCCCCAGGGGCAATGCCAGGGCCAGGGCCACCGAGACTCCGCCGCGCAGGCCGCCCCACGTCAGTACGCGAATGGTGCCCCGCGGCACGCTGCGCCAGCGACGCAACAGCAGGATCGCAGGTGCCACGGTAAGCAGGCGAGACGCGACGATGGCCACTGCCAACAGGCTGGCGGCCGCAAGGTGCAGCCAGCTGAAGGGCAGCAGCAACAGTTCCAGGCCGATCAGCGCGAACAACAGTGCATTGAGCATGTCGTCCAGCAACTCCCAGAAACCATCCAGGTAGCGGCGAGTCATGTCGTTCATCGCCAGGTTGCGCCCCAGGTTGCCGATGATCAGGCCCGCCACCACCATTGCGATGGGCGCCGAGACATGGATCTCGCTGGCCATGGCCGAGCCGCCGATCACCAGGGCCAGGGTCAGCATTACCTCGATCTGGTGCTGCTCGATGCTCTTGATCATCAGGTACACCAGGTAGCCGATCAGGCCGCCAAACAGCACGCCGCCGATGGCTTCATGCACGAACAACCAGGCCGTGGCACCCAGGGTCGGGGTTTCGCCCAGCTGGGCGATGCCCAGCAGCACGGTGAACACCACTACCGCAGTGCCGTCGTTGAACAATGATTCGCCGACGATGGTGGTCTTCAGCGGCTTGGAGGCATTGGCGGTACGCAGCACGCCCAGCACCGCGATCGGATCGGTCGGCGAGATCAGGGCACCGAATAGCAGGCAGTAGAGGAAGCTCACATGCCAGCCGAACAGGCCGAAGATCCAGTAGGCCAGGCCGCCGATGGCAAAGGTGGCGATCAATACGCCGACGGTCGCCAGCAGGCCGATGGGCCATCGATAGCTGCGCAGGTCGTTGAGGTTGACGTGCAGGGCGCCGGCGAACAGCAGGAACGACAGCATCCAGTTCATCAGCAAGTCGCCGAAGTCGATCTTGCCGATCAACTCTTCGACATGTTCTTCCAGGCCGGGATAACCCAGGTAGGTCAGGCCTTGCAGCAGCAGGGAGAACAGCAGGGCGGTGACCATTACGCCGATGGTTGGCGGCAGGCCGATAAAGCGGAAGTTGACGTAAGTCAGCAGGGTTGTCAGGCAGATAAAGGCAGCGACAAGTTCAAGCATCCGGACTCCTTTGGATGATCAGAAAAAACAGCCTGAAGTCGTTCAGGCCAAGGGTTTGATGTCCCGGCCCCGCGCAGAGGCACAGTCCGTGGCGGCGAGGGCAAGTCGCCATCAAGCAGGGTAGTGGTTGGCACATTGACCGCGGCGCAGCGGCGACGTTGCAGGTCCATGGGTAAAAGTTGGTTCCATGTCCTTCTGGACGAATTCGGTGGTGGCCCTGCCAAAAGTGCCGAAGGCTCGTGCAAGCGAGGCTGATGGCGTGCGAGGATTCCCGATTCGAGGTGAGGGTAACTCAGGCAGGGAGGCGAGGTGCTGGCAACAACTCTGGTTCTGATGGCTGCGCTGCTGCATGCGGCGTGGAACACGCTGATCAAGTTCAGTGGCGAGCGGATGCTGGTGGTGGCCTGCATGGACAGCGTGGCATTGCTGTTCGTCGCCCTCATGCTGTTTTTCCTTGAGTGGCCGCCCCTGGAACTCTGGCCCTGGATCTTCGCCTCTGCGGCTTTCGAACTGTTGTACCGCTACCTGTTGATCCAGGCTTATCGAGTGGGTGACCTGGGGTTGGTCTATCCACTGATGCGTGGTCTCTCGCCCTTGGTGGTGCTGGCACTGACCCTGATTTTTGCCGGCGAGGTGCTAAGTACCCAGCAGATACTCGGTATTTTGCTGATTCCCTTCGGCATGCTCTGCCTGCTCTGGCAAGGTGGGGGTGGTGGGCGCCTGCCCTGGAGCATGCTGCCGGTGGTGGCCCTGATCGGCCTGTGCATCGGTTGCTACACCTTCATCGACGGCCAGGCCTTGCGCCGTTGGTCGCACCCGCTGGACTACCTGACCTGGGTCACGCTGCTCAGCGCCTGGCCTTTTCCTCTGGTGGCCCTGGTATGGAAACGCCCGGCCTTCGCCTTGTTCTGGCGCGAGCAATGGCGCCTGGGGCTGAGCGTCGGTTTCTGTGTACTGTTCAGCTACGCTCTGGTGCTTTGGGCCATGCAGTTGGGGTCCATCGCCGAAGCGGCAGCCTTGCGTGAAATCAGTGTGATCCTGGTGGTAGTGCTTGGTATGCGCTACCTGAAGGAACCCTTCGGCCGACCCAGGCTGCTGGCCTGTGGCATGGTGCTGATCGGCATGTTGGTGATGAAGTTGTGAGCACTCCCTGAAAACTCTAAAAAAGGATTTACGCTATGACTGTCGCGTTCTGGTGTGTGTTGATCGCAATTGCCCTGCCTTACCTGTGTACCGCCATCGCCAAGGGCGCTGGCAACTACGGGCTTCGGCACAATCATGATCCACGGGGCTTCCTGAGCACTCTGGAGGGGCTGCCCAAGCGTGCGCATAGCGCGCAACTCAATGGCTTCGAGGTAACCCCGGCATTCGCTGCAGCAGTGATCATTGCCCATGTGGCAGGCAACGCCGAGCTGGTGACCATCAACGTACTGGCAGTGCTGTTCATCACCAGCCGCCTGCTGTACATGATCTGCTACCTGGCGAATTGGGCGGTGCTGCGTTCCCTGGTGTGGTTCGTGGGGATGGGCCTGATCGCCAGCTTCTTCTTCGTTTCAGCCTGAACCCCGTCTGTTCCTGTCGCGGCTTGCCGGCTCCCAGGTCGGCAAGCCGGGCACGGCGCGGCATCAGGGGGTATTGGCGACCTCGGGTACTTGCGGCAGGGGTACGTCCTTGGGCCAGAGCATCCAGATCTGACCTGGCTGCTTCATGTCGCCGGCCAGCTGCCCGGCTGCGTCACCGGTCCCCCAGAACAGGTCGGCGCGCACCTCGCCAGTGATTGCACCGCCGGTGTCCTGGGCTGCCACGGGGCGCACCAGGCTGCTGCCGTCCGGGCGGGTGGTGGACAACCACAGCAGGCTGCCGAGAGGGATCACCTTGCGGTCCACGGCGACGCTGTAACCGGAGGTCAAGGGGACGTTCAACGAACCGCGCGGCCCTTCGTTGCTGTCAGGGTTGCGGTTGAAGAATACATAGCTCGGGTTGCTGCCCAGCAGCTCGGGGATACGTGTCGGGTGGGCCTTGGCCCAGGCGGCGATGGTACCCATGGTCACCTCTTCCTTCTTCAGTTCACCCTGGTCCACCAGCCAGCGTCCGATGGGCCGGTAGGGGTGGCCGTTCTGGTCGGCATACCCGATGCGCAACTGACGACCATCGTCCAGCTGGATCCGCCCCGAACCCTGGATCTGCAGGAATTGCAGGTCCATGGGGTCGGTCAGCCAGGCGATCACCGGTGCCTTGATGCCCTGGGCCTCGATGGTTGCAGCGTCGTCGTAGGGCTTGAGTACCCGGCCTTCGAGCCGACCTCGCAGTCGCTTGCCCTTGAGCTCGGGGTAGAGGCTGTCCAGGGCGACCACGATCATGTCGTCCGGCACACCGTACACCGGTACATTGGCCACCTTGGTCCGGGTCAGGCTGCCGGGATACACCGGCTCGTAGTAGCCGGTGATCAGGCCGGTGGTGCTACCGGTGCCCGAGCGCAGGCCGTAGACCTGCAGATGATCCTTGAGAAAGCTGCGAATTGCCTCGGGGCTCTGCGGTACGTTGGCCGCTGCGGTGCAAGTGGTCGACCATGCCGGATCGTTCCTGAGCCGGGTGCAGGCGCTGCGCCAGGAACCGAAACCGGCCAGCAGGTCGTTGTCGGCGACGCTGGGCAAGGCCTCCCACGACGTACTGTTGTAGGTCGCCAGAGCGTGGGTCTGCGCGGGTGGCTTGCCGTTGTCGCCACCGTTGCAGCCGGCAAGCAGCACCAGGGCCGGGACGGTCCAGAGCCAATGGCGGCGCCAGCGGGGAAAGCTCGGATTCATGTGGTGTTTCCTTCATAGGGACGTCCCGCGCTCATGGCCGGGACAACCCATATTATTAATAGGGCTATTGGTCTTTGCCCGGCAGGCGAGGATACTGGCCGCCGTTTCCCGTGACCTGACCAGAAGCCACCATGACGTTAAAAAGACTTTCTGTTGTATTGCTGGCCTGCCTGACGCTTTCCGCTTGCGGTGGGGTCGATCCCAATTCTCCCCTGGGCCAGCGCAAGGCAATCTTCAAGCAGATGCTCAAGACCGGCGAGGACCTGGGAGGCATGCTCCGTGGGCGCATCCCGTTCGACGGTGCGCGTTTCGCCGAGGGTGCGGTGAAGCTCGACAACCTGTCCCACGAACCCTGGAAGCACTTCCCGGCGGTCAAGGAAGAAGACCACACCAGCGCCACGGACGATGTCTGGCGCCGACAGGCACGCTTCCAGGAGCTGGCCCGCACCCTGGAGGTGGCCACCGGTGAGTTGGCGGCCATCAGCCAGGTTCAGCCCTACAAGGCCAGCAATCTCGGTCCGGCAGTACAGAAGGTCGAGGATGCCTGCAGCGCTTGTCACAAAGAGTTCCGCAATCACTGATCACCTCTCCTGCCACGGAGCATTGCCGTGGCAGGGGCGCCGGGTTCCCTTGCCTCCCAGGTAACCGTGCCGGTTTACTTGTCCAGATCGTCCAGGGCTTGCTGCAGTTCCTTGCGGGATTCGGCGAGCTTGTCCTTGCGCTTGTTGATCTTCTCCGAGTCGCCTTTCTTCATGGCCTTTTCCAGGTCGGCCTGGCGGCGGCTGACCTCGTGCTTGGCATCGAGCACCTTGTTTTCCCGCTCTTTCTTCAGCGAGGCGTCTGTGCAATGGGTGGTGACTTCGTTCAGCGCACGCTCCAGGCCAGCCTGCTGATCGCTGTTGCCATGGGCCTTGGCCTGTTCGATCTGGGTCGCAATGGCCTGGCGCTTGGCGGCGCAGCCGGTCAGCTGTGGCGCTTGTTCGTTGGCCAGCAGTGGCGCGCTCATCAGGCCGCAGAGGGTCAGGGCAGCGAGAGATGGAAAGATGTTCATTGACGGCTCCAGGTGAAAAAGATCAAAAAATAACCAATAAATACAAGACTGGGGGAGTGCCGGAATGGGCTGTTGGAGCACATTCCTCCCCCGGTGGTTCAATGCCCTGTCCAGGGTGAGACTAAAAACCTTCGACTCCGGCAGCATTCAGGGTGGCGCGCAAGGCCAGCACCTGCGGATCACGAAAAAAAGCGGTCAGTTGCGCCGCGCGTTCAGCCCCGACCTCGGCTTCCTGTTGCCAGTCCAGTTTGTCCTTGAGTGCCAGAGCCTGCCATGGAACGTTCAGGTCGGCCGCGCCACTGGGCGGCAGGCCCAGGGCCTTCAGCCAGCGTGAAAAGGGTCGTTGCCTGGCACCGCGCAGGCTTTCGAGCAAGCGGTTGCTGCTGCGCTCGCCGAAGCCCGCCATGTTAACAAGCTCTGCCTGGTCGAGGGTCAACCAATCCAGCAGGCCATTGATTCGTCCTGTTTCTACCAGCCGTGCCCAGGTTTGCTCGCCGACGTGCTTGAGGTCCAGGGCCTGCTTGCCGCTGAGCCAGGCCAGCCGTGCCAGGAACTGGCCTTCGCAACCGGGGGACGGTTGCCAGCAGCTCAGCAAGTGGAAGTCGGCTTCGTTTGGTACCTGGACCGGCTGACGCTGCCGGGTCCTGAGGAGCACGCCATCCAGTCGCGGGATGGTCAGGCCGGCAAGACTGACCGCTACCTGGTCACCGGGAAGAATATCCAGCTCGCGCCAGCGGCGTAACGAGCCGACGCTGACTCGGCGGATCTGTCGGTCGTCGAGCGTGACCGGTCCGACCAGCAGCAGCGGCGTGATGCGCCCGGTGCGGCCAATCTTGAACTGCACCTCGCGAACATTGGCCAGTGCTTGAGCGTAGGGGTATTTCCAGGCGGCGATCCAGTGCGGGGCCCTGGCTTGCCAGCGCCCGGCGGCTGGACGCCGGCTCAAGCGCAGGATGATGCCGTCGCTGGCAAACGGCAGGGGCGAGCGGTACCAGTGATCGCGCCAATGCAGGACGGTGTCGATGTCCCGGACGGCCCGGCTGTACTGGCGGCCCTCGGGAAAACCCAGGTCGGCCAGCTGATCCAGGCGTTCTTCCAGGGTATCGGGGCCCTGGGGCCAGTCCCAGGCGAACAGGCCGATCTGCGCCGCGTCTGCCGGTGCCAGGCGCTTGCGTGCCATCCAGCCTGCCACCCGGCTACGGGCATTTCGGCTGCCGACCTGCGCCTGGACGTGGTTGTCCAGGCGTTGATACAGCTCCCCCTGGAGCAGCAGGTCCACAGGTTGCGGCAGTTGCTTGGGAATGGCCGGGAGCAGGCGCGCTGCATCGCTCCAATCATGTCCGTGCAGACCGTCACCGCGACTCAACGCCTGGTGGAAGCGACCCTGGCGGTAAATCAGGGTTACGGCCACACCGTCGATCTTGGGTTGTACCCAGGCATGCTTGCGGGTCTTGAGCCAGCGCTGCACGGCCTCCTGGTCGGGGAGCTTTTCCACGCCGGTATGGGCCACGGGATGGGCGATGCTGCCCCGGGCACTGGCCAGGGGGCGCTCCTCTACCCGGGCAACTTGCGGGAAGCAGCGGTGCAGGGCATTCAGGCGCTGACGTGACTGGTCGTAGAGTTCGTCACTCACCAGTGCCTGGCCGTCCCGGTGATAGCGGGTATCCCAGTGCTGGAGTTGATGCTGCAGGGCGGCGATTTCCTCGGCAGCCTGTGTCATCTGCCACTCGGGGCAGCGAGCCTGGGCAAGCAGCGGGATCAGGGTCAGCAGCAGGAAGAGTCTTGGCAGCATGGCGAGCGTCCTTGCCCGGGAAAGTCATGCTTGAAGGTTAGATGTGGGGATGGGGATCGTGGAGGGAGGTGTTTGCCGGGTATTTCCCGAAGTGCCGGGCTGCGTTGCAATCGGGTGGTTCTGCGCTGTTGGCAGGGGTTCTCCGGGCTGGCGAGTAAACTGCGGCAACAAAAAAGCCCCGCCGGCAATGCCGGCGGGGCCTTGGGTGAGGCAGCAGACGCTTACAGGCTGGCAGCGGCGCGCAGGGCCTCGGCGCGGTCGGTCTTTTCCCAGGTGAAGGTGCTGAAGGTATCTTCACCCACGGTCCGGGTTTGCGGGGCGCGGCCGAAGTGACCGTAGGCTGCGGTGTCCTGGTACATCGGGTGCAGCAGGTCGAGCATGGTGGTGATTGCGTAAGGACGCAGGTCAAACACTTCACGTACCAGCTTGATGATCTTGTCGTCGCTGATCTTGCCAGTGCCGAAGGTGTTCAGCGAGATCGAGGTCGGTTGGGCGACACCGATGGCGTAGGAAACCTGGATCTCGCAACGCTCGGCCAGGCCGGCGGCAACGATGTTCTTGGCCACGTAGCGGCCGGCGTAGGCCGCCGAGCGGTCGACCTTGGATGGGTCCTTGCCGGAGAACGCACCACCGCCGTGGCGGGCCATGCCGCCGTAGCTGTCGACGATGATCTTGCGGCCGGTCAGGCCGCAGTCGCCCACCGGGCCGCCGATGATGAACTGGCCGGTCGGGTTGATATGGAACTGGGTGTCCTTGCTCAGCAGCTCGGCAGGCAGCACGTGCTTGACGATCAGTTCCATCACGCCTTCGCGCAGATCGTTGTAGGACACTTCCGGGTTGTGCTGGGTCGACAGCACAACTGCGTCGATACCTACAACCTTGCCACCTTCATAGCGGCAGGTGACCTGGGACTTGGCGTCCGGACGCAGCCAAGGCAACAGGCCCGATTTGCGGGCTTCGGCCTGGCGCTGCACCAACTGGTGCGAGAAGGTGATCGGCGCCGGCATCAGCACCTCGGTTTCGTTGCTGGCGTAACCGAACATCAGGCCCTGGTCACCGGCGCCCTGGTCTTCAGGCTTGGCGCGGTCGACGCCCTGGTTGATGTCGGGGGACTGCTTGCCGATGATGTTCATCACGCCGCAGGTGGCGCCGTCGAAGCCGACGTCGGAGCTGGTGTAGCCGATATCGCAGATCACATCGCGAACGATCTGTTCCAGGTCGACCCAGGCGCTGGTGGTCACTTCACCGGCAACGATGGCCACGCCGGTCTTGACCAGGGTTTCAACCGCAACGCGGGCGTGCTTGTCCTGGGTGATGATGGCGTCCAGCACCGCATCGGAAATCTGGTCAGCGATTTTGTCCGGATGCCCTTCGGACACGGACTCGGAGGTGAAAAGGGAGTATTCGCTCATCTCGACGGTTTCCTAAATTTACCGATGGTGAGTGTCGCCAGCCGGTCGCTGAAAGTGGCGGACCTGGATCTGGAAACCATTACGTAAGCCTACATACAGGCTTTCCCCGGGAGTCAGTCCCGCAGCGGTGGCCCAACGGGCCAGATCATCTTGTTCGAACCCCAGCCAGAGATCACCGCAGGCCTCTCTGGCCCAGCTCTGGTTATGGCTGCACAAGTCTGTTACCAGCAGGCTGCCGCCTGCTTGCAGCATTTGCGCCATCTGCTTGAGTGCTTCGGCTGGCGCCGCGAAATGGTGCAGGACCATGTTCAGCACTACGCAGTCGGCCTTGAGTGGCACGCCCTTCAAGGCATCGGCCAGTTGCAGGCTGACGTTAGCCAGCCTTTCGCGTTCGCACAGTTGACGCGCCAGTTCCAGCATCGCCGGACTATTGTCCAGGGCAGTTACCCGGGCAAAGCGTCGGGCCAGCTCGGGGAGAAAACCACCGTCTCCGGGGCCAACCTCGATGGCCGTGGCCGCGGGCTGGAAGCCCAGTTTGTCCAGCAACGCCAGGACACTGTCACGGTATTGGGGCAGTCCTGCGATCAGGTCCTGCTGGGCGTGGAATTTCTCCGCCACCCGGGAAAAGAAGTCTTCGCTGGCTGCAGCCCGTTGCCCATGGACCAGGCCGATCCGCGACTGGACCTCGACCGGTAGCGGCAGCTGGTCGACTTCCTCCAGCAGTGCCGCGTGCAGCTTGCCGCCCAGCAGAACGCTATGGGGCAGGGCACGCCGGTAGAAGATCGCATTGCCTTCGCGGCGCGTGGCCACCAGTCCGGCCTGGGCCAGTACCTTCAGGTGGTGGCTCATTCCCGACTGGCCGATGGCGAAGATCTGCGCCAGTTCCAGCACTCCAAACGAATCGTTGCTTAAAGCGCGCAATACATTCAGTCGCAAGGGATCGCCGCCGGCCTTGCACAGGACGGCCAGGTCGTCGCAATCGTCTTGGTGGATGGAGGAGGCATGCAGGTTCATGGAGACGCAGTCTAGTGGTGGTCGAAACCGCCCGCAAGGCCAATATCAAAAAGTTTTGATATTGGTGGGAGGGATGCCTGAAGGGGGGGCTTGCCATTCGATATGGGGAACGGTGTCGGGGTTTGCCTGGTCGATTGTGCAGTTAGCCGTGGGAAAAACGCGCTTGAGTGACTATCTGTCATTGCCCCCGCCAGACGCCTGAGGGAAAATGCAGGCCTTTTTTCCGTTCCGTTTTATCCAATCTTCAGGAGATCAGCGATGCCAAGCCGTCGTGAGCGTGCCAACGCCATTCGTGCCCTCAGCATGGATGCCGTGCAAAAAGCCAACAGCGGCCATCCGGGTGCGCCGATGGGTATGGCGGATATCGCCGAAGTACTGTGGCGTGACTACCTCAAGCACAACCCGAGCAATCCATCCTTCGCCGACCGTGACCGCTTCGTGCTGTCCAATGGCCATGGCTCGATGCTGATCTACTCGCTGCTGCACCTGACCGGCTACGACCTGTCGATCGACGATCTGAAGAATTTCCGCCAACTGCACAGCCGTACCCCGGGCCACCCGGAATTCGGCTACACCCCGGGTGTGGAAACCACCACTGGCCCGCTGGGCCAGGGCCTGGCCAATGCCGTGGGTTTCGCCCTGGCGGAAAAAGTCCTGGCGGCGCAGTTCAACCGTCCAGGTCATGACATCGTCGACCACCACACCTACGTGTTCCTGGGTGATGGCTGCATGATGGAAGGCATTTCCCACGAAGTGGCGTCCCTGGCCGGTACCCTGGGCCTGGGCAAGCTGATTGCGTTCTACGATGACAACGGCATCTCCATCGACGGCGAAGTCGAGGGCTGGTTCACCGACGACACCCCGAAACGCTTCGAAGCCTACAACTGGCAGGTGATCCGCAACGTCGACGGCCACGATCCGGAAGAGATCAAGACGGCCATCGACACTGCGCGCAAGAGCCCGCTGCCAACCCTGATCTGCTGCAAGACGACCATCGGTTTCGGTTCGCCGAACAAGCAGGGCAAGGAAGACTGCCACGGCGCACCACTGGGTGCCGAGGAGATCGCCCTGACCCGCGAGGCCCTGAAGTGGAACCATGGCCCGTTCGAAATTCCTGCCGACATCTATGCCGAGTGGGACGCCAAGGAAGCCGGTCGCGCTGCCGAGGCCGAATGGGATCAACGTTTCGCGGCCTATTCCGCAGCGTTCCCGACCGAAGCCAACGAACTGGTACGTCGCCTGGCGGGTGACCTGCCGGCTGACTTCTCCGCGAAGGCCGATGCCTACATCGCCGAAGTGGCGGCCAAGGGCGAGACCATCGCCAGCCGCAAGGCCAGCCAGAACACCCTGAATGCCTTCGGCCCGCTGCTGCCCGAGTTTCTCGGTGGTTCGGCGGACCTGGCCGGGTCCAACCTGACCCTGTGGAAAGGCTGCAAGGGCGTCAGCGCCGAAGACGCCAGCGGCAACTACATGTACTACGGCGTGCGCGAGTTCGGCATGACCGCCATCATGAACGGCGTTGCCTTGCACGGCGGCCTGGTGCCTTACGGCGCGACCTTCCTGATGTTCATGGAATACGCCCGCAACGCGGTGCGCATGTCGGCGCTGATGAAGCTGCGGGTCATCCAGGTCTACACCCATGACTCCATCGGCCTGGGCGAAGACGGCCCGACCCACCAGCCGATCGAGCAGTTGACCAGCCTGCGCACCACTCCCAACCTCGATACCTGGCGTCCAGCCGACGCCGTGGAATCGGCGGTGTCGTGGAAGTACGCGCTGGAGCGCAAGGACGGTCCTTCGGCGTTGATCTTCTCCCGCCAGAACCTGCAACACCAAACCCGTGATGCCGGCCAGATCGCCGACATCAGCCGCGGTGGTTATGTGTTGAAGGACTGTGCAGGCGAACCTGAGCTGATCCTCATCGCTACCGGTTCGGAAGTTGGCCTGGCAGTGCAGGCCTTCGACAAACTGACCGAGCAGGGTCGCAAGGTGCGTGTGGTATCCATGCCGTGCACCACTGTGTTCGATGCCCAGGACGCCGGTTACAAGCAGGCGGTCCTACCGCTGCAGGTGGGTGCGCGGATTGCCATCGAAGCCGCCCATGCCGACTTCTGGTACAAGTACGTGGGCCTGGAAGGCCGCGTGATCGGCATGACCACCTACGGCGAGTCGGCGCCAGCGCCAGCGCTGTTCGAAGAGTTCGGCTTCACTCTGGACAACATCCTGAGCCAGGCCGAAGAGCTGCTGGAAGACTAAGTCCGCTGGTTGCGTTATCTGCTGTTATTCGCGGGCAAGCCTCGCTTCTACAGATCACCGAGATCCTGTAGGAGCGGAGCTTGCCCGCGATGATAATCGAGCAGCGAACGTTGCACTGATGGATTCACCCCGGTAATCGAGAACTCCATGCCTCAACCGCGTCCCTACAAAGTTGCACTCAACGGCTACGGCCGGATTGGTCGTTGCGTCTTGCGTGCTCTGTTCGAGCGAGGGGCTGCGGCCGGATTCGAGATCGTGGCCATCAACGACCTGGCCGACATGGCCAGCGTCGAATACCTGACGCGCTTCGACTCCACCCACGGCCGGTTTCCCGGCGAGGTGACGGTCGATGGTGATTGTCTGCATATCAATGGCAACTGCGTGAAAGTCTTGCGCAGTGCCACCCCTGAAGGCATCGACTGGGCATCCCTGGGCATCGACCTGGTGCTGGAGTGTTCCGGTGCCTACCACACCCGTGAGGACGGCCAGCGCTTCCTCGGCGCCGGCGCACCGCGGGTGCTGTTTTCCCAGCCGATGGCCAGCGAGGCGGATGTCGACGCCACCATCGTTTACGGAGTGAACCAGGACTGCCTGAGCGGCGACGAGCTGCTGGTGTCCAACGCGTCCTGCACCACCAACTGCGGCGTGCCGCTGCTGCGCCTGCTGGACCAGGCCCTCGGCCTGGAGTACGTGTCGATCACCACCATCCACTCGGCGATGAACGACCAGCCGGTGATCGACGCCTATCACGACGAGGACCTGCGCCGCACGCGTTCGGCCTTCCAGTCGGTGATTCCGGTGTCCACCGGCCTGGCCCGGGGTATCGAGCGCCTGCTGCCGGAACTTGCCGGGCGAATCCAGGCCAAAGCGGTACGAGTGCCGACGGTCAACGTGTCCTGCCTGGATATCACCATGCAGATGGTGAGCGACACCGACGCCGCCGAGGTCAATCGGATCCTGCGCGAGGCTGCTACCAGCGGGCCGCTCAAGGGCCTGCTGGCCTACACGGAATTGCCGCACGCCAGCTGCGATTTCAACCACGACCCCCACTCGGCGATTGTCGACGCCAGTCAGACCCGCGTTTCCGGCCCCAGGCTGGTGAACATCCTGGCCTGGTTCGACAACGAATGGGGTTTTGCCAATCGGATGCTGGATGTTGCGCAACATTACCTGCGAACAGCCGCTCCACTCCCTGTTTCCAATATTCAGTAACCCAGGAATTGCGACCCATGACCGTGTTGAAGATGACCGACCTCGATCTGCAAGGTAAGCGCGTGCTGATCCGCGAAGACCTCAATGTCCCAGTCAAGGACGGTGTTGTCACCAGCGACGCGCGTATCCTGGCTTCGCTGCCGACCATCAAGCTGGCCCTGGAAAAAGGCGCGGCGGTGATGGTCTGCTCGCACCTGGGCCGCCCGACCGAAGGCGAATTCTCGGCCGAGAACAGCCTCAAGCCGGTAGCCGACTACCTGACTCGCGCCCTGGGCCGTGAAGTACCGCTGGTGACCGACTACCTGGGTGGTGTCGAGGTCAAGGCCGGCGATGTCGTGCTGTTCGAAAACGTGCGCTTCAACAAGGGCGAGAAAAAGAACGCCGACGAGCTGGCCCAGCAATACGCGGCCCTGTGCGATGTATTCGTGATGGATGCCTTTGGCACGGCTCACCGCGCCGAAGGCTCGACCCATGGCGTGGCCAAGTTCGCCAAGGTGGCGGCAGCAGGCCCGCTGCTGGCAGCCGAGCTGGACGCGCTGGGCAAGGCCCTGGGTGCTCCGGCCACACCAATGGCGGCGATCGTTGCCGGCTCCAAGGTTTCCACCAAGCTGGACGTGCTCAACAGCCTGAGCCAGGTCTGTGACCAGTTGATCGTCGGTGGCGGTATCGCCAACACCTTCCTGGCCGCTGCCGGCCATCCGGTAGGCAAGTCGCTGTACGAGCCGGACCTGCTGGAGACTGCCCGTGCCATTGCTGCCAAGGTCAGCGTGCCGCTGCCGGTGGACGTGGTGGTTGCCAAGGAGTTCGCCGAAAGCGCCGAGGCCACCGTCAAGGCTATCGCCGACGTGGCAGCCGACGACATGATCCTGGACATCGGTCCGCAAACCGCTGCGCACTTCGCCGAGCTGCTCAAGTCGTCCCGGACCATTCTCTGGAACGGCCCGGTCGGCGTGTTCGAGTTCGACCAGTTCGGCAACGGTACCAAGGTGCTGGCCCAGGCCATTGCCGACAGCGCGGCGTTCTCCATCGCCGGTGGTGGCGATACCCTGGCGGCCATCGACAAGTATGGCGTGGCCCAGCAGATCTCCTACATTTCCACCGGTGGTGGTGCTTTCCTCGAGTTCGTCGAGGGCAAGGTGCTGCCGGCGGTCGAAGTCCTGGAAGCCCGGGCGAAGGCCTGAGCTGTCCGTTGGCCGGGCAAAGGAGTGTTCTGATGGTCAAGATGTTGCCACTTTTGCTCGCGGCAGCCTGGCTCGCGGGGTGCTCGGCCACTCCGCAGGCCAAGCCCGCGGATGATGCCGACAGGCAGGGAAAAGGTTGCTATCAGGCCGACTGGCAGGCCGAGACGGCTCCGGTGATCAACAAGCGCCTGGGGCCCGAGGGCCTGGAGAAGTACGAGACTCCGTCAAAGGTAAGGGAACAGGGTTGCCCTTGATGGGTCTGATTGGACAATACGACGTGCCGGGGCCCAAGGCCGCCAGCCAAGGAATATTGATGAAAGCTTTGATCGCCGTGGCGATGCTGGGGTTGCTTGGCGGGTGCGCCGACCTGCACCTGCTCAAGTCGCCAACCACCGACAACTGGACCACCTGGGTATGCGACAGCCAGGCACAAGTGCTCTGGCGCTACACCGACGATAGCCGCAACGCTGTCGACGTGCGCCTTGGCGGCGATGATCAGGTTCGCCGCCTGAAACTCGAGCCCAGTGGTTCGGGTTCGCTGTACAGCGATGACATGCTGGCGTTTCACGTCAAGGGTGAGGAAGGCCTGGTCTACTGGGTCGCTACCAATGACCTGATCGGCCGCGGCTGCAAAGCGCCGTAGGCCGGGAACCGATGCTGAACCTGTAGGTGCGAAGCTTGCTCGCGATGAGGCCCGGACATTGGTGATGGATGTCGCCAGGCCGATCGCTATCGCGGGCAAGCCTCGCTCATGCAGGGACACAGGGCTCTTGAAATTGATGAAGTAACGAATCCGCAGAGCGGGCTGACCCCCGATCTGCAATCACTTGAATAGCAGTCGCCGCTACGGCAGGCTTGCACGATTAACGACCCTCGTCCGGGAGAGATACACACAATGGCACTCATCAGCATGCGCCAGATGCTGGACCACGCAGCCGAGTTCGGCTACGGCGTCCCAGCCTTCAACGTCAACAACCTTGAACAGATGCGCGCCATCATGGAAGCCGCTGACAAGACTGACTCCCCGGTGATCGTCCAGGCTTCCGCCGGTGCTCGCAAATACGCCGGTGCCCCGTTCCTGCGCCACCTGATCCTGGCGGCGATCGAAGAATTCCCGCACATCCCGGTGTGCATGCACCAGGACCACGGCACCAGCCCGGACGTCTGCCAGCGTTCCATCCAGCTGGGCTTCAGCTCGGTGATGATGGACGGCTCCCTGGGTGAAGACGGCAAGACCCCGACCGACTACGAGTACAACGTGCGCGTCACCCAGCAGACCGTGGCCATGGCCCACGCCTGCGGCGTGTCGGTGGAAGGCGAGCTGGGCTGCCTGGGTTCCCTGGAAACCGGCATGGCCGGTGAAGAAGACGGTATCGGTGCTGAAGGCGTGCTGGATCACAGCCAGATGCTGACCGATCCTGAAGAGGCCGCGGACTTCGTCAAGAAGACCCAGGTCGACGCCCTGGCGATCGCCATCGGCACCAGCCACGGTGCCTACAAGTTCACCAAGCCGCCTACCGGTGACGTGCTGGCCATCGACCGTATCAAGGAAATCCACAAGCGCATCCCCAACACCCACCTGGTGATGCACGGTTCTTCGTCGGTTCCGCAAGAGTGGCTGGCGATCATCAACCAGTACGGTGGCGACATCAAGGAAACCTACGGCGTGCCGGTCGAGGAAATCGTCGAAGGCATCAAGTACGGTGTGCGCAAGGTCAACATCGACACCGACCTGCGCCTGGCGTCCACCGGTGCCATGCGTCGCCTGATGGCCACCAACCCGAGCGAGTTCGATCCGCGCAAGTTCTTCGGTGCTACCGTGACTGCCATGCGCGACGTGTGCATCGCTCGCTACGAAGCCTTCGGCACCGCCGGCAACGCTTCGAAGATCAAGCCGATCTCCCTGGAAGCGATGTTCCAGCGCTACCTCAAGGGTGAGCTGAACGCCAAGGTCAACTAAGCCTCGGTCATGAATGAAAAAGCCCGCAGCGATGCGGGCTTTTTTTTGCCTGCGTGGTGGCTCAGCTCCTGTTGTGGTCGATGTCCAGCTTGGAGAAGGTCACCTTGCCGCCCTCGCTGGTGTAGCCGGTGTTGTCCTGGACATAGACCCCAGCCTTGAAGTACAGCGGTTTGTTCCGCCAGGCGGCCCCCAGCCGGGTGTCCCACTGGTAACCGGCGGCGCTGACGCCCAGCACACCTGCCGGGCTCAGGTGGATCAGGTAGGAGAACGAGCGATCCAGCGGTACGTTCTTGGCGACGTCGATGACCCGCGACTGGCTGTCGTCGGGTCGCATGCGGACCTTGGCGACGATATTGCCGCTGCCCTGGCCGGCCTTGTACTGGTATTCCAGCTTCACCAGGGGCCGGGTGCTGTTGTAGGCATGGATCTGGCCAATGACGATCTTGCCCGAGGAGGGCACCTGGTTCACCGCCAGGGTGGCGCGCAGCAGGTTGTCGGCCTCGGGGTAGGTCCAGTTGCGCAGGGTGCCGTTGGCGTAGGTTTCGCGCAATTCGGTGCGGGGGTAGATGGCGTTCTCGGTCTTCGAGCCGGTGACCGGCGACCAGAAGAACAGCGTGCCGGAGTCGGAATGGAAGTAGCGGTTCTTGAAGCCCTTGACCAGGGTCGGAGTGTCGATGGTTGCCGGTGGGCTGCCGACGGGAACGCTTAGGTTCCAGGTTGCCAGATCGATCATGGATGAAGGTTCCGCAAGGGTGTGCCGGGTGCAGCTTGCCGAAGGCTTTAGGCTGCACTTCTCGGGTTGTTTTTTAGCCTTCGTGACCGCGACTCGGCAAGCACCGTACGGCAGAAAAATGGCGCCATCAAAGTGTCCAAGTGCCATGTGTACCGATGCCAATGCGGCAAAACTGTGACCGTTAGTCGGGTGCAGGGGCCATTGGCCAAGTGATGGCTCCAGGACAGCTTCTGCTTTTGAATTTCCGGGACTAGAGTGAAACCTCAGTTTTTGTCAGGTTTTCTCACTCGTACAGTCTTACTACAGACAAGAGAAGCAGCATGGAATGCGTGCAACCGGAGACAGCCGAGGGGCACTCCACTCTTCTGATCGTCGATGACTATCCTGAGAACCTCCTGAGCATGCGCGCATTGTTGCAGCGTCAGGACTGGCGTGTGATGACCGCCGCTTCGGGTGTCGAGGCGCTGAGCCTGTTGCTCGAGCATGAGGTGGACCTGGTCCTGCTCGATGTGCAGATGCCGGGCATGGATGGTTTCGAGGTGGCCCGCTTGATGCGCGGCAGCCAGCGTACACGCTTGACGCCGATCATCTTCCTTACCGCCAACGAGCAATCCCAGGACGCCGTGATCAAGGGCTATGCCAATGGCGCGGTCGACTACCTGTTCAAGCCTTTCGACCCGCAGATCCTCAAGCCCAAGGTCCAGGCACTGCTGGAGCACCAGCGTAACCGCCGGGCCCTGCAGCATCTGAGCCACGACCTGGAAGTCGCCCGGGCATTCAATGCATCGGTACTGGAAAACGCCGCCGAAGGCATCCTGGTGGTGGACGAAGAGGGCCGGATACGTTTTGCCAATCCTGCGGTGTCGCGTCTGCTCAACGCGCAGGTGAAGGAGCTCGAGGGTTCGGCTTTCCTTGATTACCTGCAAAAACCCCATGTTCCCGATTGGCGTGTTTCCGAGTTGTACGCCAGCTATCGCCGAGGCGAGACCTTCCGCCTGCATGACGCCCTGTTGCGCACCGTCCCCGGTCAGCAGATCAACGTGGCGCTGTCCTGCGCCCCGTTGCCGAGCGAACAGAAGGCCATGGTGGTGACCCTGCTGGACATGTCCGAAGTGCGGCACCTGCACCAGCAACTGGAGTACCAGGCGGTTACCGATCCCTTGACCGGTCTGCTCAATCGCCGGGGTTTCTACCAAACAGTGGAGAGCATCCTGTTGCGCAGTGACCGCTCGGGAAAGTCCCTGGTCCTGCTGTACCTGGATCTGGATGGCTTCAAGCGGATCAACGATACCCTTGGGCATGACGCCGGCGATCGAATACTGCGCTGGGTCTCGGAGCAGTTGAAGGAGTGCCTGCACTCGTTCGACATCATCGGGCGCATGGGCGGCGACGAGTTCACCGCGTTGCTGGAGCTGGGTTTTCCCGAGCAGGCCGCAAAAGTGGCCGAGCGGCTGATCGAGCGCCTGTCCATCACTCAGCAGATCGACGGCATGGATGTGGTGCTGGGCGCCAGTATCGGCATCGCCATCTATCCCGATTGCGGCTCCAACCTGGACGGCTTGCTACGGGCTGCGGATATCGCCATGTACGAGGCCAAGCGAGCGGGCCGCCAGCAGTACCGCTACTACGACCATGAGATGAACGGCCGTGCGCGGTCACGGCTGATGCTCGAGGAAAGCGTGCGCAGTGCGGTGGAGCGCAAGGAGTTCACCCTGGTGTACCAGCCTCAGGTCGCCATCGCCGATGGTCGCCTGCGTGGGTTCGAAGCCCTGTTGCGCTGGCGCCATCCGAGTGTCGGCGACGTGCCCCCGGGGTTGTTCCTGCCCTTGCTGGAAGAGGCCCGGCTGATCAGTCTGCTGGGCAGCTGGATCTACCAGCAGGGCGGTGCACAGCGCAAGGACTGGGAGCAGGTGTTCAGCCCTGACCTGGTTCTCAGCGTCAGTCTCAGCGCTACCCAGTTCAGCATGCCCAATCTTGCGGCCGAGCTGCGCCAGGTGCTGCTGCGCAATGGCCTGCAACCGCGGCAACTGGAAGTCGAGGTCACCGAGGCGGCGCTCACCCAGAACCTGGGCGAGACTCGCAAGCAATTGCAGCAACTGCACCAGCTGGGAGTCCGCGTGGCCCTCGACGATTTTGGTTCCGGCAGCTGCTGCCTGGCCTTTCTGCGTGACCTGCAGCTGGACACCCTCAAGCTCGACCGGCATCTGATCGCGCGGTTGCTTACCTCACCGCGGGACGCCGCGATCGCCCGCTGTGTGATCGACCTGTGCAAGCAGTTCGACCTGCTGGTGATTGCCGAGGGCGTGGAGACCCTGGAGCAGTATCGCTGGCTCAAGGACAACGGTTGCGAGTACGTACAGGGGTTCCTGGTGGCACGGCCGTTGACGTCCGCCAGCGCCAGCCAGTTCGCCCAGCCCTTCGACTGGGACGCACTGCAGGCTTGAATTCGCTAAACTGACGGCCCCTGCACCTGTCGCCGCTTCCCATGACCGCACTGAAATACCTCCAGGCCTATCCCGTTACCCTGCAAGAGCAGGTGCGCCAACTGATTGCCGAGGAGCGCCTGGGCGAGTACCTGGACAAGCGTTACCCGAACAAGCACGGGATACAGAGCGACAAGGCGTTGTACAGCTATGCCCTGGAGCTCAAGCAGGACTACCTGCGCAACGCTCCGGCCATCGACAAGGTACTGTTCGACAACCGCCTGGACCTGACCCATCGCGCATTGGGCCTGCACACCACGGTATCCCGGGTGCAGGGCGGCAAGCTCAAGGCCAAGAAGGAAATCCGCATCGCTTCGCTGTTCAAGGAGGCTGCACCGGAGTTCCTGCGCATGATCGTGGTGCACGAGCTGGCGCACTTCAAGGAATCGGACCACAACAAGGCGTTCTACAAGCTCTGCGAGCACATGCTGCCGGGCTATCACCAACTGGAGTTCGACCTGCGGGTCTACCTCACCTGGCGCGACCTGCAAGCGAAGACGGGTGCTGCGCACTAGCAAGGAGTGGGCGATGGATGTGAGCAAGACCAAGAGCAGTTTCTACCGCCGCCTGTACGTGGCGTACCTGATCGACAGTGGCCTGGCCAGCAGCGTGCCGGCGCTGACCGAGGTCACCGGCATGCCTCGGCGTACCGCGCAGGACACCATCGCCGCCCTGGCCGACCTGGACATCGTCTGCCAGTTCGAACAGCAGGACGGCGCCCGCAATCATGCCGGGCATTACCGGGTCCACAGTTGGGGAGCCATCGACAAGGGCTGGATCGAGCCCAACCTGGGACAGATCAAGGCCGTACTGGGTTATCCCTGACAATCAGTTGCGGCGCATGCCGATGTGCGGGATGCCGTCTTCCAGGTACTGCTCGCCTGCCACGCTGAAGCCATAGCGGCCGTAGTAGGCCTGCAGGTGGGCCTGGGCCGAGAGGTAGATCGGTGTGTCGGGCCAGTGCCGCTGTGCCTGCTTCAGTGCCTGTTCCATCAGCGTATGGCCCAGGCCCTTGCCCCGGGCCTGCTCGGCGATCACCACCCGGCCGATCACCACGTCGCCGCCCTGGGAGATCGGGTCCAGCAGGCGCAGGTACGCCACCAGTCGGTCGCCGTCCCAGGCCATCAGGTGGCAGGTATCGCCTTCCAGGTCGCGGCCGTCGACCTCCTGATAGGGGCACTTCTGTTCCACGACGAAAACCTCGGTGCGCAGTTGCAAGATGGCGTAGAGCTGTTCCTTGCCCAGATCGGTGTGGTGCTTGCAGACCCATTCGACGGTCATGTTCTTATCCTGTTGAAGGTACTGCGCGAAATAGTAAGCACATCGCCGGTGGATGTCTTGTCGGCTGGTGCATGGCGTTCGTTTCTGTGAGATGGGTCAAAATGCCACTACTGCGTTCACAGGCTTTTCCCTTCTTTGTGTAATCTGTTTTGCAAGTTCTGTGCATTGGCTGTGATGAGCTAATGTTAGGAGCTGGGCCGCTCGTTGCGTGGCCCTCGAGTGTAGGCTGGAACGCGCTGGGCCCTGTGCCCGCTAAGGATCTTTAAGCATGCTGCGATTGCATCGGGCTTTGGCTTTGATCGGATTGCTGTTGCTGGGCCAGGGCGCTTCTGCAGAGAAGTTGCGCCTGGTGGCTGATGCCTGGCCTCCTTTCACCGACGCGACCCTGGTCAATGGGGGAGTGGCGACAGATATCGTCAGTACCGCCCTGGCACGTGCCGGGTATGCCAGTGACTTCGAACAGGTGCCCTGGGCCAGGGCCCTGCTGGGTATCGGCGAGGGGCGCTACGACGTGCTGATCAATGCCTGGTACAACGATGAGCGCACCCGGCTGGGGCAGTTCTCTGCGGAATACCTGGTCAACCGGATTCGCTTCCTCAAGCGCAAGGATGCCCCGCTGGAGTACAACAACCTCAAGCAACTGCACGAGTACCCCATTGCCGTGGTCCGTGGGTATGCCTATTCCTCCGAGTTCGACAACGATTCGGCCCTGCAGAAAGTGCCGGTGCACAACTTCGCCATGGCCGTGCGCATGCTCGCGGCAGACCGGGTCAAGCTGACCCTGGAGGATGAATACGTCGCTCGTTACTACCTGGCCCGGGAGTCACCCAGGGTGCGCAATGCCGTGGAATTCCTGCCCAAGCCCCTGAGCGAGAACAGCCTGCATATCCTGGTCAGCCTGAAGAACCCCGACCATGCCCAGATCGTCGCCGGGTTCGATCGCGAGATCGCCGCCATGAAGGCCGATGGCAGCTACGCCCGGTTGCTGCGCCAGCACGGCATGTAGGAGACGCGGCAAGCCGAGACCACTCGCGGGGTGCTTGCCGCTGCCCTCAGGCGGCTTTTATGAGGTGTGCCGCCAGGGTCCGCAACGGGCCCAACTGGCGGCAGATCAGCCCCAGCTGGGTCTGCACCAGGCGTTGTTCCTCGTCAATGTCATCCGGCATCTGCTCCAGCTCGCTGGCCAAGGCCTCCTCGGCATCGCTCTGGATGGCAATGGGTGTCTTGCTGGCCAGCCCCTGGGCGATCTCGTCGATGCTGGCTGCCAGGCTGGCTCCCGCACCACCGATCAGGTGTTCGCGGACCTCATCGGGTAGCTGCGTGCCACGGTGTGCGCCCAGGCCCGAGAGATAGCTGAGCAGAGTGTGGGACAGCACCAGAAAGCGAAAGCCCACGTCCGCTTCCTTGCGAAAGTGCCCAGGCTCCATGAGCATGTTGGCCAGGGTGGTGGACAGCGCCGCGTCGGCGTTGTGGGCGTTGCGCCGGGCCAGGCGGTAAGCCAGGTCGTCGCTCTTGCCGGCAGCGTACTGCTGCATGATCTGGCGCAGGTAGATGCTGTTGCAGGTCAGGGTGTTGGCCAGCACCTTGTTCAAGCGCCGGCCTTGCCAGTCTGGAAGGAACAGGAACACCGCCAGCCCGGCGATCAAGCTGCCCAGCAGCGTATCGAACAGCCGTGGCAGGAACAGCCCATAACCGTCGCCCACCTGGTTGAAGCAGAACAGCACCATCAGGGTGATGGCGGCGGTGGCCAGGGTGTAGCGGGTGGTGCGGTTGGTGAAGAACACCACGCCAGCGGCGATGGCGAACATCGACTGCACCAGGGGGTTGGGGAACAGGTCGAACAGCGCCCAGGCGATGGTCAGGCCGATGGCCGTACCGATGATCCGCTGGCCCAGTTTGCGCCGGGTAGCGCCGTAGTTGGGCTGGCAGACGAACAGCGTGGTGAGGATGATCCAGTAGCCCTGGGAGGGGTGGATCAAATGCACCATGCCGTAACCGATGCTCAGCGCCAGGGGCAGGCGCAGGGCATGGCGGAACAGCAACGAAGTTGGTGTCAGCTGGGTACGCAGGCGGGTCCAGACATCCTTGAGGTTGCGTGGCGAGCGGTCCAGCAGGCTGCTGTCGGTGGCATCGGCCAGGGCGTCGGGGTTGCTGGCGTCGCTGAGCAGGCGATCGAGGGTGCCGAGGTTGGCGGCCAGGGCCCGCAGCGAGCGCAACAGTCCGCGCCAGGCCGGGTTGCTCTGGATGCGCAGGTGTTCCAGCGAGGCTTGCAGGTCGCTCAGGGCCTCGGCGAACCCCGAGTCATAGACGAACGGCTGGCGCATCTGGATCGACTCCCCCAGCGCCCGGCAGGCCTTGCCTTGCTGGCGCAACAGGCGCTGGCAGCGGAACAGCACGTCGCTGTGAAAAAAGGCATCGGCCAGGGCGTTGTAGGGGTAGTGCGAGGAGCTGGCGCGCTCATGGATATCCTGGGCGAGGAAATACAGCTTCAGGTAGCGGCTGACCTTCGACCCCGGCCGGCCATTGCCGACCCGGTGCAGGATGATTTCCTTGGCGGTGTTGAGGGCCGCCACCACCTTGCCGTTCTGTTGCGCCAGCTCCAGGCGTCGGGCCTCGATGTCCAACTGGCGGATCGGTTCGAGCAGCGAGGACTTGAGCTTGAGGTAGTACCCCAGTTCACGGAACAGCCGCGCCAGGCTCTGCTGTACCGGCTGGTTGGAGAACAGCGCCTGCCACAGCACCGAGAGCACGCCATACCAGGCGGCGCCGGCCACCAGCAGCAGCGGCTCGTGCCAGAAGTCGATCACCGCGCCGCCGCGCTGGTCGACACCGATCATGGTGTAGACCGCGAGGATCAGGGTCGCCGAGGCGATGGCGCCGTAGCGCTCGCCCAGGGCCCCGAGCATGGTCAGGCCGAAACTGGCCAGGGCCAGGGCGATGGCGAAGATCCAGGGGTAGGGGAACAGCAGCTCAACCGACAGGGCCGCGATGCTGAAGCACACCAGGGTCACCGCCAGGGCGTTGAGGCGGCCTTGCCAGCTGTCGTCGGTTTCCGCCAGGGCGCTGGCGATGATGCCGAGGAACAGCGGGATCAGCAGGCTCATTTCGTCCTGATACCAGCACAGCGCCATGCTGCCGGTCAGGGCGACGAACACCCGCACGCTGTAGCTGAATTTATCCAGCGCCCAGAGGCGGCGCAGGGACTGGCGAAAAGAGGACGATGACATGAAGAGAGAAGGCCTTCCGGGGCGATGCCGCTAAATTGAGCCAGTATTGACGACGGCGCAATGCCGCCGTCACATCCGACAGCAAATTCTGTTCCCGTTGTTTTTCATCGGCACCGGCCTCGGTGGCGCGCCGGCCAGCGCCCTAGGCGTACTGCGCGGCGGCGTAGCCGGAAGCCCAGGCCCACTGGAAGTTGAAACCGCCCAGGTGGCCGCTGACGTCCAGCACCTCGCCAATGAAGTACAACCCCGGACTCTTCAGCGATTCCATGGTCTTGGACGACACTTCGCGGGTGTCGACCCCGCCCAGGGTGACTTCGGCGGTGCGGTAGCCCTCGGTGCCCGCCGGCACCAGTTGCCAGTTGCCCAGTTTGTCGGCCACCTCCGACAGTTCCGCCGGGGTGTACTGCTTCATCGGCTTGGAGGCGAACCAGTGATCGGCCAGCAGGCCGGCCATCTTCTTGGTGAAGATCTCCCCCAGCAGCGTCTTGAGTTCGCTATTGGGGCGCTCGGCCTGCTGCTGGTGCAGCCAGTCCAGGGCGTCGTGGTCCGGCAGCAGGTTGATCTCGACGCTGTCACCAGGCTGCCAGTAGGAGGAAACCTGCAGGATCGCCGGGCCACTGAGGCCGCGATGGGTGAACAGGATGTTCTCGCGAAAGCTCTGGCCGTTGCAGCTCACCAGGCAATCCACCGAGGTCCCGGACAGCTCGCCGCACAGCTCCTTCAACTGGTCGGTGATGGTGAAGGGCACCAGGCCGGCGCGGGTCGGCAGCAGTTCATGGCCGAACTGCCGGGCCACCTGGTAGCCAAAACCGGTGGCGCCCAGGGTCGGGATCGACAGGCCGCCGGTGGCGATCACCAGGGACTGGCACTGCACCGGGCCCAGGGTGGTCTGCAGCAGGTAGCCGGGCTCCAGCTTCTCGATCTGCTGGATCGACGTATCCAGGTGCAGCTCGACGCCGACCTGGTCGCACTCGTCCAGGAGCATGCCGAGGATGTCGCTGGACTTGTTATCGCAGAACAGCTGGCCGAGCTTCTTTTCGTGGTAGGGCACGCCATGCTTGGCCACCAGGCCGATGAAATCCCACTGGGTGTAGCGGGCCAGGGCCGACTTGCAGAAATGCGGGTTCTGCGAAAGGAAGTTGGCCGGCTCGGTGTACATATTGGTGAAGTTGCAGCGGCCGCCGCCGGACATCAGGATCTTCTTCCCGGCCTTGTTGGCATGGTCCAGCACCAGCACCTGGCGCCCACGGCCAGCGGCAGTCAGGGCGCACATCAGGCCGGCGGCGCCGGCGCCGATGATCACGACTTCGGTAGAGCGCAAAACGGTGTCCTCGAGAGTGCAGGCAAATGAACCTGTAGCCGCTGCCGCAGGCTGCGACAAGCCCCGCAGGGGCTTCACGGCCGCAAGAGCGGCGCCTCCTTCGGAGTCGTTCGCAGCCTGCGGCAGCGGCTACAGATCGAGCGGGGTGGGTTACAGGATTCGTACCCGCAGCGAACGGCCCTTGATCTTGCCGCTGTTGAGGCGCTGCAAAGCCTGCTTGGCGATGTCCCGTTCAACGGCCACATAGGCCTGGAAGTCGAAGATCGCGATCTTGCCGACCTGGGTGCCGGGAATGCCGGCCTCGCCGGTCAGGGCACCGAGGATGTCGCCTGGGCGTACCTTGTCCTTGCGTCCGGCGGCGATGCACAGGGTGCTCATGGCCGGCAGCAGCGGGCCGCCGCCCTGGCTCTTCAGGCTGTCGATCTGCTCCCAGTTCAGCGGGGCTTTCTGCAACTGCTCGATGGCCTGGGCGCGGTGGGCCTCGGACGGCGACACCAGGCTGATGGCGATGCCTTTCTCGCCGGCGCGACCGGTACGGCCGACCCGGTGGATGTGGATTTCCGAATCCCGTGCCAGCTCGACGTTGATCACCATGTCCAGGGCGTCGATATCCAGGCCGCGGGCAGCGACGTCGGTGGCCACCAGCACCGAGGTGCTGCGGTTGGCGAACATCGCCAGTACCTGGTCGCGGTCACGCTGTTCCAGGTCACCGTGCAGGCCCACCGCGGACATGCCCTTGGCGGTCAGGTGGTCGACGGTTTCCTGCACCTGCTGCTTGGTGAAGCAGAACGCCACGCAGGACTGCGGGCGGAAGTGGTTGAGCACCTTGACCACCGCATCCATGCGATCTTCCGGGGAGATCTCGTAGAAGCGCTGTTCGATCTGGCTGTCGGCATGCAGGGCCTCGGCCTTCACTTGCTGCGGGTCGCGCATGAACTTCGACGCCAGCTGCTTGATGCCCACCGGGTAGGTGGCGGAGAACAGCAGGGTCTGCCGGCGTTCCGGGGTATAGGCGATGATTTCCTCGATCGGGTCGTAGAAACCCATGTCGAGCATGCGGTCGGCTTCGTCGAGCACCAGGGTGTTGAGGCCGTCGAGTTTCAGCGAACCCTTGCGCAGGTGCTGGGAGATGCGCCCCGGGGTGCCGACGATGATATGGGCGCCATGTTCCAGGGAGGCGATCTGCGGCCCGAAGGACACACCGCCGCACAGGGTCAGGACCTTGATGTTGTCTTCGGCGCGGGCCAGCCGGCGAAGTTCCTTGGCAACCTGGTCGGCCAGCTCGCGGGTCGGGCACATCACCAGGGCCTGGCAGCCGAAGTAGCGCGGGTTGATCGGATTCAGCAGGCCGATGCCGAAGGCGGCGGTCTTGCCGCTGCCGGTCTTGGCCTGGGCGATCAGGTCCAGGCCCTTGAGGATCACCGGCAAGCCTTGCGCCTGGATCGGCGTCATCTGGGCATACCCGAGAGAGTCGAGGTTGGCCAGCATGGCGGGAGACAGGGGCAAGGTATTAAAAGCGGTGGCGATGGTGGTCACGGGACGGGCCTGCAAAACAAAATGTCGCGCAGTGTATCAGTCCCGCTCACCCTTCCTGCAATTTCTGGACGAAAAGTAGCCAGAGCCTCCCAGGTCCATGTTGTAGGAGCGAAGCTTGCTCGCGACGGCCCCCGGTCAGTCAATGCAGGTGTCGACGGATGAATCGCTATCGCGGGCAAGCTCCGCTCCTACAGGGGGAGGGCAATCAGTGCTCGATATGTTCCTGCACCTTGCGCGTCCTCCGGCCGTCGGTGGGCGACAGTTGGAGGAAGATCGCCGCCGCCAGCATGGCCATGAGGCCCACGGTGACAAAGGTCAACTGGAAGGCACCGAGCACCGTGTCGCCGCTGCCACTGTCCATGGAGGCGGTGAAGCCGCCCAGCAATGCGCCGGCACAGGCCACTCCCAGGCTCAGGGACAGTTGCGCCACCACCGACAGCAGGCTGTTGCCACTGCTGGCGGCGGCATCGTCGAGGTCGATCAGGGTCACGGTGTTCATCGCCGTGAACTGCAATGAGTTGATCGCCCCCAGCACCGCCAGCATGCACAGCAGCAGCGGGTAGGGCGTCTGTTCGCTGACCAGGCCCATGCTCGCCAGCATCAGGCCCAGGGCCAGGGTGTTGCCGGTGAGTACGATGCGGTAGCCCAGGCGTTCGATCAGCGGCTGGGCAATGGATTTGGCCAGCATCGCCGCCGCTGCCAGGGGCAGCATGCTCATCCCGGCCTGGGAGGGGGAATAACCCAGGGCCACTTGCAGCAGCAGGGGCACCAGGAATGGCAGCGCACCGCTACCCAGGCGAGCGAACAGGTTGCCGAGGATGCCCACGGCGAAGGTCCGCACCTTGAACAGCGAAGGTGCGAACAGCGGATTCTCGATATGCCCGGCGCGCAACCAGTAGGCCGCCAGGCAGGCCAGCCCGCCGAACAGCAGCAACATCACCCGCAGGTGCGGCAGGTGCAGTTCGCCCAGGCCTTCCATGGCGACGGTGATCAGCACCATCGCCGCGCCGAACAGCAAAAAGCCCAGGCCATCGAAGCGTGTGCGCTCGCTGCCCCGCAGGTCGGGAATGAAACGCCATACCGCGTAGCAGCCGATGGCGCCCACCGGCAGGTTGATCAGGAAGATCCAGTGCCAGGTCAGGTACTGCACCATCCAGCCGCCCATGGTCGGGCCGATCAGCGGCCCCAGCAGCCCGGGAATGGTGATGAAGCCCATGATCCGCACCAGCTCCGAGCGCGGGTAGGCGCGCAGGACCACCAAGCGTCCCACCGGCAACATCAGTGCACCCCCCAGGCCCTGGATCACTCGGGCGCCAACCAGCATGCCGAGGGAGCTGGAAAGGGCGCACAGCAGCGAACCGATGCTGAACAGCAAGATCGCGCCGAAGAAGATGTTGCGGGTGCCGAAGCGATCGGCGATCCAGCCCGAGGCCGGGATCAGCAGCGCCACGGTGAGCATGTAGGCGATCACCACGCCCTGCATGCGCAGCGGGTCTTCGGCCAGGTCCCTGGCCATGGCCGGCAGCGCGGTATTGAGGATGGTGCCGTCCAGGGACTG
Source organism: Pseudomonas sp. L5B5 (assembly GCF_020520285.1). Lineage (NCBI taxonomy): Bacteria > Pseudomonadati > Pseudomonadota > Gammaproteobacteria > Pseudomonadales > Pseudomonadaceae > Pseudomonas > Pseudomonas sp. L5B5. The sequence continues at coordinate 4,698,935 of NZ_CP084742.1, forward strand.
CATGAAGAAGGCGATGGCCACCACCCAGGGCAGCCAGCGGGTGATGGTGGCATCGAGTGGCGGACGTTCGGGCATGGGACCTCAACAACGACAGAGGTGAGTTGCAAGCTTCAAGTTGCAAGCTTGTGGCTTGCAACCTGAAGTTGATTTTACAAGGTTAGCGTCAGGCGGCTGACCAGTGCTCCGGGCAGATGCATCGACGCGGTCTGGCGCTGGCCGTAGGTGCTGGCCGAGAGCAGCAGCTCACGTTGCTCGGTGAGTGCTTCGAGCTGCGAGCCCAGCAGGCTGTAGACACTGTCGTCGAAGCGCATGGTGCTCACCGGCGCCTGGATCTCGCCGTTCTCCACCCAGAAGGTGGCAAAGCGGGTCATGCCGGTCAGGCGCGCGGCCGACAGGTCCGAGTAGTTCAGGTACCACAGGTTGCTGATGTACAGCCCGGTGCCCAGTTGCTTGAGGATGTCCTGCTGGGCCAGCTGCCCGGCCGCCATGTCCAGGGCGCTGGGGTATTCGCCGCTGCCGGCGCCGTTGGCGGTCAGGCCATATTCGGCGGCGCTGCGCGAGTTGATCAGGCGGGCTTCGGCCGCCCCGCCGGTGATCAGGGCCAGGTCGCTGCGCGGGTAGCCTTCATCGGAGAACGCCGGGCTTAGTGAGCCGCTGACCTGCTCGCCCAGGGACACCAGTGGGCTGAGGGCGGTGTCGCCGGCATAGAGCTTCTGCAGCGAGCTGTGCTTGCTGGCGATGGACTGGGCCGAAAAACCGCCCCAGGCCAGCATGCCCATGATTTCCTCCAGGGCTGCCGGTGCCAGGTAGGCACGGTACTGCCCAGGAGCCAGGGTACGCAGCGGCCGGCCGAGGAACTCCAGTTGCTGGCGGGCCTGGTCGAAGCGCTGGGCGAATCCTGCGCTGCTCCATGCATGGCCGGCGTAGCTGGCCTTCACCGCCTCGCCGTTCTCGTGGAACAGGCTGAAGTCGAAGTTGAAGCTGTTGGCCTGGTGCCAGCCGAAGGCCCCGCTGGAGCTGGCAAAACCTCGGCTGATGGGGCCGGCGGCATAGATACCGACCAGGTCCAGGCCGGCAGCGGCACGACCGATTTCTTGCACCACCTGCTCGCTGCCGGGCAGCGGGTGGCTTTGCTCATGCTGGGACTGCCAGTGGGTATGGTTGAGCATCAGGTACGGGTCGGCTGGCAGCAACGGCAGGGTTTCGCGCAGCTGCTGCAAGCCTTCGGCCAGGCGCTGGCGGTCCACTTCGGGATCGTTGCCCAGGGTGATGTCGAGGTCCGCATGGCGGCCATCATCGATCAGCTTGAGAGTCAGGCTGGCCTGCTGTACCTGGCCGGCCTGGCGCACCTTGGCATGGTTGAAGCGGATGAACTCCGAGGATTCGGCCGCGTAGCTCAGGGTGAATTGTTCCGACTCGCGGAGCGCGTCCTTGAGCCACTGCACCAGCGTCTTGAACTGCTGGGCCTGATTGGTCGTGCTGGTCATCAGGCATCTCCTCCGAATACGTCGATCTTGCTGAATACACAGGCTGGCGAAGCATGGCCCACGCGGATCACCTGGTTGGGTTCGCCCTTGCCGCAGTTGGGCGTGCCCAGGACCTGGAACGTGCCGTGGTTGCCGACGGCGCTGAGGTTGCGCCAGAAGTGCGCGGAAATGCCCCGGTAGTTGGGGTTCTTCACCACGCCCTTGAGTTCACCGTTCTCGATCAGCTGGCCCCATTCGCAGCCGAACTGGAACTTGTTGCGCGCGTCGTCGATGGACCAGGAGCGGTTGGTGGACATCAGGATGCCGTGCTCGATACCGCCGATCAACTGGTCCAGGGACTGGTCGCCAGGCTCGATGTTGAGGTTGGCCATGCGGTCGATGGGGGCGCGGTTCCAGCTGCTGGCGCGGCTGTTGGCAACACCTTCCAGGCCGCTGCGGTATTGCGACATGGCACCGCCCAGGGGGCGTACCAGCAGGCCTTCGCGGATCAGGAACTGCTTGCTGGCGACCGTGCCCTCGTCGTCATGGCCATAGCTGGCCAATTCCTCGGGGATGTCCGGATCGAAGGTCACGTTGAGCAGCCGGGAGCCGTACTGCAGTCGGCCGAAGTCCGCCTGCTTGACGAAGCTGGTGCCGGCGTAGTTGCGCTCATCGCCCAGGATGCGGTCCAGCTCCAGCGGGTGGCCGATGGACTCGTGGATCTGCAGCATCATCTGGTCCGGCATCAGCAGCAAGTCGCGGGGGCCTTGCGGGGTGTTTGGAGCCAGCAGCAGTTGCAGGGCCTGGTCGGCGACCCGGGGCGCGGCGCCCATCAGGCCGCAGCGGCTGATCACGTCGCCAGCACCTTGCTGGCCGAAGTTCTCCCGGCCAAGGCTGCGGGTCTGGCTGTCGCTGCCGTCATAGGCGGTGACGTCCAGGCCCGGGTAGACGAAACGCTGGGCCTGGCGCAGCTCTGCCCCGGCGCTGTTGAGGTAGATCTGCTCGACCTGGGTCACGCCGATGCCCACCTGCCAGTTCACCAGGCGCTCATCCCTGGGCACCGAGGCCGACTCGTCGCCCAGCAGCTGGTAGCAATCGCTCAGGCTGGGGAACGGCTGCTCCAGATTGGGCGACAGGTAGTCGGCGCGATGGCTGGAAACCGGTTGTTCGCGCAGGTCCAGCAGGGCATGGGCGGCGATCACCCGAGCCTGTTGCTCGGCCCGTTCCAGGGCCGCCTGCAGGCCACCTTGCGAGAGGTCGTTGGTGGCGGCGTAGGCCTCCACGCCGGCGACCCGCACGGTCAGCATCGCCCCCTCGTCACGTCCCAGGCGCGGGGGTTCGGCAACGTTCTTGCGCACCGACAGGTACTGGTCGGACTCGCGCACGTAGCGCAGGGAAAAGAATTCGGCGCCCGTGCGCAAGGCAGCGAAGCGCTGCTTGAGCTGGGGGTGAAAGTCGAACATGGATGACCTCCTTGTGAAGAGCAGGGGCTTGCGGGTCTTATCGACGGCGGGCCGGCTCCTACAGGTATAGGTCGCGCAGGGCTCGGGATAAAGTCCGTGGAACGAAGGGGATGCAGCGGATGGGCAGACTGTAGCCGTTGCCCGAGGCTGCGATCAAGGACGCAGTCGGCACATTGGACGAGACAGGCCCAGGCGGGAAACGCAGGGGAATACAGCAGAAGGCGCCGGCCATTGCGGCCGGCGCCATTGGAGCTTACTGCGCCTTGGCGGCTACGTCGCGCAGGGGCTTGCCACGTACCGGGGCTTCGCCAGCCACGTAGTAGGCGGCCTTGCTGCGCTGCAGCGGCTGACGACCACGGATCTTGTCGGCGATTTTCTCGGCCATCATGATCGTCGGTGCGTTCAGGTTGCCGGTGGTGATGATCGGCATGATCGAGGCATCCACCACGCGCAGGCCCTGCATGCCATGCACGCGGCCCTGGCCATCCACTACCGCCATCTCGTCGGTGCCCATCTTGCACGAGCAGGATGGGTGGAAGGCGGTCTCGGCGTGCTCGCGGACGAACTTGTCCAGTTGCTCGTCGGTCTGCACCTCGATGCCCGGGCTGATCTCGCGGCCGCGGAAAGGGTCCAGGGCCGGCTGCTGCATGATTTCACGGGTCAGGCGGATGCCGTCGCGGAATTCCTGCCAGTCCTGCTCGGTGGCCATGTAGTTGAAGAGGATGCTCGGGTGCTGGCGCGGGTCCTTGGACTTGAGCTGCACGCGGCCACGGCTCGGCGAGCGCATGGAGCCCATGTGCGCCTGGAAGCCGTGCTCTTTCACACCATTGCTGCCGTTGTAGTTAATCGCCACCGGCAGGAAGTGGTACTGGATGTTCGGCCATTCGAACTCTTCGCGGGTACGGATGAAACCGCCGGCTTCGAACTGGTTGCTGGCGCCGATGCCGGTGCCGTTGAACAGCCACTGCGCACCGATGGCCGGCTGGTTCCACCACAGCAGCGATGGATACAGCGACACCGGCTGGGTGCAGGCGTATTGCAGGTACAGCTCCAGGTGGTCCTGCAGGTTCTCGCCGACACCAGGCAGGTCGTGGACCACCGCAATGTCCAGGCTTTCCAGCAGGGCGCGCGGGCCGACGCCGGAGCGTTGCAGCAACTGCGGCGAGGCGATGGCGCCGGAGCAGACAATGACTTCCTTGCGGGCACGGGCTTCCACGCGCTCTTCGGTACTGCCTTGCAGGTAGCTCACGCCCACGGCGCGCTTGCCTTCGAACAGGACCTTGTCGGTCAGGGCATGGGTAACGATGGTCAGGGTCGAACGCTTTTTCGCGGTGTCCAGGTAACCGCGAGCGGTGCTGGCGCGACGACCTTTTGGCGTCACGGTACGGTCCATCGGGCCGAAACCTTCCTGTTGGTAGCCGTTCAGGTCTTCGGTACGCGGGTAGCCGGCCTGCACGCCGGCTTCGACCATGGCGTGGAACAGCGGGTTGTTGCCGGCCTTGGGCGTGGTCACGCTGACCGGGCCTTCGCCACCGTGGTAGTCGTTGGGGCCGATGTCGCGGGTTTCCGCCTTGCGGAAGTACGGCAGGCAGTCCAGGTACGACCAGTCTTCCAGGCCTGGCAGCTTGGCCCAGCCGTCGTAGTCCATGGCGTTGCCGCGGATGTAGCACATGCCGTTGATCAGCGAGGAGCCGCCCAGGCCCTTGCCACGGCCACATTCCATGCGACGACCGTCCATGTGGGGCTCGGCGTCGGTTTCATAGGCCCAGTTGTAGCGACGGCCTTGCAGGGGGAATGCCAGTGCCGCCGGCATCTGGGTGCGGAAGTCGAAACGGTAGTCCGGGCCGCCGGCTTCCAGCAGCAGGACGGTGACGCCTTCGTCTTCGGTCAGACGGGTCGCCAGGGTGTTACCGGCGGAGCCGGCACCAACGATGATGTAGTCGAATTCTTGGGACATTGAATGCACCCTCTTTGAAATTGGTCAGATCTGGCCATTGCGAGTGCTGCGCACTCGATCGCGGGCGAGCCTCGCTCCTACAAGGGATTGGCGTGCTTCTGTAGGAGCGAGGCTTGCCCGCGAAGACGGCCTCGCGGGCGAAGCGAATTTCGCCTTAGAACACCGAGGCGTAGTCGCCCAGCTCAACCTGCACCGACTTGATGCGGGTGAAGTTGTTCAGCGAGCTGATGCCGTTTTCACGGCCCACGCCCGACTGCTTGTAGCCGCCGACGGGCATCTTGGCGTCGGACTCGCCCCAGGCGTTGATCCAGCAGATACCGGCTTCAAGCTGGTGGATGATGCGGTGGGCGCGGTTCAGGTCGCGGGTGACCACACCGGCGGCCAGGCCGAAATCGGTGTCGTTGGCGCGACGGATCACTTCTTCCTCGGTCTCGTAGGTGAGGATGCTCATTACCGGGCCGAAGATCTCTTCACGGACGATGGTCATGTCGTCGGTGCAGTCGGTGAACACGGTCGGAGCGACGAAGGCGCCCTTGGCGAATTCGCCAGCGGTCAGGCGCTCGCCACCGCACAGTACGCGGGCACCTTCTTCCTTGCCCTTGGCGATGTAGCCCAGCACGTTCTCCATGTGGGCGAAGCTCACCAGCGGACCGAAGTTGGTGTCGTCGTTCTCTGGGTTGCCAATGCGGATGCGGGCAACGCGCTCGGCGATCTTGGCCTCGAAGGCAGCCTTCAGGTGGCTCGGTACGAACACGCGAGTGCCGTTGGTGCAGACCTGGCCGGAGCTGTAGAAGTTGGCCATCATCGCGGTGTCGGCGGCGCGATCCAGGTCGGCGTCGTCACAGATGATCAGCGGCGACTTGCCGCCCAGTTCCATGGTCACTTCCTTGAGCGAGGAGCTCGAAGCGCTGGCCATGACTTTCTTGCCGGTGTCGGTGCCGCCGGTGAAGGAGACTTTCTCGATGCGCGGGTGCTCGGTCAGCCAGGTGCCGACTTCACGGCCGCTGCCGGTCAGGACGTTGAACACGCCAGCTGGTACACCAGCCTCGGTGTAGATCTCGGCCAGTTTCAGGGTGGTCAGCGAAGTCACTTCGCTTGGCTTGAAGATCATCGCGTTGCCGGCAGCCAGGGCTGGAGCGGATTTCCACAGGGCGATCTGGATCGGGTAGTTCCAGGCGCCGATGCCGGCGACCACGCCCAGTGGCTCGCGGCGGGTGTAGACGAAGGAGGTGTCGCGCAGCGGGATCTGCTCGCCTTCGATGGCCGGTACCAGGCCTGCGTAGTATTCCAGCACGTCGGCACCGGTGACGATGTCTACATACTTGGTTTCGGAGTAGGCCTTGCCGGTATCCAGGGTTTCCAGGGCGGCCAGCTCGTCGTTGCGCTCGCGCAGGATATCCACGGCGCGACGCAGGATGCGCGAGCGCTCCATGGCGGTCATGGCGGCCCAGAACTTCTGGCCCTTCTCGGCGCTGACCACGGCGCGTTCCACGTCTTCCTTGGTCGCACGTTGCACTTGTGCGAGAACTTCACCGTTGGCCGGGTTGATGGCATCGAAGGTGGCGTCGCTGCCGGCATCGCTGTAGCCGCCGTCGATGTAGAGTTTTTGCAGTTCAAAACGGGCCATAGTGTCCTCGCAAGTGCATTGAGTTATGGGCTTGGCCACCGGGCGTGCCCTTGGATTCGGGCGCGCTGGTCAGTGGCGTGCAGAGGCCGAGCGTCTTGGTTGTGCTCTAGCGCTCCTGCTTAGCCAGTTGTAGATCCATGTATTCGTAAGCGATCCGTATCGCCTGGTCGGTGTCGAATGCATCACCCGACAGGGCGCCACGCAGCCACAAACCGTCGATCAAAGCCGCCAGGCCGCGGGCTGCCTTGCGCGCATGGTAGAGCGGCAGGGCGCGGCGGAACTGGCAACACAGGTTGGAATACAAGCGGTGGTCGTTGATCCGCTGCAACCTGTGCAAATCGGGCTGGTGCATGCTGGAAGCCCAGAAGGCCAACCAGGTTTTCATTGCCGGGCCGTTCACCTGGCTGGCATCGAAGTTGCCCTCGATGATCACTTTCAGGTGAGCGCGCGGGCTGTCGTCCGTCAGGGCCTGGCGGCGTGCTCGGACGCCTTCGTTGAGCATGCTCATGATGTAACCCATCGTCGCTGCGATCAGGCCGTTCTTGTCCCGAAAGTAGTGACTGATGATGCCGTTCGACACACCGGCCAAACGGGCGATCAGCGCAATGCTGGCGTCCCCCATCCCGACCTGATCGACCGCCTGCAGCGTGGCTTCGATCAATTGCTGGCGGCGAATGGGTTGCATACCGACCTTGGGCATCTGATACCTCTCCTTAGGCCCGCCGGCAGACGCATGACGGCTGTCGGCTTGCGGGCCAGTCTATTTTGTTTTGATTGAACGTTCAATCAACAAAGAATAAGATCTGCGACAAATCGTCGCTGCCTACGGATTCTTCCCGCATGTAGATGGCGGAAAACGACCTCCGAAAAAGACCGAACCCCAGGGTTGGCATGGCGTGAACCGGTAAGGACGGACGTGTTGAATGGGCAAGACGCTTCAGGCCTGACGGCGAACCACGGGTTCGGGTCAAGGCCGGGGACGCTGGTTCGCAACGCAGCCGCCGTGGGACCGGACTTTTTTCGGGGTGTCTTTATATCACCCGACGATCGGCTGCCAACTAACCGATTGGTCGGGTGCCGTGTTGCCTTGTGTCCTTCTCTCGCACTGCCTGGAGCATCTGTGCAATGAGTTCTGCCTCTCTTATAAAGACCCCACCGGAAAAGGTGCGGGTCAACGGTTGGGTGTTCTACACCTCGACCGCGCTGATCCTGCTGTTGACTGCAATCCTGATCGTCGCCCCGCAAGAGGCCGGCAAGATGCTGGACGTTGCCCAGGCCTGGCTGTCCCGCAGTTTCGGCTGGTACTACATGCTGGTGATCGCCGCCTACCTGGTGTTCGTGGTGGGCCTGGCGTTCTCCTCCTACGGCAAGCTCAAGCTGGGAACCAAGCAGGACACCCCGGACTTCAGCTATGGCGCCTGGGCCGGCATGCTGTTTTCGTCCGGCATCGGCATCTCGCTGCTGTACTTCGGTGCTTCCGAACCCCTGGACCACTACTTCAACCCGCCCGAGGGCGTGCCAGCCAGCAACCAGGCCGCGCGCCAGGCGCTGCAACTGACGTTCCTGCACTGGGGCCTGCACGGCTGGGCGATCTATGCCCTGGTGGGCCTGGCGGTGGCGTACTTCGCCTACCGGCACAACCAGCCGCTGGCACTGCGTTCGGCACTCTATCCGCTGGTGGGCGAGCGTTGGGTCAAGGGCGCGGCAGGCCATGCGGTGGACGGTTTCGGCATGTTCGTGACCCTGCTGGGCCTGGTGACCAACCTGGGCATCGGTTCGATGCAGGTGTCTTCCGGCCTGGAAAACCTGTTCGGCATGGAGCACAGCAACACCAACCTGCTGATCGTGATCATCGTCATGAGCACGGTGGCGACCATTGCCGCGGTGTCCGGCGTGGAGAACGGCATTCGCCGCCTGTCCAACCTGAACATCGTGCTGTTCAGCGGCCTGTTGATCTTCGTCCTGCTGTTCGGCCCGACCCTGCACCTGCTCAACGGCTTCGTGCAGAACACCGGAGACTACCTCAACGGTGTGGTGCTCAAGACCTTCGACCTTTATGTGTATGAAGGCGACAGTGCCAAGTCCGATCGCTGGCTGGGCCTGTGGACCCTGTTCTACTGGGCCTGGTGGATCTCCTGGGCACCTTTCGTCGGCATGTTCATCGCCCGCATTTCCCGTGGCCGTACCGTGCGCGAGCTGGTGGCTGGCGTACTGCTGATCCCGCTGGGCTTCACCCTGGCCTGGCTGTCGATCTTCGGCAACTCGGCCCTGGACCTGGTGCTCAACCAGGGTGTGGCGGAATTGGGCAAGACGGCCCTGGAACAGCCGTCCATGGCGATCTACCAGCTGCTCGAACATTACCCGGCGTCGAAGATCGTCATCGGCGTGTCGATCTTCGTCGGTTTCGTCCTGTTCCTGACCCCGGCCGATTCCGGCGCGGTGATGATGGCCAACCTGTCCTGCAAGGGCGGTAACGTCGACGAAGACGCCCCGCACTGGCTGCGGATCTTCTGGTCGGTCGTGATCACCCTGGTGACCATCGGCTTGCTGTTCGCCGGTAACTTCCAGGCCATGCAGACCATGGTGGTGCTGGCCGGCCTGCCATTCTCGGTGGTGCTGGTGTGCTTCATGTTCGGCCTGTACAAGGCCATGGCCCAAGACACCCTGGTCGAGCAGGAGCAAGCGGAGCTGGCTGCCCGTGGCCGTCGCGGTTTCAGCGAGCGCCTGACCCAGCTGGACCTGCAGCCGACCCAGGCGGTGGTGCAGCGCTTCATGGACAAGCACGTGACCCCGGCACTGGAAGAGGCCGCGAGCCTGCTGCGTGGCCAGGGCCTGGATGTACAAACCCTGCTGGGCAAGTCCAAGCGTTGCATGGGCGTGCGGATCGAGATGGAAGAGGGCAACCCCTTCGTCTACGAAGTGAGCCTGGACGGCTACCTGGCGGCGCCGAGCGAATCGGCCGACGCGCCAGAAGAACGCGCACGCTACTACCGTGCCGAGGTCTACCTGCACAACGGCAGCCAGGAATACGACTTGATGGGCTTCACCCAGGATCAGATCACCCGTGATGTGCTCGATCAGTTCGAAAGCCATCGGCAGCTCCTGGGCCGGGTCTATAGCTGAGTCTTGAAGTAGACGCGGGCCCGGGCTCACCGGGTGCCGCGTCGCCTGTATCGCGGGCAAGCCTCGCTCCTGCGTAGGAGCAGGGCTTGCCCGCGAAGCGCTTTGTGGCTTACCGCAATATCCGCTCCTGCAACAGGTGCAATCCGCACCTTCTAGTCCCGCTCAAACAACAACGCCGCGACCTGGGTCGCGGCGTTTTCGTTTCCGGCCATCAGCCCAGGTTCTTGCCGAGCAGCGCGTGATACAGCTCGCTGTCGCCCAGGATCCCCACCACCTTCTGGTTGTCGTGGAGCACCAGCTTGTTGCCGGTCTGGTAACGGATTTGCAGGGCTTCGCGCATGCCGATGCTGGAATCCACCAGAGTCGGGCGCCGGCCCAGTTCTTCCACCGCTTGCCCCGGTACCCAGTTCTGCAGGTCCAGTTGCGAGCCGTTGCGCCGGGCACCCTTGATGGTGTTGCCTTCGGCCAGGTCCAGCCAGGAATCGCCACCCGGGTCCAGGCACACCGAACCGTTGACCCGCTTGCAGTTGTCCAGGCTGCGCATCAGGCTGCGCCCGCACAGCACGTTCAGCGGATTGGTATGGGCGACGAAGGTGCGCACGTAGTCGTCCGCCGGGCTGAGCACGATTTCCTCGGGCTTGCTGTACTGGATGATCCGGCCGTCCTTCATGATGGCGATGCGGCTACCCAGCTTCAGCGCCTCGTCCAGGTCGTGGCTGACGAACACGATGGTCTTGTTCAGCTTGCGCTGCAGCTCCAGCAACTCATCCTGCAGACCCTGGCGGATCAGCGGGTCGAGGGCCGAGAAGGGTTCGTCCATCAGCAGGATGTCGGCATCCATGGCCAGGGCGCGGGCCAGGCCGACGCGCTGTTGCATGCCGCCGGAAAGCTCGTCGGGCTTCTTGTTGCGCCATTGGGTCAGGCCCACCAGCTCGAGCTTTTCGTCCACCAGCTTGCGCCGTTCCTTTTCCGGGCGACCCTGCATCTCCAGGCCGAAGCTGATGTTCTCGCGCACCGTCAGCCAGGGCATCAGGGCGAACTTCTGGAACACCATGGCGATGCGCTTGGTGCGCATCATCTTCAACTCGGCCGGGCTGCAGTGGGCAATGTCGATGTGCTTGCCTTCGTGCTCGACGAACAGCTTGCCGCGACTCACGGTGTTGAGGCCGTTGATGCAGCGCAGCAGGCTCGACTTGCCCGAGCCGGACAGGCCCATCAGCACGCAGATCTCGCCCTTGTTGATGTCCAGGTTGGCTTTTTCCACGCCGACCACCAGGCCGGTCTGCTTGAGGATCTGCTCGCGGGTCTGGCCCTTGTCCAGCAGTGCCAGCGCCTCGCGCGGCTTGTTGGAAAAGATGACGTCGACGTCTTCGAAACGAATGATGCTCATGCCTCACCCCTTGCCGGCAGTTCCGGCTGCTTGCAGATACGGTCGAGCATGATGGCCAGCAGCACGATCGCCAGGCCCGCTTCGAAGCCCAGGGAAATGTCGGCGGTGTTCAGTGCGTTGACCACGGGTTTGCCCAGGCCGTCGGCGCCCACCAGGGCTGCGATCACCACCATCGACAACGACAGCATGATGCACTGGGTCACGCCGGCGGCGATGCTGGGCATCGCATGCGGCAGTTCGATACGGGTGAGCAACTGGCGTCGCGAGCAGCCAAAGGCCTTGCCGGCGTCCATCAGCTCCTGCGGGACGTCGCAGATGCCCAGGTAAGTGAGGCGGATCGGCGCCGCAATGGCGAACACCACGGTGGAGATCAGGCCCGGAACCACGCCCAGGCCGAACAGGGTCAGGGTCGGGATCAGGTAGACGAAGGTGGGCACGGTCTGCATCAGGTCCAGGACCGGGCGCATGGCGGTGTAGAACATCGGCTTGTGCGCGGCGAGGATGCCCAGCGGCACGCCGATGAGCACGCAGACCAGGGTGGCGAAGAGTACCTGGGCCAGGGTCTCCATGGTTTCCTGCCAGTACCCCAGGTTGAGGATCAGCAAAAAGGACAGCACGACAAATACGGTCAGGCCCCATTTGCGCTGGATCATGTGCGCCAGCAGGGCGATCAGGCCGATCAGGGCCAGGGGGTTGAACCAGGTCAGCGCGAACGTCACGCCGTGAATCATCGCTTCCAGGGTGGTGGCGATCGCATCGAAGGTGCTGGCACCGTGTTTCGTCAGCCACTCTACGAAAGCCGCGATGTACTGTCCCAGGGGGATTTTCTGATCAGTGAGCATGGTAATGAACGTCCGCATGCAAGGAAAAAACAGCCCGGGCGGGCGAGCCCGCCCGGCGTAAGCGATTTACTGGGCAAGCTTGGCTTTGACGGCCTCCAGGCCTGGTTTGCCATCAATGGTGGTCACGCCGGCGAGCCAGGTTTCGAGCACCTGGGGGTTCTGCTTGAGCCAGGCCTTGGCAGCCGCATCAGGCTTCATCTTGTCGTCCAGCACGTTGCCCATCAGGGTGCTTTCCATGTTCAGGGTGAACGACAGGTTCTTCAGCAACTGGCCGACGTTGCTGCACTCCTGGGTGTAGCCCTTGCGGGTGTTGGTGTAGATGGTCGCCTGGCCGAAGTTGGGGCCGAAGAAGTCATCGCCACCGGTCAGGTACTTCATCTTGAAACGGGTGTTCATCGGGTGGGGTTCCCAGCCCAGGAACACCACTGCGGTGTCGCGCCGCTGGGCGCGCTCCACCTGGCTCAGCATGCCCGCCTCGCTGGACTCCACCACCTTGAAACCGGCGTCCTTCAGGCCGAAGGCGTTCTTGTCGATCATGCTCTGGATGGTGCGGTTGCCGTCGTTGCCCGGCTCGATGCCGTAGATCTTGCCGTCCAGTTCCTTCTTGAACTTGACGATGTCGGCGAAGTCCTTGAGCCCCTTGTCATACAGCGACTCGGGCACCGCCAGGGTGTACTTGGCGTTCTCCAGGTTGGCGCGCACGGTCTCCACGGTGCCGGCGTCGCGATACTGCTTGATGTCGTTTTCCATGGTCGGCATCCAGTTACCGAGGAAAACGTCCATGTTCTTGCCGTCGGCCAGGGACTTGTAGGTCACGGGCACGGAAATCATCGTGGTCTTGGTCTTGTAGCCCAGGGCATTGAGCACGACGCTGGTGGTGGCGGTGGTCACGGTGATATCGGTCCAGCCGACATCGGAGAAGTTCACGGTATTGCATTGCGCCGGTTCTGCGGCGTGTGCCAGAAGCGGCAGACTCAGCATGGCGGCCAGCAACAACGAGGGGGAACCTTTCATAGAGGGGAGACTCCTGGATGTTTTTTTGGCGGCATTTGGTCCGCGCTTATAAGTGTGGCGGTTGGTGTGTCGGGAACAGCTCTACCACCGTGAGTCGAGATCGATCATGTACCAGTGAAAATCTGTCGCCTACGGGGTGCGTCGTATCCAGTACAGGCAGGGTCGCATCCAGTGTCGGTGAGGTCGCTTACAGTGTTTTTCCGCAATTTTTCCTGTATCCAGGCCGTAAAAAACGCCCGGAACCCGACCCTGGCGCCTGGCGGCGTTGGTGGGCATGAGCGAGTCGGTGTCAGACGTCGTCAAACGCGGTAAAAGCCCGATGATGCGCCCTGCTCGGCGGATTGCAGCTTGAGCGTAGCAGCTCCATCAGTGGGCGTTTCCGACGCCCGGACTGTGCTCATCGAGGAGTCACCCAGCCATGGCTATCAGCGTTTTCGACCTGTTCAAAATCGGCATCGGCCCGTCCAGTTCCCACACCGTCGGACCCATGCGCGCCGCGGCGCTGTTCGTCCAGGCCCTGGGTGAAAAACAGCTCCTCGGACAGGTGCGGCGCATCGAGGTGCGGCTCTACGGTTCGCTGTCGGCCACCGGTATCGGCCACGGCAGCGACAACGCGGTGATCATGGGCCTGATGGGCGAGTGGCCGGATGCAATCGATCCGTCGCTGATCGGCACCCGTATCGAGCTGCTGCGGGAAACCGCCACCTTGCTGCTCGATGGGCGCCTGCCCGTGCCGTTCATCTGGTCCCGGGACATGCGCCTGCTGGACGAGAACCTGCCGTTCCACCCCAACGCCATGACCCTGGTGGCCGAGGGCGAGGGCGGGGAGCTGCACCGTGACACCTACTATTCGGTAGGCGGCGGTTTCGTCGTCGACCAGGCCCAGGCCGACAGCGGGGTGTCCGACCTGGATCGCAGCGAGTTGCCTTATGAGTTTTCCAGTGCGGTGGAGCTGCTCCAGCTGTGCCGCCAGCACAACCTGCGAGTGGCCGAGCTGATGCTGGCCAACGAGAAGACCTGGCGCCCGGAAGCAGAAATCCGCAGCGGGCTGATGACCCTCTGGCGTGCCATGCAGGACTGCGTGGAGCAAGGCCTCAAGCACGAGGGCACCTTGCCCGGCGGGCTCAACGTGCGGCGTCGCGCAGCCAAGCTGCACCGCAGCCTGCAGGAGTTGAACAAGCCCAATGTGATCGGTTCGACCCTCAGTGCCATGGAGTGGGTCAACCTCTACGCCCTGGCGGTCAACGAAGAAAACGCCGCCGGCGGGCGCATGGTCACCGCGCCCACCAATGGCGCGGCGGGCATCATCCCCGCGGTCCTGCACTATTTCATGAAGTTCAGCGACGACGTGACCGACGCCAACGTGGTGGACTTCTTTCTCGGCGCCGCTGCCATCGGCATCCTGTGCAAGAAGAACGCCTCGATCTCCGGCGCCGAAGTCGGTTGCCAGGGCGAAGTCGGCTCGGCCTGTGCCATGGCCGCAGCCGGCCTGGCGGAGATTCTCGGCGCCACCCCCGAACAGCTGTGCAACGCCGCGGAAATCGGCCTGGAGCACAACCTCGGCCTGACCTGCGACCCGGTGGGCGGGCTGGTGCAGGTGCCTTGCATCGAGCGCAACGCGATTGCCGCGGTCAAGGCGATCAATGCCGCGCAGATGGCCCTGCGTGGCGATGGCCAGCACTTCATTTCCCTGGACCGGGTGATTCGCACCATGCGCGATACCGGCGCCGACATGCACGACAAATATAAAGAGACCTCCCGCGGTGGCCTGGCGGTCAGCGCGGTGGAGTGCTGAGCGGATCGGGCGGGCGAACGCGCGCCCAAATGGCCCGGCGCCCGGGCCGATGCCACCTTTTGGCGCGTCGCGGATAGGCACGCGGCCCAATCGATCCGACCACCCCTTGCGCACGCCGGCCCGGTTGCGCTTTGAGTGACACTCGCCGGTACCGACTTCCCGCAGCGCCTCTACAAGTGCTACCTAACTGCTCACCGTCTTCGGCAGCCGCCTGCCGAGCGGTCCTCGCACGCTGCTAATCCGCACTTAGGCAAGGGCTATATAGACGCTTCACGACGTCGTTTTCAGGAGTTATTGAATGCCCATTCAACTTTAGGCATGGCAATTGCTCTGTGGTGAACAAGCCCGTTTCCATCGAGGAACAGGCACCAATAAAAAGAGCCTCCGCCTGAGGCCATCACCCGCTTTGTGTGAGGAGATATCGCGATGACGTCGTTCAACTCCGGGGCTCAACCCCAGAACCGTGCGCCTCAATCCATAGGCTTTTTGCTGCTGGATAATTTCACGCTGATTTCCCTGGCTTCCGCAGTCGAACCCCTGCGCATGGCCAACCAACTGTCCGGTCGTGAGCTGTACCGCTGGACCACCCTCAGCGTCGATGGCGGCCAGGTCTGGGCCAGCGACGGCCTGCAGATCACCCCCGATGCCTCCATGCACAAGGCCCCCAACCTGGATACCGTGATCGTCTGTGGCGGCATCGGCATCCAGCGCACCGTCACTCGCGAGCATGTGTCCTGGCTGCAGAGCCAGGCACGCCAGTCCCGGCGCCTGGGCGCGGTGTGCACCGGCAGCTGGGCCCTGGCCTGCGCCGGTCTGCTGGACGGCTTCGATTGCAGCGTGCACTGGGAGTGCCTGGCGTCGATGCAGGAAGCCTTCCCACGAGTGGCCATGAGCACCCGCCTGTTCACCCTCGACCGCAACCGCTTCACCAGCTCCGGCGGCACGGCGCCCCTGGACATGATGCTGCACCTGATCAGTCGCGATCACGGCCGCGAACTGTCGGCGGCGATTTCGGAGATGTTCGTCTACGAACGCATCCGCAATGAGCAGGACCACCAGCGCGTCCCGCTCAAGCACATGCTTGGCACCAACCAGCCGAAGCTGCAGGAAATCGTCGCGCTGATGGAAGCCAACCTGGAGGAGCCGATCGACCTCGACGAGCTGGCGGTATACGTGGCGGTATCACGTCGGCAGCTGGAGCGGCTGTTCCAGAAGTACCTGCACTGTTCGCCCTCGCGCTACTACCTCAAGCTGCGGCTGATCCGCGCCCGGCAACTGCTCAAGCAGACGCCGATGTCGATCATCGAAGTGGCCTCGGTCTGCGGGTTTGTCTCCACGCCGCACTTCTCCAAGTGCTATCGCGAGTACTTCGGCATCCCGCCGCGGGACGAGCGCATCGGCTCCAACACCACCCAGCAGGTGGCGATGATGCCGTTGCCCCAGGCCATGGTGCTTGCACCGTTGTCGGGGCCGCTGTCGGCCCTGAGCCAGGCACGCAACGAGTCCACGTTCGCCAGCGTGCGCCTCTAGTCACAGGGCTTTCTTGAAGTACACCACCCGCTCGGTTTCCGCGAAACCGAGCGCCTGGTGCAGCGCTTGGCTGGCCAGGTTGTCCAGGCCGGTGTCCGAGGCCAGTTGCGTGCAGCCTAGCTGTCGGCCCCACTGGCTCACCTGTTCGATCAAGCGTTGGGCTATGCCCTGGCGCCGATGTTCGGGAGCGACGTAGATACCTTCCAGGAACACCACTGGCGAGCTGTCGGTGCCGTTGACATAGTCGTGGCGCAATGACGCTTCGGCCAGGCCCAGCGCCTGGCTATCGGCGGCCAGGGCCAGCCAGCAGCCGTAGCGCTGCGGTTCGGCCAGCATCTGGCGGATTTCAGCCTGATGCTCGTCTGCCGGACAGTCGGGCCACAGCGCCTGGCGCAATTGCAGCCACTGGTGGGGGTTGGCGATAACGCCGGGTTGAATTCGGATCATCAACGCTTGCCTGTGTCGGCCTGAGGAAGGCGGACTCTAGCAAGCGCTTCGGGCGCCCGGGGAGACTCAGGCGCGTTTTTGCTGCTGGTACTCGGCCAGCGCCGGTAGCAGCTGGCGATCGATGGCCTGGCGCACGGCGGGAAGAATGGTCGCATTGCCCATGAGCATCTGCTCGACCATGCCCTTGAGCGCCTTGGCCCGCGCATCGCTCAGGCCCCTGACCGCACATTCGCAGGCCTGCTCGGCGCTGGCGCCTGCGGGCATCTCGAAACCCAGGGCCCGGAGTTGTCCCAGCAGGTCGTCCTGGTCAATCAAATCCGCATGCATCATGACGCTTATCCTTGTTCAGGGAATGTGGTCGCCAGCCGATTCTCGTAGGCCGTATCGGTGGCGGCAAGGGCAGATCGTCGCGATGGCCCGTTTACCTATGAACAGGTCGTTTTCGGCTAAGTCGAGCCCCTCGAGCCTGGCTGGCCATGGCAGTGCTCAAGGTGGCAAAGAAACTGCCACCGCTGGGGTCGCCCACAGGTATTCTGCGCAGCGGTCGACATTTGACGGGGCGACCGTCTACGCGCAAAACAGGGAGCTTGAGTTGATGAAAGTGCTGTTCAGAGGGTGCCTGGCCGGTCTGTTGTGGCTGTTTTCCACTGGTGCCTGGGCAGGTCCCGAGTGTGCCGACTTTCTTCGGGATGGCGCCAGGCCGCCGCAGGTCCTCGAGTTTGTCGGTTGCGAATCCGCACCGCAGGCGCAGGGAGCGCCATTGACCGCCACCTATCGGGTCGAAGGTCGGCATGCCCACGAGGTAGAGCGCTACCTGCAGCGCCTGACGGGGCAGATGGGCGACTTGACGTTCGTCTGCTGCGGCTGGGAAACCAAGGGTTTCACCTCCTACCGGGACAAGGCCAGCGGCCGCCAGTACCAGCTCGGCATGGGCTCCGAGGAAACGCCCTATAACCGGCGTGGGGACTGGCACAAGATCGACTATTTCTACGTGAGGGTGGTGCTGTATACCGAGGAAGTCTGAAGCTCGCCCCATGGCCCTTTTACCTATGAGCAGGTCGTATTCGGCTAACCGGCGCCAGGGCAGAGTGGGCAGACTGGCTCCAGCTGGCGTCGGAACGGTTTGGTCACCTTCACCGCAGCTCCTCAGAAGTAGTCCTGCCCCGATCCTGTCACGGCTTGATCGGGGCTTTTTTCGTGTGCTTGCCGGTTGTGCGATAGTGCCCCTCGTTCAACTTTCGCGAGAGTGTCCATGGAAGAGGAAGCGCCAGTGTCGGACAAGGTCCTGAACAAACTGATCGAGACGATTTCCAACGGCTGCGGCCATCTGTACCGACCCATCGGCCTGCGCCGTGATGCCGATGCCCAGGCCTATAGCGTGCTCAAGCTGGGCCAGGCCAGGACCGAAGCGGAAATCCAGCGTGAAGAGGCGTTGCTGGCGGCGGACCACCAGCGCCGCTCGGTCATGCTCCAGCATGACGAGGACCTGGCCCGGCGCAGCGCCAAGCGCAGGTTGCACCAGGAACTGCTGAAGCAGGAAAACCTCGAGCGGATCTTTGCCAAGGCCCTGGAAAACCCTCCCGAGTCCGCCGTCGAGGAAAGCGTCGACCAGGACTGGCTGACCGACTTCGTCGAACGCGCCGAGAAGATTTCCTCGCAGCAGATGCAAGCGCTCTGGGCCAGGATCCTGTCATTGGAAGTGGGTAACCCGGGCAGTTTTTCCGTGCGTGCGATGGATGTGCTCAAGAGCATGACTGGCGCCGAAGCCAATGCCTTCCGCAAGCTCTGCGCGATAGCCGCAAGGCTGGGCAGGAACAGCGCCCCGGTGGTCATCGTCAATGGCCGGCGCAAGCTGCGCTGGTTCAATGCCCTGGCCGACATCGACCTTAAAGACCTGGAATTGCACCGCTGTGGCATTCCCCTTACAGACCAGCTCGCGCTCGAGGCACTGGGCCTGATCCATGCCAAGGAGCTGTGCATCTCCGATCTGCCGGCCGCCACCGTGCTGGATTTCGACTTCTACTCGAAGTCCCTGCGGGTTGAAATGCTGAAGGACAAGTCGACCCTGGCGTTCATCAACTTCACCGGCGTGGGCGCCGAGCTCTACCAACTGCTGGACGAAGAGGTGAACCCGGATTACGTCGAGCTGCTCCAGGACAAGCTGCAGAAGATCGCCAAGGTCGAGCTGATCGACCGTCCCTGAGCGTTGGCCGTGCCCGATCCTTTCAGGCATGGCCAACACCGTTGTTGCCCAGGGACGGTGTTCGGGGTGTCTCCTGCTCGGCTCGTTACGGTGACGCGGGCAGGCCGATCACCCGGCCGACCCAGGTTGGGGGCGGCAGGTCGGCCTGCTCGGCGAGCAGGGCTTGCAGGCGCTGCAGCGCCGCATCGGCGAACGGCGCCGAATGCGGGCCGGCGAGGTCGACATGGAGCAGCATCTGTTCGTTGCCGGCCAGTTCCTGGGCGTCACCTGCCTTGTGCAGGCTGTGGTACAGGTGCAGGCGCTTGCGGTCATGGCCGATGATCTGGGTGCGTACTTCGACCTCGGCATCGAGCTTCACTTCGTGCAGGTAGTTCAGGTGCAGTTCCAGGGTGAACAACGAGTGGCCGCTGGCCTCGCGGTTGTCGCTGTCCAGCCCCAGGCGGTCCATCAGGGCATCGGTGGCGTAGCTGAAGATCAGCAGGTAGAAGGCGTCGCGCAGATGGCCGTTGTAGTCGACCCAGTCGGCACTGATGCGGGTGTTGTAGGTGGTCAATGCTGGCATGTCACAGGCTCGCGGCTATGGCTACGGGAGTGGCTACTGGAATGGCGTTACTCGCTGAAACTCATGCCATGCCTGGCCTTGGTGTTCTTCACCGCCTCCAGCACCGCCAGCAGGCAATCGTCGCGATAGCGTTCCAGGGCGGCGATGCTGTGCTTGCCCAACTGTTCGGCGGTGCCTTCGACCACATCGTCGATCAGCTTGTCGGTCAGTTCCGGGGCTGGCAGGTAGGTCCAGGGCAGCTGCAACGCCGGGCCGAACTGGGCCATGAAATGGCGCATGCCGGCATCGCCACCGGCCAGGGTGTAGGTGAGGAAGGTGCCCATGAACGACCAGCGCAGGCCGGCCCCGAAGCGGATCGCATCATCGATCTCGCCGGTGCTCGCCACGCCGTCGTTGACCAGATGCAAGGCTTCGCGCCACAGGGCTTCGAGCAAGCGATCGGCGATGAACCCGGGGACTTCCTTGCGCACATGCAGCGGGCGCATGCCCAGGGATTCATAGACCTGGATCGCCGCTTGCACGGCCTCGGGTGCGGTGTGCTGGCCGCCCACCACTTCCACCAGCGGCAGCAGGTACACCGGATTGAACGGGTGGCCCACCACGCAGCGTTCCGGGTGGGTCGAGCCTTCGTAGAATTCGCTGGGCAACAGCCCCGAGGTGCTGGAGCCGATCAAGGCATCGGGCTTGGCTGCCGCGCTGATCTGGGCGTGCAGCTGCAGCTTGAGCTCCAGGCGTTCCGGAGCGCTTTCCTGGATGAAGTCCGCGTTGCGCACGCATTCCTCGATGGTCGCCACGAAACGCAGGCGCTCCTGGGAGGCGCCGGGCGCCAGGCCGTTTTTCTCCAGCGCGCCCCAGGCGTTGCCCACCCGCTTGCGCAGTGCGGCCTCGGCGCCGGGCGCCGGGTCCCAGGCCACCACGTCAAGGCCGTGGGCCAGGGCACGGGCCACCCAGCCGCTGCCGATCACGCCACTGCCCAGGGCGGCGAAAGTCTTGATGTCGGTGATAAAACTCATGGTCATTTCCTGAAAGAGTATTTGGGACCTTGTAGGAGCGAGGCTTGCCCGCGATGACGTCGGGGCAGGCCATGCATTGGCGTCGCCCCGGCCACGGTTAGCACGGGCAACACGGATCGCCGCCCGCTCGCTCCTACAGATAAAGGTGTCAGGGGATCAGCCGCGCTTGTTCAGGCCCATCTTCTGGCGGCCCTCGGCCGGGGTCAGGACGCGGGCGCCCAGGCGGCTGAGGATCTCGCTGGCGCGTTCCACCAGTTGGCCGTTGGTCGCCAGCACGCCCTTGTCCAGCCACAGGTTGTCTTCCAGGCCAACCCGCACGTTGCCGCCCAGCAGGACCGCCTGCGCGGCCATCGGCATCTGCATGCGGCCGATGCCAAAGCCGGCCCAGACCGCGTCCGGTGGCAGGTTGTCGACCATGGCCTTCATGGTGGTGGTATCCGCCGGGGCGCCCCAGGGAATGCCCAGGCACAGCTGGAACAGCGGGTCGTCCAGCAGGCCTTCCTTGATCATCTGCTTGGCGAACCACAGGTGGCCGGTGTCGAAGATCTCCAGCTCGGCCTTCACCCCCAGTTCCTGGATGCGCCGGGCACCGGCCCGCAGCTGGGCCGGGGTCGAGACGTAGACGGTGTCGCCATCGCCGAAATTCAGGGTGCCGCAGTCCAGGGTGCAGATCTCCGGCAGCAGCGCCTCGACGTGGGCCAGGCGCGCCAGCGGACCCACCAGGTCGGTATTGGGACCGAACTCGGTGGGGCGCTCACCCGGGCCTATCTCCAGGTCGCCGCCCATGCCGGCCGTGAGGTTGACGATGATGTCGACGTCAGCCTCGCGGATGCGCTCCATGACTTCGCGGTACAGCGCCACGTCGCGGCTGAACTTGCCGGTGCGCGGATCACGCACATGGCAGTGGACCACCGTGGCCCCGGCCTTGGCGGCCTCCACTGCGGCGGCGGCAATCTGTTGCGGCGTGACCGGCACATGGGGGCTCTTGGCGGTGGTATCGCCGGCCCCGGTGAGTGCGCAGGTGATGATGACGTCGTGGTTCATGGTGCGATTCCTTACAGGCGTGTTTGCTGGGGCATGGCGCTGCCGTGCGCGGCCCTCGGCGGGCGGCGCAGCGACAGGGGGCTTGCAGGTTATTGGCGGGTCAGTTGCAGGTGCTCGATGGCCGGCTTGCCATCGAAGGTGGTCACCCCCGCGAGCCAGCGCTGCTGGTCCTGCGGGTGCTCCTTGAGCCATTGGCGGGCGGACTCCAGGGCGTCCTTGTGATCGAGCAGCGGTTGCATCATGCGGCTCTCGTCCTCGGCGCTGAAGGTCAGGTTGGCCAGCAGACGGCTGACGTTGGGGCATGCCTGGGCGTAGTTCGGCGCAGTGACTGTCCAGACCGTGGCCCTGCCTTCATCGGGCCCCAGGGCGTTGTCGCTGCCGGAGAGGTAGGTCATCTGCACGTTGACGTTCATCGGGTGTGGCGTCCAGCCGAAGAACACCACCGCTTCCTTGCGCCGTACCGCGCGGTCCACCGCGGCGAGCATGCCGGCCTCGCTGGACTCCACCAGCTGGAACTTGCCGAGGCCGAACTGGTTCTTGGTGATCATCGCCTTGATCTGGGTATTGGCGCCCGAGCCGGGTTCGATGCCATAGATCTTGCCGCCCAGCTCCTTCTCGAAGCGGGCGATGTCGGCGAAGCTCTTCAGGCCCTTTTCAGCCAGGTAGGTGGGGACGGCGAGGGTGGCGCGAGCGTCTTTCAGGCTCGGCTGGTCGAGGACCTTGACCTGCCCGGCCTCGACGAACGGGGTGATGGTCTGGGTCATCAGCGGGTTCCAGTAGCCGAGGAACAGGTCCAGGCGCTGGTCACGGATGCCGGCGAAGATGATCTGCTGCGAGGCGCTGGTCTGCTTGGTCTTGTAGCCGAGACCGTCGAGCAGGACCTGGGCCATGGCGCTGGTGGCGATCACGTCGGTCCAGTTGACGGCGCCCAGGCGCACGTTCTGGCAACTGGCGGCATCGGCGGCCATGGCCCCGGAGCTGAACAGGACAGTACCGCTAAGCGCCAGTACACAACGGCTGATCAGTCGTTTCATGAGGGTTTCCTCGGCAGGTCGTTATTGTGGGCCCGGCGTCTTCGTGCGCCGGTGATGCCACGTTACGCAGCTGGCGAGGATGGAAAGCGCACAGCGGCGACCGGCTCTTGCACTGCAGCGACCTCGCGTCTTGAAGCCGCCCGGGAAACGGCGTATCACAGTGGCCACGCCGCCCGTCCTCCGAGTGCGTTCCATGTCCCAGGATTTCTACTTCTTGCTGCTGCCGGGGTTCTCGGCCATTGGCTTCATCTCGGCCATCGAGCCGCTGCGGGTGGCCAACCGCTTTCGCGGCGAGCTGTATCGCTGGCATGTACTGAGTGCGGACGGCGGGGCAGTGCTGGCCAGCAACGGCATGTCGGTCAATGCCGAGGCGGCGCTGGAACCGTTGAAGAAGGGCGCCACCTTGCTGGTGGTGGCCGGCTTCGAGCCGTTGCAGTCTTTTACTGCGTCCCTGGAGCACTGGTTGCGCCGCCTGGATGGGGACGGCGTGAGCCTGGGCGGGATCGACACCGGCAGCGTGGTGCTGGCCGAGGCCGGGCTGCTGGAAGGGCACCGGGTCGCCCTGCACTGGGAGGCCATCGACGCGTTCAAGGAATCCTATCCGCAGCTGTGCGTCACCCAGGAGCTATTCGAGATCGACCGGCGGCGCATCAGCTCGGCCGGCGGCACGGCGTCCATCGACATGATGCTCGACCTGATCGGCCAGGCCCATGGCCCGCAGCTGGCGATCCAGGTCAGCGAGCAGTTCGTGCTGGGGCGCATCCGCCCGCGCAAGGACCACCAGCGCATGGAAGTCGCCAGCCGCTACGGCATCAGCAACAAGAAACTGGTGCAGGTGATCGGCGAGATGGAGCAGCACAGTGAACCGCCCCTGAGCACCCTGGCCCTGGCCGAGTCGGTCAGGATCACCCGGCGCCAGCTGGAGCGCCTGTTCCGCCTGCACCTCAACGACACCCCGAGCCGCTTCTATCTCGGGCTGCGCCTGGACAAGGCCCGCCAGCTGCTGCGCCAGACCGACCTGAGCGTGCTGGAGGTGAGCATTGCCTGCGGGTTCGAATCGCCGTCCTACTTCACCCGCAGCTACCGGGCGCGTTTTGCCCGCTGCCCGCGGGAGGATCGGCAACAGCACCAGAAGGCCTGAGCCGCCCTATTGGTGGGAGCGAACTGGCTCGCGATGCAGGCAACCCGTTGGGCCAGTCGGATCGCCGCCTGCTCGCTCCTGCAGGTACGCGGGCTACTTCTTCAGCAGCGCCGCGCAGGCTGCCTTGTAGGCTTCGTGCTGGTACTTGTTGAGGCTTGCCGGCAGCTCGAAGCCGTGCTTCTTGTGCTGGGCGGTGAGGGTCTGCGGCGACAGCAGCGTCACCTCGCAGTTGTCCAGCAACTGGAACACACCCTCGATCTTGAAGGTGGTGGGGCCGCCGGCGAACTCGCCTTTCTTGCTGCGCTTCTTGATGGCGATCCGGGTAATGCCCTGCTCGCGAATGAAATCCCGTACCTGATTGGCGAAGGCCCGCACGTTGGCCGCTTCATCGTCGTCTTCCAGGGCGATCTTCTTCACCGCGATGGGCTGGTGTTCAAGCGTGCCGCCTTCCAGGGAGGCGAGGGCGAAGATGGCTTCGCTGCCCTTGATCTCGATACCGCAAATGCTCATGGGGAATCCTTGTGAAAATCGTTGGATGGTGCGCAGCTTACAGCTCCAGCTGGTCGGCGCGAATGCCGAAGGCCGCGGCGATCCGCTCGCGGGTGGTGCGGCGCGGCCGAGAAACGCTTTCCTGCTGGGCGTAGGCCGACTGGGAGATACCCAGGCGGTTGGCGACCTGTTCCTGGGTCAGGTGCAGGTGCTCGCGCCAGGCGCGGATTGGCGTGGCGCCGTCGACCATGCGGCTAACCACGTCATGGGGGATCAGGTCGGCCTGGCCGTACTGTTCCAGGTATTGCTCGTAGGGGATCACCACGAAGGCAGGCTTGCCGTCCGGGCCATGGATGATCTGGATGTCAGTAGGTACGTTCGTCACGTTTCTTGACCTCTTGGATACTGACGATATGGATCGCTGCGTCCCAGTCGAACAGAACGCGATACTGGCCCACCCTTAGGCGATAGGCATAGGCATGGCCGGATAGGGCCTTGACGTTGCCGGTGGCCGGCATACCGGCCAGCAGGGAAACTGCATCGCGAATTCGGATCTGGTGCTCGTTGTGCAATCGCAGCAGTTGCTTGACCGCTTTTCTGCTCTACAGGATCTCGTTCATGGCGACTGTATAAGTCTTTAATAAGGATTTCTAATCCTTGCTTATATTTCCCCGCCAGCCATGGCCGCAACCTTGTCCCTTTGTTGCCCGAGCGGGCTCTACCAGGTGGTGGACTGGCCGCGCCGGTCCACTTCATACACCTTGTGCTTGAGCAGGCGCTCCTTGAGCCAGCGCTCGGCCTTGCCCATCACCCGCTGGCGGGCCCAGAGCAGGTCGACACCCACCAGCCAGTCGGTGTGGGGGTAGGCGCCCAGTTGCAACTCCACCAGCTCGCCGCTGGCCAGTTCGCGCTGGATCAGTTGCCGCGGCAGGGTCGCCCAACCGAGGCCGGCGCGGACCATTTCCAGCAGCGCCAGGTAATTCTCCGCTTGCCACAACTGGGTAGCCCGCAGGTACTCGCTGCTGGGCAGCTTCTCGGCATGGGCGCTGAAAGCCAGGCGCCGGTGCACATGCAGGTCGTCGAAGGTCACGGTGTCCAGGTGCGCCAGGGGATGCTGCGGATGGCAGACGTGCAACATGATCAGCTTGCCCAGTTGCTGGAACTCCAGCTCCTGGGGATAACCCGGCTGGGAGAAAGCGACCCCCAGCACCGCTTCGCCCCGAGCCACCAGTTCACTGGCGTCCCCTGAAAGGGGGTGGCGGATCATCAGGTCGACGTAGGGAAAGGCCTGCTCGAACTCGTGCAACACCGGTATCAGTGGGCCGTAAGGGGTCTCGATAACAAGTGACAGGCGCGGCTCGACCACCTCCGACAGGCAGTCGGCGTGGGCCTGCAGGGTCAGGCAGCGCTCCATCACTGCCTCGGCCTGCAGCAGCATCTTCTGCCCGGCGGCGGTCAGTACCGGGGTGCGCGCCGAGCGATCGAACAGCTCCACCCCCAGGTCGGTTTCCAGATTGCCGATGGCCACGCTGACCGTGGACTGGGTCTTGCCCAGCTTGCGCGCCGCCGCGGAGAACGATCCGCTTTGCGCCGCCTGGACGAACATCTGCAGTTGATCGAGTGAAAAGCGCATCGGATTTATCGCTCTTGGCTGGGGTTTATCTATCGTAAAAAACGATAGCTGCTGATTTGTTTCATCGTATTCAAGCACAGATCATGCCCCCCGACGTCCGAACTTCCTGCCTGGGGTTCGCCCCCGGATGCCTGCCAGAACAACAACAAAAGCTGCACCTTCAGGAGACACAAGCCATGAGCCTCAAACGCGTTCATCCGGTGGATGAAATCTTGCCCCTGCGCCAACTGTTCACGTTCGGCCTGCAACACGTTCTGGTGATGTACGCCGGAGCGGTGGCGGTGCCCTTGATTCTGGGCAGTGCCCTGGGGCTGACCTCGGCCCAAGTGGTGATGCTGATCAATGCCAACCTGCTGACTTCCGGCATTGCCACGTTGATCCAGACCCTGGGTTTCTGGCGCTTTGGCGCGCGCTTGCCGATGATCCAGGGCTGCTCGTTCATCGCCCTGGCTCCGATGATCATGATCGGCAAGGAATTCGGCCTTACCGAAGTGTTCGGCGCGGTGATCGCCGCCGGCGCCATCACCATTGCCCTGGCACCGGTCTTCAGCCGCTTGCTGCGTTTCTTTCCGCCGGTAGTGATCGGCAGCCTGATCACCATCATCGGTATTTCGCTGATGCCCGCGGCGGCGATCTGGCTCGGGGGTGGCAACCCATCGGCGGAGAGCTTCGGCGCCCCGGCCAACCTGTTGCTGGGGCTGGCCACGGTGACGGTGACCCTGGTGATCTACGCCAAGTTCTCCGGTTTTATCGGCAACCTCAGTGTGTTGATCGGCTTGTTCGTGGGCAGCTTGATTGCCGCAGCCTTCGGCATGACCCACTTTGGCCAGGTGAGCAGCGCCGCCTGGTTTGAACTCAGCCCGCCGATGGCGTTTGGTACACCGCAGTTCTCGCTGATGCCGATCCTGGTGATGACCCTGGCGATGCTGGTGATCATGGCCGAGACCACGGGTAACTGCCTGGCCATCGGCAAGCTCACCGGCAAGCCCACCACCCAGCGCACCCTGGGGGACGCCTTTCGTGCCGACGGCCTGTCCACCATGCTCGGGGGCCTGTTCAACAGCTTTCCCTACAACGCCTTCACCCAGAACACCGGGTTGATTGCGCTTTCCAACGTGCGCAGCCGCTACGTGGTGGCCGCTGCGGGGGCGATCATGGTGCTGATGGGGCTGTTTCCCAAGCTGGGGGCGCTGATCGCCGCAGTGCCGACGCCGGTGCTCGGCGGCTGCGCCATCGTGATGTTTGGCATGACCACCGTTGCCGGCATCCAGGAACTGTCGCGGGTCACGTTCGAGGGGACCCGCAACGGCATCATCGTCGCGGTGTCGGTGAGTGTCGGGGTCTTGCCGATGTCCTTCCCGGCGTTGTTCGAGCATGCCGGCGGCGCCCTCAAGCTGGTGCTGGAAAGCGGCATCTTCCTCGGTGCGATCACTGCCATCGTGCTCAACATCCTGCTTAATCCGCAAACCCGCGAAGCCGTCCCGGCGGGCGCCGAACTCAACGACTGAAAGGTTTTATCTCCCGTCCTGATGCAGGGCGGGATTCTTTTGCATGCCCTAAGGAGGTCGACATGACCCGCTTCACTTCTCTTGTACCTACCGGCGTTACCGAGCTGGACCTGCAACTGCTGCGCCAGAGTATCGAACTGGCCGAGGCAGCCAAGGCACGCGGTCGCCACCCGTTCGCCGCGCTGGTGGCCGACCGCGACGGCAAGGTCATCGCCAGCGCCGGCAATAACTCGATGCCGCCCGAAGGAGATCCCACCCAGCACGCCGAGCTTGCCGCGGCGGCCATGGCCGCGAAGGTCCTCAGCCCGCAGGACCTGGGCCAGTGCACGCTCTACACCAGTGCCGAGCCATGCTGCATGTGCTCGGGGGCGATCTATTGGACCGGTATCGGCCGGGTGGTCTATGCGCTCTCGGAGCATGCCTTGCTGGGCCTGACCGGCGATCACCCGGAAAACCCGACCTTCTCCCTGCCATGCCGCGAGGTGTTTGCCCGTGGGCAACGGCAGATCCCGGTGTTCGGGCCGATGCTGGAGGAGGAGGCGGCCCAGGCCCATGTGGGGTTCTGGAAGTGAGCGCCGGGGTTTCCATCCATGTGGTGGATGTGGCCAGCGGCAAGGTCGCCGAGGGGCTGATGGTCAGCATCGAGCGGGTGGACGGCGAAACGCTGTGCCGAGCAGCGATTGCCGGCAATGGCCTGCTGCCGGGGCTGCGGGAACTGGCGCCGGTACTCACCCCGGGGGTCTATGAGCTGCGCCTGGAGGTCGCCAACTACTACCGGGCCCAGGGCCAGGTCCTGCCCGAGGTGCCTTTTCTTGATGTACTGGTCTACCGCTTCGGCCTCGACGATGTGCGCCAGCACTATCACTTGCCATTCAAGCTGACGGCCTGGGGACTTTCCTGTTTCCGCGGCGGTGCCTGAGACCCGTGGTTCCACTGCGGCGTCCCTCCCATGGCGCCGCATCTTTGATCCGCCGCTGCTGCGGCGTTCCCTGCACAGGGCGGCGGATCTTTTTTGATGCCTGATACGCGCTGGGCCGGGCTGCTCCTCTTGGAATGCAGGCGTGCCGGCCTGTGCCCGATCCACAACAATAAAAAGAGGATGCACATGATGGTGGCAAAAGTATCGACCCTGCTGATCCTGGCACTGCTGGCCCCGGTGGCCCTGGCGGGGGATGACGGCCCGCTGCTCTGGCACAACGAAAGCCTGAGCTATCTGTACGGCAAGAACTTCCGGGTCAACCCGGAAAACCAGCAGACCTTCACCTTCGAACATGCCAGTGCCTGGAGCTGGGGCGATGTGTTCTTTTTCGTCGACCAGATCAATTACCAGGGCAAACCCGACTCGGGAGCCGGGCAGGAGACCTACTACGGTGAGCTGCAACCGCGCTTGAGCCTGGGCAAGCTGTCCGCACGCGACTGGTCGCTGGGGCCGATCAAGGATGTGCTGCTGGCCAGTGCCTACGAGTTCGGCGAAGGCGATACCAAGGCCTATCTACTCGGGCCGGGGTTCGACCTGGCGATCCCGGGCTTCGATTACTTCCAGCTCAACTTCTATTACCGCAAGCCCGATGGCGATCGGGTGCCGCCCGGGGCCTGGCAGGTTACTCCGTCCTGGTCGCTGACCCTGCCGCTGGGGCGCTCGGACCTGTTGATCGACGGCTACATAGACTGGGTGGTGAACAGCAAGAAAGCGGGTTCCGGCCGCCGGGATCAGAACGACTATCACAGCAACCTGCACATCAATCCGCAGA
The DNA here is from genome assembly GCF_020520285.1 of Pseudomonas sp. L5B5. Lineage (NCBI taxonomy): Bacteria > Pseudomonadati > Pseudomonadota > Gammaproteobacteria > Pseudomonadales > Pseudomonadaceae > Pseudomonas > Pseudomonas sp. L5B5. The sequence continues at coordinate 4,727,967 of NZ_CP084742.1, forward strand.
TCAAGTACGACCTGGGCAAGTTCTTCGGCTATGCCCCCCGGCATCTCTACGCCGGTGTCGAATACGACTATTGGTCGAACAAGTACGGGATCAAGGATTCAGCGGCCTTCGGCACCGACCAGGACACCTTCAGCCTGCTGCTCAAATATCACTTCTGAGGTGGCCGGGAGCCCGGTGGCGGTAATCACTCCTGGGCGATGGACTCGATGAACTCCGAGCGTTCGTCGCTCATGCGTGCCAGGCAGTCGTTGCTGGCGATGTTGTAGGCCTTGCTGCCGGGCTTGGCCGGGAAGGATTCCACCGCGCAGTCGGCGTCGCGCTGCTTCTGCCACGACTGCTGGGCAGCCTTGACCTTGGCGGTAATGTCGGCCAATTGGGCCTTGTCGTTGCCGTACAAGGTACCCAGGCGCTCCAGCAGGCTCTGTACGTTGTCACTGAGCAACTGCTCGGCGGTGGTCTTGTTGTAGGTCGCGCATTCCAGGGTCTGCACGTCGTTTTCAACACCATCGCAGGGAGAACTGTCGGTTTCTTCGGCCGCCTGTATCCCGCTCGCCATGAGTACCAAGGCCAGGAAGATCGGTTTCTTCATTGCAGCGCTGCCCCCTAATCCAGTGAAGCTTTCGTTGAAGCGGCGAATTCTGGCCCAAGGTTCCGCTAAAGAACAGAGGTGCGGACAACCCTCCATCCGCTGCTTTGTCGGCCCTTGACGCTTTCGGCAATTCCCCTGTCGTTTTTGCACCGGGGCCCCCTGGTCCTCAAGCATATGCTGGCCCCAAAGCGCCGGCAGACGATTCGGCGCAGGAATCGCCAGATAAAAGGGGACAGCCTGATGAGCCCAGCCGAACTGCACGCCGACAGCATCGTTATCGATGGTCTGATCATTGCCAAATGGAACCGCGAACTGTTCGAGGACATGCGCAAGGGCGGCCTGACCGCGGCCAACTGCACGGTGTCGGTCTGGGAGGGTTTCAAGGCCACCGTCGACCAGATCGCCGCCAGCCAGAAGCTGATCCGCGACAACAGCGACCTGGTGATGCCGGTGCGCACCACCGCCGACATCCGTCGGGCCAAGGAGCAGGGCAAGACCGGCATCCTCTTCGGCTTCCAGAACGCCCATGCCTTCGAAGACCAGATCGGCTACGTGGACGTGTTCAAGCAGCTGGGCGTGGGCATCGTGCAGATGTGCTACAACACCCAGAACCTGGTGGGCACCGGCTGCTACGAGCGTGATGGCGGGCTCTCGGGCTTCGGTCGCGAGATCGTCGCCGAGATGAACCGTGTCGGCATCATGTGCGACCTGTCCCACGTCGGCTCCAAGACCAGCGAGGAAGTCATCCTCGAATCGAAGAAGCCGGTCTGCTACTCCCACTGCCTGCCTTCGGGCCTCAAGGAACACCCGCGCAACAAGTCCGATGCCGAACTGAAGTTCATCGCCGACCACGGCGGTTTCGTCGGCGTGACCATGTTCGCGCCGTTCCTGGCCAAGGGTATCGACTCGACCATCGACGACTACGCCGAGGCCATCGAGTACACCATGAACATCGTCGGTGAAGACGCCATCGGCATCGGCACCGACTTCACCCAGGGGCATGGCCAGGACTTCTTCGAGTACCTGACCCACGACAAGGGCTACGCCCGGCGCCTGACCAACTTCGGCAAGATCATCAACCCGCTGGGCATCCGCACCGTGGGCGAATTCCCCAACCTCACCGAGACCCTGCTCAAGCGCGGCCACTCCGAGCGCGTGGTGCGCAAGATCATGGGCGAGAACTGGGTGAATGTGCTCAAGGACGTCTGGGGCGAATAAGGCCAACCACTCACTGAACCGTTGTAGCCGCTGCCAAGGCACGAGGCTGCGCCAGGCTGCGTAGCGGCCCCAGGGCGGCGGTCCTGCGGACACGCATCGCAGCCTCGTGCCTCGGCAGCGGCTACATGACCTACCTACTGAATTCCGGAGTTTTGAACCATGGCCAAGATCGCCCCGCAACTGCCCATCGAAGTCGACAGCGAGACCGGCGTCTGGACGTCCGATGCCCTGCCGATGCTGTACGTGCCGCGGCATTTCTTCGTCAACAACCACATGGGCATCGAGGAAGTGCTGGGTGCCGACGCCTACGCCGAGATCCTCTACAAGGCCGGCTACAAGTCCGCCTGGCACTGGTGCGAGAAAGAAGCCCAATGCCATGGCCTGGAAGGCGTGGCGGTGTTCGAGCACTACATGAAGCGCTTGAGCCAGCGCGGCTGGGGCCTGTTCAAGATCCAGGACATCGACCTCGACCAGGGCACTGCCAGCGTCAAGCTCGAGCATTCGGCCTTCGTCTACGTCTACGGCAAGTGCGGGCGCAAGGTGGACTACATGTTCACCGGCTGGTTCGCCGGCGCCATGGACCAGATCCTGGCAGCCCGTGGCAGCAAGATCCGCACCGTGGCCGAGCAGGTCTACGGCGGTTCCGAAGACGGTCACGACGACGGCCTGTTCGTCGTCAAAGCGTTGTAAGCGGAGTTCAAGACAATGGCTTTCGAAGCGATGTTCCAGCCGATCCAGATCGGCAAACTGACCATCCGCAACCGCGTGCTCAGTACCGCCCACGCCGAGGTCTACGCCACCGACGGCGGCATGACCACCGAGCGCTACGTGAAGTACTACGAGGAAAAGGCCAAGGGCGGCATCGGCCTGGCGATCTGCGGTGGCTCATCGGTGGTGGCCATCGACAGCCCCCAGGAATGGTGGAGCTCGGTGAACCTGTCCACCGACCGGATCATCCCGCACTTTCAGAACCTCTCCGACGCCATGCACAAGCACGGCGCCAAGATCATGATCCAGATTACCCACATGGGCCGGCGCTCGCGCTGGGACGGCTTCAACTGGCCGACCCTGATGTCGCCGTCCGGGGTCCGTGAGCCGGTGCACCGCGCCACCTGCAAGACCATCGAGGTGGAAGAGATCTGGCGGGTGATCGGCAACTACGCCCAGGCGGCCCGTCGCGCCAAGGAAGGCGGCCTGGACGGCGTCGAACTGTCGGCGGTGCACCAGCACATGATCGACCAGTTCTGGAGCCCGCGGGTCAACAAGCGGACCGACGAATGGGGCGGCACCTTCGAGAAGCGCATGCGCTTCGGCCTGGAAGTGCTCAAGGCCGTGCGCGCCGAAGTCGGCGACGACTTCTGCGTCGGCATGCGCATCTGTGGCGACGAGTTCCATCCCGATGGCCTGTCCCACGAGGACATGAAGCAGATCGCCAAGTACTACGACGACACCGGCATGCTCGATTTCCTCGGCGTGGTCGGTTCCGGCTGCGACACCCACAACACCCTGGCCAACGTCATCCCCAACATGAGCTTCCCGCCGGAGCCGTTCCTGCACCTGGCGGCGGGCATCAAGGAAGTGGTCAAGGTCCCGGTGCTACACGCACAGAACATCAAGGACCCGAACCAGGCCACGCGCATCCTGGAGGGCGGCTACGTCGACATGGTGGGCATGACCCGCGCGCACATGGCCGACCCGCACCTGATCGCCAAGATCAAGATGGGCCAGATCGACCAGATCAAGCAGTGTGTCGGTGCCAACTACTGCATCGACCGCCAGTACCAGGGCCTGGACGTGCTGTGCATCCAGAACGCTGCCACTTCCCGTGAGTACATGGGGGTGCCGCACATCATCGAGAAAACCACCGGGGCCAAGCGCAAGGTGGTGGTGGTCGGAGCCGGCCCTGCCGGCATGGAGGCTGCCCGGGTGGCGGCCGAACGTGGCCACGACGTGACCCTGTTCGAGAAGAAAGAGGCGATCGGCGGGCAGATCACCACCGCGTCCAAGGCCCCGCAGCGCGACCAGATCGCCGGCATCACCCGCTGGTACCAGCTGGAACTGGCGCGCCTGAAGGTCGACCTGCGCCTGGGCACCGCGGCGGACACCGCGACCATCCTCGACCTGCGCCCCGACGTGGTGGTGCTGGCGGTGGGTGGCCATCCGTTCATCGAGCAGAACGAACACTGGGGCGCCGCCGAAGGGCTGGTGGTCAGCAGCTGGGACATCCTCGACGGCCGGGTCGCCCCGGGCAAGAACGTGCTGGTGTACGACACCATCTGCGAGTTCACCGGGATGTCGGTCACCGACTTCATCGCCGACAAGGGCTCGCAGGTGGAGATCGTCACCGACGACATCAAGCCGGGCATCGCCATTGGCGGCACCTCGTTCCCCACCTACTACCGCAGCCTGTACCCCAAGGAAGTGATCATGACCGGGGACCTGACCCTGGAAAAGGTCTACCGCGAAGGCGACAAGCTGGTGGCCGTGCTGGAGAACGAATACACCGGCGCCCGCGAGGAGCGGGTGGTGGACCAGGTGGTGGTGGAGAACGGCGTGCGTCCCGACGAGGCCCTGTACTACGGGCTCAAGGACGGTTCGCGCAACAAGGGCCAGATCGACGTCGAGGCGCTGTTCGCGATCAAGCCGCAGCCTTGCTTGAGCGAGGCGGGGGAGGGCTACCTGCTGTTCCGCATCGGCGACTGCGTATCCCAGCGCAACACCCATGCCGCGATCTACGACGCCCTGCGCCTGTGCAAGGATTTCTAAGCGCTTGTGGATAACCCCGTAGGAGCGAGGCTTGCTCGCGAAAGCGATGGATCTGCCGACACTCGTGTCGAATGCCACGACGTCTCGCGGGCAAGCCTCGCTCCTACAGGGGCGAGCAAGTCATCCGGCAGTTAAGCCCGAGGTCTCTGGGAGCTCCACCATGTTGAATACCCTTCTTCCCATCCTGCTGTTCGTTGCCCTGGGCCTGGCGGTCCTCGGCGCGTTGCGGCGCGCGGCCTTGTGGCGCCGGGGGCGAGCCTCCAAGGTCGACCTGGTCGGCGGCCTGCTGGCCATGCCCCGGCGCTACATGGTCGACCTGCACCATGTGGTGGCTCGCGACAAGTACATCGCCAATACCCACGTGGCCACCGCCGGTGGCGCGGTGGCTTCCATCGTCCTGGCGCTGCTGGTGCACGGCTTCGGCCTGCACAACCGTCTCCTGGCCTATGCCCTGTTGCTGATGACGGCGTTGATGTTCGTGGGGGCGATCTTCGTCTACCGACGCCGGCGCAACCCTCCGTCGCGGTTGTCCAAGGGCCCGTGGATGCGCCTGCCCAAGAGCCTGCTGGCGTTTTCCGCGAGCTTCTTTCTGGTGACCCTGCCGGTGGCCGGGATTCTCCCGGAGCAGTTCGGTGGCTGGTTGCTGGCGGCGATCCTTGGGTTGGGCGTGCTCTGGGGTGTGTCGGAGCTGTTCCTGGGCATGACCTGGGGCGGACCGATGAAACACGCCTTTGCCGGTGCCCTGCACCTGGCCTGGCACCGCCGTGCCGAGCGCTTCGGCGGCGGCCGTTCCACCGGCCTCAAGCCGCTGGACCTGGAAGACCCCAGCGCGCCGCTGGGCGTCGAAAAGCCAGTGGACTTCACCTGGAACCAACTGCTGGGCTTCGACGCCTGCGTGCAGTGCGGCAAATGCGAGGCGGCGTGCCCGGCCTTCGCCGCCGGCCAGCCCTTGAACCCCAAGAAGCTGATCCAGGACATGGTCGTCGGCTTGGCCGGTGGCAGCGATGCCCACTTCGCCGGCAGCCCTTACCCCTCCCTTGACGGTCGCGGCCAGCCGCTGGGCGAGCACAGCGGCGGCCCGCACTTGCCGATCGTCGCGCTGGAAGGCAAGGCCCTGGTGGACGCCGATACCCTGTGGTCCTGCACCACATGCCGGGCCTGCGTCGAGGAATGCCCGATGATGATCGAGCACGTCGATGCCATCGTCGACATGCGCCGCCACCTGACCCTGGAAAAAGGCGCCACGCCGAACAAGGGCGCCGAGGTGCTGGAGAACCTGATCGCCACCGACAACCCCGGCGGCTTCAACCCCGGCGGGCGGATGAACTGGGCCGCCGACCTCAACCTCAAGCTGCTGCCTGAAGTGAAGAGCACCGAGGTGCTGTTCTGGGTCGGCGATGGTGCCTTCGACATGCGCAACCAGCGCACCCTGCGGGCCTTCGTCAAAGTGCTCACGGCCTCGGGCGTGGATTTCGCCGTGCTGGGCCTGGAAGAGCGCGACAGTGGCGACGTGGCCCGCCGCCTCGGCGACGAGGCGACCTTCCAGCAACTGGCCCGGCGCAATATCCAGACCCTGGCCAAGTACCGGTTCCAGCGCATCGTCACCTGCGACCCCCACAGTTTCCATGTGCTGAAGAACGAATACGGCGCCCTGGGCGGTGACTACCAGGTACTGCACCACAGCACCTACATCGCCGAATTGATCGCCGCCGGCCAACTCGATCTTGGGCGGCACAAGGGTGGCAGCGTGACCTACCACGACCCCTGCTACCTGGGCCGTTACAACGGTGAATACGAAGCCCCGCGCCAGGTGCTGCGCGCCCTGGGGATCGAGGTCAAGGAAATGCAGCGCGCAGGTTTCCGTTCCCGCTGCTGTGGCGGTGGCGGCGGGGCGCCGATCACCGACATCCCGGGCAAGCAGCGGATTCCCGACATGCGCATGGAGGACATCCGCGAGACCGGCGCCGAACTGGTGGCAGTGGGTTGTCCGCAGTGCACGGCGATGCTCGAAGGGGTGGTGGAGCCCCGGCCGATGATCAAGGACATCGCCGAACTGGTGGCCGACGCCCTGCTGGAGCGCGAGGCCCCGGGCAAGGCGCCGATGATGAAAGCCGAACCTGCGGAGGTGCACTGATGAGCGAGATTATTCGTCGCGATCCCCGTGCCGAGTGGATCGCCCGCAACCGCCTGCACCCCTTGCACGCGGCCATGCAGCCGGCGCAGCACAGCTGGATGGGCCCCAATGGCCTGATCCGCAAGAATCCCCATGGCCTGGGGTTCGTGGGGCCCAACGGGCTCAAGCGCATCGACCGCAGCGGCGCCCAGCAGGGCGGCAGCGGCAACAAGCGCACGGCAGCGGCCGAGGTGCAGTTGCCGCTGCACCAGCTGGCACTGCCGGCGTTCTACATCAACGTGGTGCCGGACATGGTCGGCGGCCGCCTGAGCAGCCATGACCGCGACTTGCTGGGCCTGGCCCGGCAATTGGCCGGCCAGGACGGGGCCGTGCTGGCGGTGGTGTTCGGCGAGCACAAGGAGTCGACGTTCGCCACGGCCGGCGTCGACCGCCTGCTGGTGCTGCAAGGCAGTGAATTCGAAGGTTATGCACCGGAACAGCGGGTCCAGGGCCTGCGGGCTGTGGATAACCAGTTCAGCCCGCGCCACTGGCTGCTGCCTGACAGCCGCAACGGCGGTGGCGAACTGGGCCGGCGCTTTGCCGCGGCCCTGGGCGAACGCCCGGCGACCCGGGTCTGGCAGATCAAGGACGGGCAGTGCATGGGCCGCGCCGGAGCGGGCCTGGAGGATCTGGCTCGGCCGCTGCCACGGCTGATCCTGGCCGCTGCCGAATGCGCCGAACCGGTCAGCGAAACCCGTCACGAAGCCTTGCCGGTGGAGTTATCCACAAGCTTGGCGCGCAGCCTGGCACGGATCGAGGACCTGGGCGCGGTGGCGGTGGACCCGGCGGCGATTCCCATGGCCGAGGCCGAGTTCATCCTGTCCGGGGGCAATGGGGTCAAGGACTGGGCGCTGTTCCACCGCGCCGCCCAGGCCCTGGGCGCGACCGAAGGGGCCTCGCGGGTGGCGGTGGACGACGGCTTCATGCCCCGCGACCGTCAGGTCGGGGCCACCGGTACCTGGGTCACTGCGCGGGTCTACCTGGCAGTGGGGATCTCCGGGGCCATCCAGCACCTGCAAGGCATCGGAGCTTGCGACAAGGTGGTGGCGGTGAACATGGACCCGGGCTGCGACATGATCAAGCGCGCCGACCTGGCGGTGATCGGCGACAGCGCCGCGATTCTCGACGCGCTGATTGCCGCCGTCGAAGCCTACCGCAGCGCCGCCAAGCGCGATGCGGCTTGAGGGAACCCTTATGAACAGCAACGTGATCAGCCTGGTATCGATTGGCGCGCATCCGACCTCCGGTCGGCCACGGCGTGCCGAACAGGATGCCCGGGCCGTGGAACTGGGCCTGCAACTGGCCGGTGGACAACTGCAGGTGCTGCATGCCGGCGATATCGCCGAACCGGCCCTGCGCGCCTACCTGGGCATGGGCCTGGAGCAGCTGCATGTACTGGAGCAGCCGGCGGGCGCCGATGCGCTGCCAGCCCTGACCCAGTACCTGCGCCATGCCGGGGCCCAGGTGGTGCTCACCGGCAGCCAGGCGGAAACCGGCGAAGGTTCGGGCATGCTGCCGTTTCTGCTGGCGGAAAACCTGGGCTGGCCGCTGGTGGTGGGGCTGGCCCAGGTGGAATCCCTGGAGGATGGCGTGGCCCATGTGCTGCAGGCCTTGCCTCGGGGGCAGCGACGCCGGCTCAAGGTGCGCTTGCCGTTCCTGGCCACTGTGGATAACGCCGCCCCCAAGCCGCGCCAGAGTGCCTACGGCCCGGCCCGGCGCGGAGTCTTGCGGGCCGATCAGGTCATGGTGGTGCAGGACGAGCTGTTCACCGGCGCCAGCCTGCAGCCGGCCCGGCCACGGCCCAAGCGGTTGAAGGTGATCAAGGCCAAGAGTGGCGCCGACCGCATGAAAGCCGCCACGGCCAAGGCCAGCGGCGGCACCGGCCAGGTGCTCAAGGACGTCAGCGCGCAAGCCGGGGCCGAGGCCATTTTCAAGCTGCTGGTGGAGGAGGGGGTGGTCCGCTAGGGCTGCACCCGTCGCACTACCGCTATCGCGAGCAATCGAGCGTCGACCGGCTGCTCCTGCGTGAGCGTGGCTTGCAGTCCTGCTTTTACGGTTACTCACAATCCCTGTGCGCGGCTCTGTGGATAAGATGTTCGCGCCTTGCTCCAGCCCACGCCCGCCAAGCCCTGTAGCCCGTTGTGCAAAATTTGACCAGGCTAAGTCGAGGTTTTTTCGGGCTTTTTTCCGGGAGGCGGCAGTGACCGCAGGGGAGTTTTGTACAGCAGTTGCCCCCAAACTCTGTTGGCGCTTTTGTGGATAAGTTGTTTGCTCAGGGCTGCGGGCCTTACAGGGCGTGGCTTGTAGTAGTTTGATCAAAAAACGCACAAACCTGCTCTTTTCCCTCCTTTGTAGCCATTCAAGGCCCGGCTTTTCCGGGTTTTCAAGGTTTTCCACAAGCCTGGGGTGCCTGTGGGCCAGTTGCCCCCAAAGTCTGTTGGTCGATCTGTGGATAAGGTGTTCGCCCAGTGCTGAAAGCCACGGCATGTATGGCTTTCGTGAGATTGTTCAATAATTGATCAAAGGCTGGGTTATGCGCCATCCTTGCATAACCCATGGATTTTCCTGGTCTTTCCCCGCGAAATATCCCCACCCCCACTGAACTTGCCCACAATTGCTGTGGGCCAAGCTGTGGACAAGTTGTTCGCTGACCGCTGCAGCCCTTGCAATCCATAGCGTGTACGGCAATAGATCAAATTTCATACAGTTCTAATGCCTGCCTTGACACTGGCAAGTGGCCTGTCTTGACTGATGCCACGGGGACCGGTTCGTCACTTATCCACATCCGGTCCAGGGAGCGCAGGCAATGGATTGTCGTTCATCACAGGCTTCCAGCGGCGGGACCTACCTGCGCCGCACTCGCCGTCGTGCTGCCAACCAGCGCGCGCGCCTATAGCCCCCAGCGGCTGTCCTCCGACCCCGACTCCATCACTGATTCCACGGTTTGTGTTTCTGGCGCAGCGCCTGCCTGTCCGGCTGCCTGCTGCGCGATCGGCTTCACCTAACGGAGGCGGCCAGAGAGTCGCCCCTTCTGCCTGAGAGGAACTCTGTCATGACTCGGATCGCCACCCCCATCAGCGAGATCCAGGAACACTACGACGTCGTCGTCATCGGCTCCGGTTATGGAGGCGGCATCGCTGCCTCGCGGCTGTCCCGGGCCGGGCGACGGGTGTGCCTGCTGGAGCGCGGGCGGGAGATCCGTCCCGGGGAGTTTCCCAACACCCTGGTCAGCGCCACCGAAGAACTGCAGGTGCACGATCCCGACGGGCACATTGGTTCGCGCACCGGCTTGTTCGACCTGCACGTCAATGCCCAGCAGAACGTGGTGGTCGGCTGCGGCCTGGGCGGCACTTCGCTGATCAACGCCAACGTCGCCCTGGAACCCGAGCCCGGGGTATTCGACGACCCACGCTGGCCCCAGGCGGTGCGCGACCACCGCGATACCTTGCTCAAGCAGGGCTTCGCCCTGGCCCGGGAGATGCTCAAGCCCAACCCCTATCCCGATTCGGCGCCGGCCCTGGACAAGCTCAAGGCCCACCGCAAGTCCGCGGACTACCTCAAGCAGGGCGCGCACTTCTACAAGCCGCCGATCAATGTGACCTTCAACAAGCTGCCCAACAACCTCAACCATGTCGGGGTCGAGCAGCTGCCCTGCAACCAGTGCGGCGACTGCGTCTCGGGTTGTAACAACAAGGCCAAGAACACCACCTTGATGAACTACCTGCCCGACGCCTGCAACCATGGCGCAGAGATTTTCTGCCAGGCCCAGGTCCGGCATCTGGAGCGCGACGGCGATGGCTGGATCGTGCACTTCCAGTACCTGGACAGCGGTCGCGAGAAATTCTCGGCACCGACCCTGTTCGTCAAGGCCGATATTGTCGTGGTGTCCGCCGGAACCCTGGGCTCCACCGAGATTCTCCTGCGTTCGCGGGCCAAGGGCCTGGCCACGTCGGCCCAGTTGGGCGAGCACATGAGTGGCAACGGCGACATCCTCGGCTTCGGTCACAACTGCGAGCAACCGATCAACGGCATCGGTTTTGGCACTCACCCGGCCAGCGAATTGAAACCCGTGGGCCCATGCATCACCTCGGTGATCGACATGCGCACCGAGGGCGACCGCACCAGCCGCATGGTGATCGAAGAAGGCTCGATCCCCGGCGCCCTGGGCCAGGCCATGGTGCCGAGCATGGCGCTGTTTGCCAGCACACTGGGCCAGGCCACCGACAACAGCCTCAGCGGCAAGCTGGGCTACAAGGAACGCGAGGCCGAAAGCTTCCTGCGCGGGCCCTACCACGGGGCCCTGCACAGCATGCAGACCTACCTGATCATGAGCCACGACAACGGGCGTGGGCGCATGCTGCTGGACCCCCAGGACCAGTTGCGCATCGACTGGCCGGGCGTGGGCGAGCAACCCAACGTGGTGCTGGGCAATGAGCGTCTGCACCAGAGCACCCGGGCCCTGGGCGGGGTCTGGGTGGAAAACCCGATCTGGACCAAGCTGCTCAAGCACAGCATCGTCTCGGTCCATCCCCTGGGTGGCTGCGTGATGGGCGAGGATGCGAGCCAGGGCGTGGTCAACCACAAGGGCCAGGTGTTCAGCGGCACCCAGGGCAGCGAGGTCTATCCCGGGCTCTATGTGGCCGATGGCGCGGTGATTCCTACTTCCCTGGCGGTCAATCCGCTGCTGACCATCTCGGCGGTGAGCGAGCGCAACATGCAACTGCTGGCCGAGGACCGCGGCTGGAAGATCGACTATCGCCTGCCTTCGGCCCCTGGCAAGCCGGTTGCGGCACCGACCCTGGGGGTGCAGTTCACCGAGACCATGAAGGGGTTTTTCTCCACCGCCTTCACCCAGCCCCAGGGCACCGACCTGACGCTCTATCAAGCGGCGGCCAAGCGTGGCGAAGAGCAGAACTCGCCCATCGAGTTCACCCTGACCATCACCGCGGACGACCTCAACCGGATGATCAAGGAACCCGAGCACGCCGCAACGCTGGTGGGCACCCTCGAGGCGCCGATGCTGTCGGCGCAGCCGCTGGTGGCCAGCCATGGGGTGTTCAACCTGTTCGAGCAATACCAGCAGCAGGTGGGCGTACGGCACATGGACTATGACATGCGCCTGAGCGCCGAGGATGGCAGCGACTACTACTTCAGCGCCTTCAAGACCGTGCCCGAGGACAACGGCGTACTGAACATCTGGCCCGACACCAGCACCCTCTACGTGACCCTCTACCGCGGCCAGGACAAGAGCGGGCCGGTGTTGGGTTCGGGAGTGATGCACATCCAGCCGGCGGACTTCGCCCGGCAGATGACCACCATGAAGGTGCTCAATGCCCGCAATGAGCGCGAGCGCATCGAGGCCCTGGCGCGTTTCGGCCAGTTCTTCGCCGGGATCCTCTGGGAAAGCTACGGCGGTGTGTTCGCCGGCGATATCTACTTCAACCCCGACGCTCCGCCACGGGTCAAGCGGCCGCTGGCCGCACCCGCGCCGAGCGTGCAGTTCTTCGAGACCGAAGACCGCGTGCAACTGCGCCTGACCCGCTACCAGGCCGGCAAGAAGGGCCCGGTGATGCTGGTCCATGGCCTGGGCGTGGGCTCCAACATCTTCTCCACCGACACCATCCAGACCAATCTGCTGGAGTACCTGTGCAAGTACGGTTATGACGTCTGGCTCCTGGATTTTCGGGTCAGCATCCTGCTGCCGGCGAGCAAGCAGGAGTGCAATGGCGACCAGATTGCCGCCTACGACTTCAAGGCCGCCATCGCCCAGGTCCGCCAGGCCACGGGCGCGCGGGATGTGCAGTGCGTGGTGCACTGCTATGGCGCCACCACCTTCTTCATGTCGTTGCTGGCGGGCCTGGAGCACGTGCGCTCGGTGGTCTGCTCGCAGATCGCCGCCGACACCGTGGTGGCCACCGCCACCGGGATCAAGGCCGGGCTGCACTTGCCGGGGGTGCTCGATGCCATCGGCATCAAGTCGCTGACGGCCTATGCCGATAGCAAGGAAAGCTGGTTCAACAAGCTCTACGACAAGGCCCTCAACGGCTATGCGCGGATCGAGGCCCAGGGCTACTGCACCAACCCGGTGTGCCATCGCATCACCTTCATGTACGCCTCGCTGTATCGCCACGACACCCTCAACCAGAGCCTGCACGACAACCTGCACGAGCTGTTCGGCGAATCCAACATCCAGACCTTCGAGCACCTGGCGCTGATCTGCCGCAAGGGGCATCTGGTGGACTTCAAGGGGCAGGACGTCTACATGCCGCACTTCGATCGGCTGAAGCTGCCGATCTGCTTCATCAGCGGTGCCGACAACCAGTGCTACCTGCCCCAGAGCACCCAGAAAACCTACGAGCGCCTGTGCCAGATGCATGGCCCCGAGCTGTTCAGCCGCCATGTGGTGCCGGGCTACGGGCACATCGACTGCATCTTCGGCAAGAACGCGGTGGTGGATGTGTACCCGCTGATGCTGGCGCATCTGGAGAAGACCGCCCTGGGTTGAGCGGCCGTCGCCAGTGGCTTCAGGAGCATTCAGGCAAGGGTGAGAGGGATGAACACTTATATCCGTTGGTTCCAACGCTTCATCTGGCTGGGGATCGCCATGAACATGGTGTTCGCCCTGCCGGCGCTGTTCGCCCCGGCCCTGCTGACCGCGGTGGTCGGCCTGCCGCCGGTGCTGTCCGATCCCTGGCTGGAGAACGCCGGCATGCTGCTGGTAGGCATCAGCCTGTTCTACATGCCCTCGGGCTTCAATGCGCCGCGCTACGTGGTGCATTCCTGGCTCTGCGTGCTGTCACGGCTGGTGGCCGTGGTGTTCTGGATCTACCTGATCGACACCAGCAACCAGTCCCAAGTGTTCGTGCCCATGCTCATGGGCGACCTGGGCATGTTCCTGGTGCTGGGCATCCTGCTGTACCTGGGCAGTGCCCCGGCCAATCGGCCCTGGGCCCTGCTCAAGGCCGGGCTGCATGCTGGGTGCCGGGCTTGGGCAAGCCGGTGGCGCCACCACGGCTTTCGCGTGGCGAGCCTGGTGGTGCTGCTGGTGCTGGGATTCGTCGGGTATGAAACCTGGGTCAACATGCTGCGCGAGGTGCCGCAGCCGCCGGAGGCCTCCGACGAGGATCACTTCAAGTACGCGGCCATCGGCCTGGGGATCGAGGCGCGGATTCCCTACTACCTGTTCGCCGTGCTGCCGCAACTGTGCCCGAAGAAACTGCCCCGGCCCGGTGGCTACGAAGTCTTCGGTTTCCTCTACGAGAACGGTCGCGACCTGCCGGTGGGGATGGCCAAGCGACAGCTGGGCTACCCGACGGTGGAACCCAATTGCGCCCTGTGCCATACCGGCGCCTATCGCGCCACGGCCAGTGATGTGTCCCAGGTGGTGCCCACCGCCCCGGCCAACCTGATGCAGCTCCAGGCCTTCCAGTGGTTCGCCTACGATTGCGCCAGCGATCCGGCATTCACCGTCGATGCGCTGATGACGGCGATCAACGCCAAGTTCCAGCTGGGCTTCATCGAGCGCCTGTACAACCGCTACCTGATCATGCCCATGGCCAAGAGCGCGCTGCTCAAGCAGAAGCAGGCCTACGCCTGGCAGAAGCTTCGGCCGCAGCAAGGCCCGGGGCGCACCGATACCTTCAATCCGACCAAGATGGTGGTGTTCGGTTTCCCCGATGACTCCACCATCGGCACCGTGGATCTGCCACAGATCTGGAACCAGAAGCCTCGGGAGTCGATGTACCTGCACTGGGATGGCAACAACAACCAGATTCGCGAGCGCAACTATGCCGCGGCGATGGCCGTGGGCGCGACGCCCGAATCGGTGTTGCCGGCAAGCTTCGACCGGGTCACCCACTGGCTGCTGGGGCACAAGCCGCCGGCTTGGCCGTTCGCCATCGACCAGGCCCGGGCGGTCCAGGGCAAACCCTTGTGGGAGGCCAATTGCGCTGGCTGCCATGATTTCGGCAAGGCCGACACCGGCCAGGTGACCACCAACATCCAAGTGCTGGGCACCGATCCCCATCGCCTGGACTCCTTCACCACGGGGTTGGTCCAGGCGTTCCATGGTTTCAAGAAACCGCCCTTCGACTTTGGTGCCTACCGCAAGACCCAGAGCTACAGCAACACCCCCACCGATGGCATCTGGCTGCGCGCGCCGTACTTGCACAACGGTTCGGTGCCCAGCCTGTGGGATTTGCTGCAGGTGCCGGTGCAACGGCCCCAGGTGTTCTACACCGGCTCGGATGTCTACGACCCGCAGAAGGTCGGGTTCATCACCAGCGGCCCGACGGTGCAGGGGCCGGGCTACTTCAAGTACGACACCCATCTGGAAGGCAACGGCAATGGCGGTCATCTGTATGGCACGCAGCTTTCCGAGCAGCAGAAATGGCAGTTGATCGAATACATGAAGACCCTGTGAGGCGAGCAGCCCTGCCGCCGCAGGACCACCAGGAGGGACACCGCCATGTCACTGGCAAGCAGTCTGGAACATGAACTGGACCGGGTGAAAGCCCAGGTCGAGGGCCTGGTCGCGCGGTTCGACCTGGCCTGGAAGAAACTGCGCAACCAACTCGAACCCAAGGAGCTGCAAGCCATCCTCGACCTGATCCAGCGTGCCCACGACCAGGCGCAATACGCCATTGCCCACGGCGAGCTGCCTCCCGGGCAGGCGCCCGTACCCTGGGAGCTGGCCCATGGCATGTCGGTGCTGCACCTGGGCGCGGCCCAGCCCCTGCCGCAATCGGTGGACCAGCTGGCGACCCAGGTGCTCAAGGATGGCAGCCTGCTGGGCTGTCGCAAGTGGGAACTGCTGGACCTGAAGTGGAGCGAAGCCCTGGTGGCCTGGATCGAGAACCTGCGTGATCACGCCACCTTTGGTACTACGCCGGCGCTGGTCGAGATGGCCGATGAGGTTCTGCTGGACCTGGCCGGGGATTGGGGCACCGGCTACTTCGAAACCCAGTCGGCGGCGCAGCGGGTGGCCGACCTGATCACCCAGGATCGGCCCGACATCAGCATCCACCTGGGGGACGTGTACTACGCCGGCACCGACAGTGACGAAAAGAACAACCTGGCGTCCTGGGCGATGGGCAGCCAGGCCTCCTTCAGCCTCAACTCCAACCATGAGATGTACAGCGGCGCCCATGGTTACTTCGATGAAATCCACACCCTGTTCCCGGACCAGCAGGACACCAGCTATTTCGCCCTGTTCAACAGCCACTGGTTGGTCATCGGCCTGGACACCGCCTACGCCTCCGATGAAATGCAGCTGTACATGGACGGCAACCTCAATGCCGTCCAGGAGCAATGGCTCACGGACTTGATGGCCAGCCATGGCCAGGGGCGGCAGATTATCCTGCTCAGCCATCACCAGGGCCTGGACATCACCGGCCAGACCGCGACCGCGCTGTACAGCCAGGTGTGCAAGGCCTTGGGTAACCGCGCGCCGGACTACTGGTACTGGGGGCACCTGCACAACGGTATTTTCTACGCACCCAGGACCGACCCCCAGGGCATGGGGGTGATGAATGGCCGCTGTGTCGGCCACGGGGCGATTCCCTATGGCGATGCCAGCGAGCTGGATGGCGCGCCCGGGGTGTTGTGGTCGGAAACCCAGAAAGCCGGCGATGCCAACTACCCGCTGCGGGTGCTCAATGGTTATGCCCGGGTGAAACTGCAGGGAGCGCAGATCACCGAGCAGTTCGTCAGCGAGAAGGGCACGGTGCGCTGGCCCCTGGTCTGATACCGCGGATGTGCGCCCGCGTTGCGGTCGTGCGCAGCTTCGCTGGCGCTCAGCAGCGGCTACAGGGATGAATCGTGTAGCCGCTGCCGAGCTTGCGAGGCTGCGACAAGGCCGCTAGGCCTTCAGGGTCTGCGGGATTGCGCCCGCGTTGCGGTCGTGCGCAGCTCAGCCGGTGACCGGCACGCCCTTGAGGTAGGGCGCCGGTTCCGCGCCGAGGTTGTTGAGCAGGCGCTCGCTGTACCAGTCGATGAAGTTGACCACGCCGAACTCGTAGGTCTTGGAGTAAGGCCCTGGCTGGTAGGCGGTGGAGTTGATGCCGCGCTGGTTCTCTTCGGCCAGGCGCCGGTCCTGGTCGTTGGTGGCGTCCCACACCTGGCGCATGCGCTCCACGTCGTAGTCCACGCCTTCCACGGCATCCTTGTGCACCAGCCACTTGGTGGTGACCATGGTTTCCTGGGCACTGATCGGCCACACGGTGAACACGATGATGTGATCGCCCATGCAGTGGTTCCACGAATGGGGCAGGTGCAGGATGCGCATCGAGCCCAGGTCCGGGTTCTTGATCCGGCCCATGAGTTTCTTGCAGCCCTGCTTGCCGTCCAGGGTCATGGACACGGTGCCCTTGAGCAGTGGCATGCGCACGATGCGGTTGCGCAGGCCGAAGCTGGCGTGGGCGTAGGGGATCTTCTCGGCTTCCCAGGCGGCGGCGGAGGCGGCCACGTGATCCTTGAAGGCCTGGTCGGCCCGTGGGTCGGTGACGTCGTCCCACTCCAGCAGGGTTTTCAGCAGTTCCGGGTGCGAGGCATTGCAGTGGTAGCACTCGCGGTTGTTTTCCAGCACCAGCTTCCAGTTGGCCTTCTCCATCAAGGTGGTGGTAATCGCCACCTTGGTGTTCTCCATGTCGTAGGGCTCCATGTAGTGGGCCAGGGTCGCCAGGAAGTCATCGATGGCCGGCGGGTTCTCGGCCAGCGAGATGAAGATGTAGCCGCCGGCGGTCTTCACCTGCACCGGCTTGAGGCTGTACTGCTTCATGTCGAAGTCGGCACCCATCTCGGTGCCGGCGAACAGCAGGCGACCATCCACTTCGTAGGTCCACTGGTGGTAGGGGCAGACCAGCTTGGCCACCTTGCCCTTGTCGCTGGTGCACAACCGTGAGCCGCGGTGCCGGCAGACGTTGTGGAAGGCATGGACCACGCCGTCGGCGCCACGGATGACGATGATCGGGTTCTTGCCAATCTGCAGGGTAATGAAGTTGCCCTTGGCGGGAATCTCCGAGGTCATGCCGGCGATCAGCCACTCCTTGTGGAAGATCTCCTGCATGTCGATATCGAACAGCCGTTGATCGCAGTAGAAGGGTTGCGGCAGCGAGAAGGTCCGCTCGCGTTCCTGCAGCATCTGCGCGGTGGCCTTGCGTGCGGGTTCCAGTGGATCGCCCAGGCTCAGGGTAGTGACGTCCATCATTCAAGTCCTCATGGCCGTTCGATGCGGCCGGCGTATTGGAGAGTGGCTACGGTGGGTGCTACGCAAGTCACGAAAAATCAGCGGTTGTCGTGGGGCGAGTGTGGGTCCGCAGGCGCCTCGAACCTTATCCATGGGCGACATGGCCCAATCTGTTCCCGACGCCGTGGGCCCGGTAGTTGGGGGCTGGTCGCGATAAGCATGTGAATGTCGCAGATAGGTAAACGGGGCCCAGGCGCCTTACGCAGAATCGCTGGCAAGACGCCGACAGTCGGCCGTGGAGAACAGCATGTCCAACACCTTCCTCAACCCGGTAACCACCCAGACCTGGGCCAATGGTCGTCACATCGTCCGTTGCGTCAAAGTCATCCAGGAAACCTGGGACGTGCGGACCTTCTGCTTCATGGCCGACCAGCCGATCATGTTCTTCTTCAAGCCAGGGCAGTTCGTCACCCTGGAGCTGGAGATCGAGGGCCTGCCGGTGATGCGTTCCTACACCATTTCCAGCTCGCCATCGGTGCCCTACAGCTTTTCGGTGACCATCAAGCGCGTGCCGGGCGGCAAGGTCTCCAACCACCTGCACGACACCCTGCACGAGGGCCAGGAGTTGGCGGTGCACGGGCCGGTGGGGCTGTTCAACGCCATCGACTTCCCCAATCCGAAGATCCTCTACCTCAGCGGCGGGGTCGGCATCACTCCGGTGATGTCCATGGCGCGCTGGTTCTACGACACCAATGCCAATGTCGACATGGTGTTCATCCACAGCGCCCGTTCGCCCAAGGACATCATCTACCACCGCGAGCTGGAGCATATGGCGTCGCGGATCGACAACTTCAGCCTGCACCTGATCTGCGAGCGCCACGGCCTGGGCGAGCCCTGGGCCGGTTATCGCGGCTACCTGAACCACAAGATGCTGGAGCTGATGGCGCCGGACTTCCTCGAACGGGAAGTCTTCTGCTGTGGCCCGACGCCCTACATGCATGCCGTCAAGCGCCTGCTGGAGGCTGCCGGCTTCGACATGGCCCGCTACCACGAGGAGTCGTTCGGCGCGACCCCGGCCGACGCCCGGGCGGATGCGGTGGAACAGGCCGAGCAGGCCGCCGAGGCCCCGGAAGTGGATGCCGCCGACCTGCACCAGGTGGAATTCACGGCGTCGGGCAAGAGCATCCGCGTGGCCCCCGGGGAGACCGTGCATGCGGCGGCGGCCAAGCTCGGCCTGTTGATTCCCAAGGCCTGCGGCATGGGCATCTGCGGCACCTGCAAGGTGCTCAAGCTGGGCGGCGAGGTGGAGATGGAGCACAACGGCGGGATCACCGAGGAAGACGAAGCCGAAGGCTACATCCTGTCCTGCTGCAGCGTGCCCAAGGGCGATGTGCGCGTGGAGTTCTGATCGGCTTCTGTGGCGAGGGAGCTTGCTCCCGCTGGGGTGGCGGAGCCGCCCCAATGGCTGCAAACCGATTTCCCAGGCAAACCGCATGCTCAGGGTCGAGGGCGCGCTGCGCACCAGGGCGCTGGCCGGGAGCAAGCTGCCTCGCCACAAACAGCTCGCTCTCGCAAGAAGGTCTTGCGCTCAATACAACGCCGGCCGCCGGTCCAGATGCACATGGTTATGTTCACTGATGGACTTGTGCCAGGCCTGGCCCAGGTCCAGCTCCGCCAGCAGCAGCTGTGCGCCGGTGTGCCGCTCGCGGCCGACCAGCGGATAACCGTCGGCGTCGACGATGATCGAGCCGCCGACCCAGTCCACGCCGCGTTCCTCGCCGCAGCGGTCGCAGGCGGCGATGAACATGCGATTGACCGCCGCATTGGCCTGCACCCGGACCATCTCCGCCGGGCGCTCCCCGGCGGGGCGTGGTCCGTTGGGCCAGTTCACCGGCGCGCACAGCAGCGCGGCGCCGGCCAGGGCCGGCAGGCGCACCCACTCGGGAAACTCCAGGTCGTAGCAGATCATCACGGCGATTGGCCCGAAGCGCGTGGCCACCACCGGCGGCGGCTCGTTGCCCGGCGTGAAGATCAGGTTCTCGCGATCCCACAGGTGGGCCTTGCGGTACAGGGTGACGGCCCCTTCAGGCTCGACCAGGGCCGCGCTGTTGGCCACCTGGCCTTGCTCCAGGCGCTCGCAGAAGCCACCGACGATCACCACCTGCAGCTCTTCGGCCAACGCCTTCCACAGGTTCAGGGTCGGGCCGTCCAGGGTCTCCGAAAGGGCCAGGGCCTCCTGCCGGTCACGGAACAGGTAGCCGCTCTGCACCAGCTCCGGCAGCACCACCACCTGGGCGCCCTGGGCCGCGGCCTGGCGGATCGCCGTGGCGCCGAGCTCAAGGTTGTAGTCCAGTTCGCCGATGCGTGGCGCCAGTTGCTGGCAGGCCACTTTCAAGGTGCTTGGGGTATTCATCGGGCAGCGCCCTCCAGGGTGCGTTCACTGGCCTGGATGGCGCGTTGCTCCGCCGCCAGGTCCAGGTTGCGGGTCAGGGCCCGGTAGACCAGCCCGGCCACCGCCAGGCCGATCACGAAGGCGATGTCGGCGCCGCCCAGGGCCAGGGACAGCGGGCCCTGGTAGAAGCTCAGCGACATGAACGGCACCATCGCCAGCAGGCCGAGGCAGTACGCGGTCAGCCCGGCGGCGGACCAGCGGCCGTAGATGCCGGCGGGGTTGAAAATGTCGCTGATGGCGTAGTGGCCTTTGCGTACCAGGTAGAAGTCCACCAGGTTCACGGCGGTCCAGGGCACCAGGAAATACAGCATCAGCAGCACGAAGGTGTTGAAGCTGCCCAGGTAGCTCTCGGGAATGTTCAGGGCGATCAGGAAGATCACCGCCGCCACCAGCAGGATTCCGGCGACCCGGCTCTTGAGGTCGGGCTTGATCGACTTGAAGCCGTCGATGGCGCTGATGCCGGTGAGCATGGCGCCGTAGCAGTTGACCGCCATGATGCCCACCAGCGCCGGCACCGCGATCAGCACGGTGAAGGTGCCGAAGCCCGGGATCAGCCGGTTGCCCACTTCACGCACGCTGGCGATGGCGTCCGGCGAGGGTAGGGCCGAGGCCAGGAAGGCGCCCAGGGACATCAGCCACAGGGCCGAGCCGGCGGCGCCCAGGTAGGTCCAGAAAATCACCTGGCGCGACGGCGTCTGGTGCGGCAGGTAGCGCGAGTAGTCGGAGACGTACACCGAGTAGCTGATCTGGTAGCCGGCGGCGGCCGACAGCTGGATCAGGAACGCCGACCAGGAGAAGTGCGCATCGGCCACCGCCGAGTCGGCTTGCAGGGTCATCAGGGCGCTGACGGTGAGCACCGCGAACACGCTGATCATCACGTAGGTCAGCCAGCGCTGCACGCTGTGCAGCAGGTCGTGGCCGACCACCGCGATCAGCACCGCGATGGCGATCATCAGCGAGTACCAGGGCGCTCGTGCGCCAGGGATCACGGTGTTGATGGCGTCGGTGGCCAGGATCACGTTGAACACGTTGAAGCCGATGTAGACGAACACCACGGCGGTGAAGGGCACGATGGCGCCGCGCAGGCCGAACTGGGCGCGGGACTGGATCATCTGCGGCAGGCCCATGCGCGGGCCCTGGTTGGCATGGAAGGCCATGCAGAAGGTACCCAGGCAGACGCCGATGACGATGGCGAGGATCGCGTATTGCAGGGCCAGGCCCAGGGCCGCGCCGGTGAAGCCGGTGACCATGGTGGTGAGGACGAAATTGCCGGTGAACCAGAACGGACCCTGGTGCCAGACCTTGCCGTGGCGCTCATTGCGCGGCACGTAGTCGATGGAGCGGGTTTCGATCTTGAGGGTCGCAGGCGGGGCTTTTGCGGTGACGCAGGAGGGACTCGTCATGGGGCGGTGCCTTTGTTTTTATAGGTCGACCCCGAAGTCTCTGACATGGAACGCGGATGTTGAATCAGCGAAGGCAAATAATCAGTTCAGGAATTTGTGAACTGATGCTCGATTGCTGTTGTGGCGAGGGAGCTTGCTCCCGCTCGGCTGCGCAGCGGCCGTAAACCCTGAGCGCGGGATCTGCCTGGGGAAATAGGCTTGCAGCGATTGGGGCGGCTGCGCCGACCCAGCGGGAGCAAGCTCCCTCGGCACAGCAAGCCCTCTGGTGGGGAGGTGGATCAGGCGCTCATCACGGTGCGAATGTCCGCTGCCAGTTCGCGCACGCGCTCTTCCTCGGTGTCCCAGGAGCACATGAAGCGCGCGCCACCCTTGCCGATGAAGGTGTAGAAGCGCCAGCCGCGGGCGGTCAGCGCCGCGATGGCCGGTTCCGAAAGTTGCAGGAACACGCCGTTGGCCTGCACCGGGAACATCAGCTCCACGCCGGGGATGTCTTCCACCAGCTTGGCCAGCAGTTGGGCGCAGTGGTTGGCGTGGCGGGCGTACTTGAGCCAGGCGTCGTTTTCCAGGATGCCGACCCAGGGCGCCGACAGGAAGCGCATCTTCGAGGCCAGTTGGCCGGCCTGCTTGCAACGGTAGTCGAAGTCTTCGGCCAGCTTGTGGTTGAAGAACAGGATCGCCTCGCCCACCGCCATGCCGTTCTTGGTGCCGCCAAAGCACAGCACGTCGACCCCGGCTTTCCAGGTCAGGTCGGCTGGGGTACAGCCCAGGAAGGCGCAGGCGTTGGAGAAGCGGGCGCCGTCCATGTGCAGGTTCAGCCCCAGTTCCTTGCAGGTGTCGCTGATGGCGCGCACTTCTTGCGGGGTGTAGACGCTGCCGACTTCCGTGGCCTGGGTCAGGGTGACGACCCGGGGCTTGGGGTAGTGGATGTCCTGGCGCTTGAGGGCTACTTCGCGGATCGAGGCCGGGGTGATCTTGCCGTTCTCGGTGCCTGCGATCAGCAGTTTGGAACCGTTGGAGAAGAATTCCGGGGCACCGCATTCGTCGGTCTCGACGTGGGCGGTTTCCGAGCAGATCACGCTGTGGTAGCTCTGGCACAGCGACGACAGGGCCAGGGAGTTGGCGGCGGTGCCGTTGAAGGCGAAGAACACTTCGCAGTCGGTCTCGAACAGTTTGCGAAAGTGATCCGAGGCGCGGGCCGTCCACTGGTCGTCGCCGTAGGCGCGGTCGTGGCCGTGGTTGGCCTGTTCCATGGCGGCCCAGGCCTCGGGGCAGATACCGGAGTAGTTGTCGCTGGCGAATTGTTGGCTCTTGTCGGTCATGGCCGGCTTCCGTATGAGAGAGTTCCGTGGTCGATTATGGTGCGCACTTTACCCAAGAATAACGGCCCCGCACACGCTCTGTTAGCCCGGAATAATGCATGGCACATGAGGATTTATGCGTGACTCGATATTGACGGACGGCCGCCGGTCGCGCGATGGCGCCCTGGATGCGCTGAAATGGCTGGCCCTGCTGAGCATGGTCCTGGATCACCTGCGCTACGTGGGCCTGGAGCTGGACTGGCTGTATGTGCCCGGGCGCCTGGCGTTTCCCTGGTTCTGCCTGGCGATGGCGGTCAATCTCCAACGCGCCGGGCCCGAGCGGCGGCCGGGGCAATGGCGTTACCTGGGTTGGTTGCTGGCCTTCAGCGGGCTGAGTGAAATTCCCTATCGGTTGTTCATTCCCGACCCGGACACCTTGAACGTGTTGCCGACCCTGGTGCTGGGGTTGCTGGTGGTGCGGGGTTGGCAGCGGCGCGGCGCCCTTGACCTGGTTTTGGGAGTGGTGGCCCTGGGGCTGGCGGTGGGGTTCTCGCGGTGGCTGATGTTCGGTGCATTCGGGGTGCTGCTGCCGTTGGCCTTGCTGCTGGTGCTGCGCAGGCCCTGGTACTTCGGTGTGCTGCCGGGGGTGGTGTGCCTGGCGGGCAATCAGTGGGAGGTGCTGTTTGCGGCGGTGCGCCTGGGCAATCCGCTGGCCAGCTGGGGGATTGGCGCTTGCCTGCTGGCGCCGGGGCTGGGGTTGCTGCTGTTGAGTGGGATGCGGGGTTGGCGGGTGCCGGCGATGCGGCGGTGGGCCTATTTGTTGTATCCGGGGCATTTTTTGTTGTTGTTGGGGGTGAGGCAGGTGTTGGAGGGCGTTGCGCCATGAGGATGCTCCGCACCCTGTCGGGGGCGGAGCGTATTCGGTTCAGGCCTGGAGCCGCCAGCCCATCACGCCTAGCAGGTCGCAACTGTCGCGCAGGAGGATAGCGGCGACGTGGGCGATGTGTTGCAGGTCGGTGTGGTCGGCGTGTTTCAGCTCGGTGCGCGAGAGGCTTTCGAACAGCTGGGTGATGGCCAGCAGGCGGGTGGTGCCGTTGGCGTGGAGGACGTCCAGTGGGGCGGTTTTGTCGATGAACAGGCAGGGGATGGTGCAGTCGATGCCGGTGATGGGGATGTATTGATGAGTCATGGCGAAGGCTCCGTCGTAGATAAGCGGTGCAAGCGTATCTGTTCGTAGCTGAGTTCCAGGTCGCCAAACCCGGTCGCCGTTTGGGCGAATGGGGAGCATGGAGGGAGGGGGTGTGGGCGGCAAGCCAGACGGTTCTGCAAGTTTTGTAGGATCGGCCTTGGGGCTTGGCGGCCTGGTAGCCGGCCAGGTGTCCTGGGGATGGAGTACATATCCATTGGCGGTGGGGTGGCTTGCTTATGGTTCCGCCCTTACGGCGGGTCACTTTTTTCAAACGCCAAAAAAGTAACCAAAAACGCTTGCCCCCACGTCCGGCCACTCGCTGCGCTCGGGTTCCCTCGTTCCGGCACTTCTCAGGGGGCATCGCTTCCAGCGATGTCCTCGACTGCGTCGAGGGGCGCTGCGCGCCATTCCCCTGATAAGCACCTGCACTCGGCCTCCCCAGGGGGCGGGTGGGTCAAGATCACCAGCCCCACGGCGCGCCCTACCGGGCGGCGCATCGCGGGTGGGGTGTGCGTGTTTGGCATCGCTTCGTGTAGCCGCTGCCGAAGGCTGCGTACGGGCGCGCAGCGGCCGCTGGTTCTTGAATCCGCTGAAGGTCCTTCGGCCCTTGTCGCAGCCTCGCCCCGGCTCGACAGCGGCTACAGCACGTTTCGTGTAGCCGCTGCCGCAGGCCGCATACGGGGGCGGGAGGCTGGGGCTAGAGCCTTTGTCCGGGGCATTTGCCGGTGGGCGCCGGGGCATGTCGTAAACGCACCTTTGCGTGGCGTCCATAGGCATCTGGGCTGTGCGTGGCGGTCATACCATCGCATCCAAAGGGCGCAGCTTCAGGGCTGGCCTCACCGAGACGAAAGGCGCGCGCCGCCGCTGGGAGAGACGTGATGTTCAGCAAGCAAGACCAGATCCAGGGTTACGACGATGCACTGCTGGCGGCCATCAATGCCGAGGAGCAACGCCAGGAAGATCACATCGAGCTGATTGCGTCGGAGAACTACACCAGCAAGCGGGTGATGCAGGCCCAGGGCAGCGGGCTGACCAACAAGTACGCCGAGGGTTATCCGGGCAAGCGCTACTACGGTGGTTGTGAGCATGTGGACAAGGTCGAGGCCCTGGCCATCGAGCGGGCCAAGCAACTGTTCGGCGCCGACTATGCCAACGTCCAGCCGCACTCCGGTTCGTCGGCCAACAGCGCGGTGTACCTGGCCTTGTTGCAGGCTGGCGACACCATCCTCGGCATGAGCCTGGCCCACGGCGGCCACCTGACCCACGGCGCCAAGGTGTCGTCCTCGGGCAAGCTGTACAACGCGGTGCAATACGGGATCGACACCAACACCGGGCTGATCGACTACGACGAGGTCGAGCGCCTGGCCGTGGAGCACCAGCCGAAGATGATCGTCGCCGGCTTCTCCGCCTACTCCAAGACCCTGGACTTCCCGCGCTTCCGGCAGATCGCCGACAAGGTCGGGGCGCTGCTGTTCGTCGACATGGCCCACGTCGCCGGGCTGGTGGCGGCCGGCCTGTACCCCAACCCGATCCCGTTCGCCGACGTGGTCACCACCACCACCCACAAGACCCTGCGCGGTCCCCGTGGCGGGCTGATCCTGGCCAAGGCCAACGAGGAGATCGAGAAGAAGCTCAACGCCGCGGTGTTCCCCGGCGCCCAGGGCGGTCCGCTGATGCATGTGATCGCCGCCAAGGCGGTGTGCTTCAAAGAGGCCCTGGAGCCTGGCTTCAAGGCCTACCAGAAGCAGGTGATCGACAACGCCCAGGCCATGGCCGGCGTGTTTATCAAGCGTGGCTACGATGTAGTGTCCGGCGGCACCGATAACCATCTGTTCCTGGTCAGCCTGATCCGCCAGGGCCTGACCGGCAAGGATGCCGATGCCGCCCTGGGCCGCGCCCATATCACCGTGAACAAGAACGCCGTGCCCAATGACCCGCAGTCGCCGTTCGT
Organism: Pseudomonas sp. L5B5; assembly: GCF_020520285.1. Taxonomy (NCBI): domain Bacteria; kingdom Pseudomonadati; phylum Pseudomonadota; class Gammaproteobacteria; order Pseudomonadales; family Pseudomonadaceae; genus Pseudomonas; species Pseudomonas sp. L5B5. Next base: position 4,754,191 of record NZ_CP084742.1, read on the forward strand.
CACCTCCGGCCTGCGCATCGGTACCCCGGCGGTCACCACCCGTGGCTTCAAGGTCGCCCAGTGCACCGAGCTGGCGGGCTGGATCTGCGACATCCTCGATCACCTCGGCGACGCCGATGTCGAGGCCAATGTCGCGCGCCAGGTGACGACCCTGTGTGCTGATTTCCCGGTCTACCGCTGAGAGCCGCCATTGGAGCAATGACTATGCAACGCTACTCGGGCTTCGGCCTCTTCAAGCACTCTCTCAGCCACCACGAAAACTGGCAGCGCATGTGGCGCACGCCCACGCCGAAGAAGGTCTACGACGTGGTCATCGTCGGCGGTGGCGGCCATGGCCTGGCCACGGCCTACTACCTGGCCAAGGAACACGGCATCACCAACGTCGCGGTGGTGGAGAAGGGCTGGCTGGGCGGCGGCAACACCGCGCGCAACACCACCATCGTGCGTTCCAACTACCTGTGGGACGAGTCGGCGCAGCTCTACGAACATGCGATGAAACTCTGGGAAGGCCTGTCCCAGGACTTGAACTACAACGTGATGTTTTCCCAGCGCGGGGTCTACAACCTGTGCCACACCCTGCAGGACATCCGTGATTCCGAGCGCCGGGTCAGCGCCAACCGCCTCAACGGCATCGATGGCGAACTGCTCAACACCCAGCAGGTGGCGGACGAGATCCCCTACCTGGACTGCTCGAAGAACACCCGCTACCCGGTGCTTGGCGCCACGGTGCAGCGCCGCGGCGGCGTGGCCCGTCACGACGCCGTGGCCTGGGGTTTTGCCCGGGCCGCCGACGCCCTGGGCGTGGACCTGATCCAGCAGACCGAAGTCATCGGCTTTCGCAAGGAAAACGGCGTGTGCATCGGCGTCGAGACCAACAAGGGCTTCATCGGCGCCAAGCGCGTCGGGGTGGTCACCGCTGGCAACTCCGGGCACATGGCCAAGCTGGCGGGCTTCCGCCTGCCGATCGAGTCGCATCCATTGCAGGCCCTGGTGTCGGAACCGATCAAGCCGATCATCGACAGCGTGATCATGTCCAACGCAGTGCACGGCTACATCAGCCAGTCCGACAAGGGCGACCTGGTGATCGGTGCGGGCATCGACGGTTGGGTCGGTTATGGCCAGCGCGGTTCCTATCCGGTGATCGAGCACACCATCCAGGCCATCGTCGAGATGTTCCCGGTGCTCTCCCGGGTACGCATGAACCGCCAGTGGGGCGGCATCGTCGATACCAGCCCGGACGCCTGCCCGATCATTTCCAAGACCCCGGTGCCGAACATGTTCTTCAACTGCGGCTGGGGTACTGGCGGCTTCAAGGCCACGCCGGGCTCGGGCAACGTGTTTGCCGCCAGCCTGGCCAAGGGCGAGATGCATCCGCTGGCCGCGCCGTTCTCCATCGATCGTTTCCACAACGGCGCCCTCATTGACGAACATGGCGCTGCGGCCGTCGCCCACTAATCAGAGGTCCGAGGAGAAAATCCCATGTTGCATATCTTCTGCCCTCACTGCGGCGAACTGCGCTCCGAAGAGGAATTCCATTCGTCCGGCCAGGCCCATATCCCACGGCCGCTGGACCCCGGTGCCTGCACCGACGAGCAGTGGGGCGACTACCTGTTCTTCCGTGACAACCCCCGTGGCCTGCACCACGAACTGTGGATCCACGCCGCCGGTTGCCGCCAGTACTTCAACGCCACCCGCGACACCGTGACCTACGAAATCCTCGAGACCTACAAGATCGGCACCCCGCCGCAATTCACCGCCAAGGCTGCTGGAGAGAAGGTATGAGCCAGACCAATCGCCTGTCCAACGGCGGACGCATCGACCGCAACAAGGTCCTGACCTTCACCTTCAACGGCCAGAACTACAAGGGCTTCGAGGGCGATACCCTGGCCTCGGCCCTGCTGGCCAATGGCGTGGACATCATCGGTCGCAGCTTCAAGTATTCGCGGCCCCGGGGCATTTTCGCCGCAGGCTGTGAAGAGCCCAACGCAGTGCTGCAGATCGGCGCCACCGAAGCCACCCAGATTCCCAACGTGCGTGCCACCCAGCAGGCGCTGTACCAGGGCCTGGTGGCCACCAGCACCAACGGCTGGCCCAGCGTCAATAACGACATGATGGGGATTCTCGGCAAGGTCGGCGGCAAGCTGATGCCACCGGGCTTCTACTACAAGACCTTCATGTACCCGCAGTCGTTCTGGATGACCTACGAGAAGTACATTCGCAAGGCGGCGGGCCTGGGCCGTTCGCCGACCGAGAACGATCCGGACACCTACGACAACATGAACCAGCACTGCGACGTGCTGATCGTCGGCGCCGGCCCGGCAGGCCTCGCCGCTGCTCTGGCGGCGGCCCGCAGCGGTGCGCGGGTGATCCTCGCCGACGAGCAGGAAGAGTTCGGCGGCACCCTGCTGGACAGCCGCGAGAGCCTGGACGGCAAGCCGGCAGCGGAGTGGGTGGCCAGCGCCATTGCCGAACTCAAGGCCTTGCCGGACGTACTGCTGCTGCCACGGGCCACGGTCAACGGCTACCACGACCATAACTTCCTGACCATTCACGAACGCCTCACCGACCACCTGGGGGACCGTGCGCCCATCGGCCAGGTGCGCCAGCGCATCCACCGAGTACGGGCCAAGCGTGTGGTGCTGGCTACCGGCGCCCATGAGCGGCCGCTGGTCTACGGCAACAACGACGTGCCGGGCAACATGCTGGCCGGCGCGGTATCCACCTACGTACGCCGTTATGGCGTGGCCCCGGGCAAGAAACTGGTGCTGTCGACCAACAACGACCACGCCTACCGCGTGGCCCTGGACTGGCTCGACGCCAGCCTGCAGGTGGTGGCCATCGCCGATGCGCGGCACAACCCCCGTGGCGCCCTGGTGGAGGAAGCCCGGGCCAAGGGCATCCGCATCCTGACGTCCAGCGCGGTGATCGAGGCCCGCGGCAGCAAGCACGTGACCGGCGCCCGGGTGGCGGCCATCGACGTCAAGGCGCACAAGGTCACCAGCCCTGGCGAGTGGCTCGACTGCGACCTGATCGCCAGCTCCGGCGGCTACAGCCCGGTGGTGCACCTGGCGTCGCACCTGGGCGGCAAGCCGGTGTGGCGCGAAGACATCCTCGGTTTCGTGCCCGGTGAAGCGCCGCAGAAACGTGTGTGCGTGGGCGGCATCAATGGCGTCTACAGCCTGGGCGATGCCCTGGCGGATGGGTTCGAAGGCGGCGTGCGCGCGGCCAGCGAAGCCGGTTTCCAGGCGGTGGAGGGCGTATTGCCCAAGGCCTTGGCCCGCCTTGAAGAAGCGACCCTGGCGCTGTTCCAGGTGCCCCATGAAAAAGGCACCGCCCGGGCGCCGAAGCAATTCGTCGACCTGCAGAACGACGTCACCGCCGCCGCCATCGAACTGGCGACCCGCGAGGGTTTCGAGTCGGTGGAGCACGTCAAGCGCTACACCGCCCTGGGCTTCGGCACCGATCAGGGCAAGCTGGGTAACGTCAACGGCCTGGCCATCGCCGCCCGCTCGCTGAACGTCAGCATCCCGCAGATGGGCACCACCATGTTCCGCCCGAACTACACGCCGATCACCTTCGGCGCCGTGGCCGGCCGGCACTGCGGGCACATTTTCGAGCCGGTGCGCTTCACCGCGCTGCATGCCTGGCATGTGAAGAACGGCGCCGAATTCGAGGACGTCGGCCAGTGGAAGCGCCCCTGGTATTTCCCGAAGAACGGCGAAGACCTGCATGCCGCGGTCAAGCGTGAATGCCAGGCCGTGCGCGACAGCGTCGGCCTGCTGGACGCCTCGACCCTGGGCAAGATCGACATCCAGGGCCCCGACGCCCGGGAGTTCCTCAACCGCATCTACACCAACGCCTGGACCAAGCTCGACGTGGGCAAGGCCCGCTACGGCCTGATGTGCAAGGAAGACGGCATGGTCTTCGACGACGGCGTCACCGCCTGTCTGGCCGACAACCACTTCCTGATGACCACCACCACCGGCGGCGCCGCCCGGGTGCTGCAGTGGCTGGAGATCTATCAGCAGACCGAATGGCCGGACCTCAAGGTGTACTTCACCTCGGTCACCGACCACTGGGCCACCATGACCCTGTCCGGGCCCAACAGTCGCAAGCTGCTGAGCGAGGTCACCGACATCGACCTGGACAAGGACGGCTTCCCGTTCATGACCTGGAAGGAAGGCCTGGTGGGCGGCGTGCCGGCTCGGGTGTTCCGCATCTCCTTCACTGGCGAGCTGTCCTACGAGGTCAACGTCCAGGCCGACTACGCCATGGGTGTGCTGGAGCAGATCGTCGAAGCCGGCAAGAAGTACAACCTGACCCCTTATGGCACCGAGACCATGCACGTGCTGCGGGCCGAGAAGGGCTTCATCATCGTTGGCCAGGACACCGACGGCTCCATGACCCCGGACGACCTGAACATGGGCTGGTGTGTGGGCCGGACCAAGCCGTTCTCCTGGATCGGCTGGCGCGGGATGAACCGCGAGGACTGCGTACGCGAGCAGCGCAAGCAACTGGTGGGCCTCAAGCCGATCGACCCGACCCAGTGGCTGCCGGAAGGCGCGCAGCTGGTGTTCAACCCCAAGCAGGCGATCCCGATGAGCATGGTGGGCCACGTGACGTCCAGCTATGCCCACAACTCCCTGGGTTATTCCTTCGCCCTGGGCGTGGTCAAGGGCGGCCTCCAGCGCCTGGGCGAGCGGGTCTTCGCGCCCCTGGCCGATGGCCGGGTGATCGAGGCGGAAATCGTTTCTTCGGTGTTCTTCGACCCCAAGGGTGATCGGCAGAACGTTTAACCAGATCCCGTAGGAGCGAGGCTTGCCCGCGACATGCTCATCGCGGGCAAGCACCGCTCCTACGGGTGTGATGCAAGAATTTGAAGACAGGTGCTCTATGACCGCAGTCAACGTTTACCAACAGCGCCCCACCACCGGGGCCAAGGCCGAGTCGTCGTTGCATCACGCTGACCTGCCAAGCCTGGTGGGCAAGGGTCGCAAGAACGCCGGGGTGACCCTGCGCGAGAAAAAACTGCTCGGCCACCTGACGATCCGTGGCGACGGCCACGACCCGGCCTTCGCCGCCGGTGTACACAAGGCCCTGGGCATCGAATTGCCAGGTGCCTTGAGCGTGGTGGTCAAGGGTGAGGCCAGCCTGCAGTGGCTGGGCCCGGATGAGTGGCTGCTGATCGTGCCCAGCGGCGAAGAGTTCGCCGCCGAGCAGAACCTGCGCGAGGCCCTGGGCGACCTGCACATCCAGATCGTCAATGTCAGCGGTGGCCAGCAGATCCTCGAGCTGTCCGGCCCCGACGTGCGCCAGGTCCTGATGAAGTCCACCAGCTACGATGTACATCCCAGCAACTTTCCGGTGGGCAAGGCAGTGGGCACGGTGTTCGCCAAGTCGCAACTGGTGATCCGTCGTACCGGTGAAGACACCTGGGAACTGCTGGTGCGCCGCAGCTTCTCCGATTACTGGTGGATGTGGCTGCAGGACGCCGCGGCCGAATACGGCCTCAGCGTCCAGGCCTGAACCCTTGTCACGGGCAAGCCTCGCGCCTGCGGTGAGGTTGTAGGAGCGAGGCTTGCCCGCGATTCGACCGCGTAGCGGTTGCCTATCAAGAACAGGAGTTATCCAGCATGAGCCGCGCCCCCGATACATGGATCTTGACTGCCGACTGCCCCAGCGTGCTCGGCACGGTGGACGCGGTGACCCGCTTTCTGTTCGAACAGGGCTGTTATGTCACCGAACACCATTCCTTCGATGACCGGCTCTCGGGGCGTTTCTTCATTCGCGTGGAGTTTCGCCAGCCCGATGGCCTCGACGAGCAGGGCTTTCTCCAGGGCCTGGCGGAGCGGGCCAAGGCCTTCGAAATGAATTTCGAACTGACCGCGCCCAACTATCGACCCAAGGTGGTGATCATGGTCTCCAAGGCCGACCACTGCCTCAATGACCTGCTCTATCGCCAGCGCATCGGCCAGTTGCCCATGGACGTGGTGGCGGTGGTGTCCAACCACCCGGACCTCAAGCCCCTGGCCGACTGGCACCAGATTCCCTACCACCATTTTCCCCTCGACCCCAACGACAAGCCGGCCCAGGAACGCCAGGTCTGGCAGGTGATCGAGGCGTCCGGCGCCGAGCTGGTGATCCTTGCCCGCTACATGCAGGTGCTGTCGCCGGAGCTGTGCCGCAAGCTCGATGGCAAGGCGATCAATATCCATCACTCGCTGCTGCCGGGATTCAAGGGTGCCAAGCCCTACCACCAGGCCTACAACAAGGGCGTGAAGCTGGTGGGGGCCACCGCCCACTACATCAACAACGACCTGGACGAAGGCCCGATCATCGCCCAGGGCGTGGAGGTGGTGGACCACAGTTACTACCCCGAGGACCTGATCGCCAAGGGCCGCGATATTGAGGGCCTGACCCTGGCCCGGGCGGTGGGTTATCACATCGAGCGGCGGGTGTTCCTCAACGGCAATCGCACGGTAGTGCTTTAAACCAGGTCTCAAGCTGCAAGCCTCAAGCGGCAAGCTTCAAGCGAGAGGCGACAAGCAAAAAAGCGACACGCTCCAAGCCGCAAGAACGCGGTGTGTACTCTTCTTGCGGCTTGAAGCTTGCCGCTTGAAGCTCGCTCCACTTTCGTCACAACAACAACTACAGAGGTGACAAGCATGTCTGGTAATCGTGGTGTGGTGTATCTGGGCAGCGGCAAGGTCGAGGTACAGAAGATCGACTATCCGAAAATGCAGGACCCGCGTGGCAAGAAGATCGAGCACGGTGTCATCCTGCGCGTGGTTTCCACCAACATCTGCGGTTCGGACCAGCACATGGTCCGAGGCCGTACCACTGCCCAGGTCGGCCTGGTGCTGGGCCATGAGATCACCGGCGAGGTGATCGAAAAGGGCAGCGACGTGGAGAACCTGAAGATCGGCGACCTGGTTTCGGTGCCCTTCAACGTGGCCTGCGGGCGCTGCCGTTCCTGCAAGGAGCAGCACACCGGGGTCTGCCTGACCGTCAACCCGGCCCGTGCCGGCGGTGCCTACGGTTACGTCGACATGGGCGACTGGACCGGTGGCCAGGCCGAGTACGTGCTGGTGCCTTACGCCGACTTCAACCTGCTGAAGCTGCCGAACCGTGACAAGGCCATGGAGAAGATCCGCGACCTGACATGCTTGTCCGACATCCTGCCCACCGGCTACCACGGCGCGGTGACCGCAGGCGTCGGCCCGGGCAGCACCGTGTATGTGGCCGGGGCCGGTCCGGTGGGCCTGGCGGCGGCTGCTTCCGCGCGCCTGCTGGGGGCGGCGGTGGTGATCGTGGGCGACGTCAACCCGGTGCGCCTGGCCCATGCCAAGGCCCAGGGCTTCGAGATCGCCGACCTGTCCAAGGACACTCCGCTGCACGAGCAGATCGCCGACCTGCTGGGCGAGCCGGAAGTGGATTGTGCGGTGGACGCGGTGGGCTTCGAGGCCCGTGGCCATGGCCATGCCGGCGCGCAGCACGAGGCCCCGGCCACGGTACTCAACTCGCTGATGGGCGTGGTGCGGGTGGCGGGCAAGATCGGTATTCCCGGCCTGTACGTCACTGAGGACCCGGGCGCGGTGGACGCGGCGGCGAAGATCGGCAGCCTGAGCATCCGCTTCGGCCTGGGCTGGGCCAAGTCCCACAGCTTCCACACCGGCCAGACTCCGGTGATGAAGTACAACCGCCAGCTGATGCAGGCCATCATGTGGGACCGGATCAACATCGCCGAAGTGGTGGGCGTACAGGTCATCAGCCTCGACGACGCGCCACGTGGCTACGGCGAGTTCGATGCCGGCGTGCCGAAGAAATTCGTCATCGACCCGCACAAGCTGTTCAGCGCAGCCTGAGACCTGCGATAGCGACGAAGGGCGACCCACGGGTCGCCCTTTTCGTTGCCGAACCCTGTAGCCGCTGTCGAGCACCAGCGAGGCTGCGTACGGGTGCGCAGCGCCCGCCAGCCGGCCACAGGATCAATAGCCTTGGCCGGGGTAGCTGAACCAGTGTTGTCCGTTGAGTACCTGGGTGACGAACGCCGGGTCATACAAGCCCGGCACATCGCGCTGGAAACGCGAACGCCACTGCGGCAGCCACCAGTAGTCCAGGGCCGTGCCTCTTGGGAACAGCACCAGCCCCATGACAGCGTTGTCGATGGCGCCACGCTGATGCAGCTCATGGGTGGCGTCCATCCAGCCCAGGTAATGATCGATGGGCAACGAGAGCATCAGGGCCGTGGCATGCACCTTCTGCGTCTCGCTCTGCTGCGGGTTTGCCAGCAGCGCCAGCGCTTCGCAGTAATGGACCTCGGGCTGCTGGACAAGCGCCTGGGCCGCCGGGTCTTGAAGAATGCCCAGGGGGCCGCCGTCGGCTCGCCAATCGGCGCCCTGGCTGTCGTTGACATACTGGTTGATGAAGTCGCTCAAGGGCCCGGACGCAGCGGGCGACCCCGGACATGAGGCAGCATCGATCGGCGTGCCGATTCTCCAGATGGCCACGAATGCCATCAGGGCCAGCACCGTGCAGCAGTAAAGAACAGGTTTCATAGGGGCTCGCTTGCTGTGTTGCGCCGAAGAATGCAGGTCTTTGCCAGCGCTGTCGACCTGGCGTAAACCGGCCCATGACGCCCTGCTGTCATTCATCGCACCGGTCGTTGGTGGCACCGCTGGTCGACTAGATTTCAAGCAACCGGGGATCTGCCTGTGCCCCGGAACATTCGTGCCTGGACCTAGTCAAACGGCTGTTTTCCCGCCACCCGATTCCGGGTGGTTTCTCGTCCCATGAGGTTGTTTCGATGAATATTCCACGCGGTTTCGCCCTGGCTACCCTGATGACCCTGGCAGCCGGTTCGGCCCTGGCTGGCGGTTTCAGCCTGAACGATGCGGCCAATGCCATTTCCGGCATGCAGGGTGGCGACAAGGCCGCCGCTGCGGCACCGACCTCGCAGACCGCCGGCCTGCTCGGCGCCCTGGGGTCGCAACTCAACGTCACGCCGCAACAGGCCATCGGTGGTACCGGTGCCATGCTCGGCCTGGCGAAGAACCAACTGAGTGGTTCGGACTACTCGCAACTGAGCAAGAGCGTGCCGGGCCTGGACAAGCTCTCCGGCAGCAATGCCCTGGGCAGCCTCGGTGCCCTGGGTGGTCTGCTCGGCCAGTCGTCGGGCCAGAACGCCGGGCTGGACAACGCCCTGGGTAACGTCAAGAACACCAGTGACCTGAACAACGCCTTCGGCGCACTGGGCATGGACAGCGGCATGATCGGGCAATTCGCCCCGGTGATCCTGCAGTACCTGGGCCAGCAAGGCGTCGGCGGCTCACTGCTGCAAAGCCTGAGCAGCATCTGGGGTGTTGCCAAGTAAGGTGACGGGCCTCGGTGCCACGGCGCCGGGGCCAATCCTCCAGTGTTCGGCGAATCGGGCCTGTGATATATCTCGCGCCCCGTTTTCCAAGGAAGCCCGAACGCGATGTTCATGGATGCACTGAAGATGTCCCTGCCCGCCAACGCGGTGCTTGGTTTTACCCTCTACATGCTGGGCGCGGCCCTGGTGTTCGCTCTCTACGCATTCATCTACACCCGCCTGACGCCCCACAACGAGTTCGCCCTGATCCGCCAGGGCAACACTGCGGCGGCCATTGCCTTGTCCGGTGCGTTGCTGGGGTTCGCGATCCCGGTGGCCAGCGCGATTTCCCATTCGATCTCGATCATCGACTTCCTGCTCTGGGCCGCGATTGCCGCCGTGGTGCAGTTGCTGGCGCTGCTTGCCGTGAGCCTGACGCTCAAGGGCTTGTCCCGGCGCATCGTCGACCAGGAGAACGCCGCGGCGATCCTGGTGGCATCGGTCTCTGTTGGTGTCGGCCTGCTGAATGCGGCCTGCATGACCCCTTCGGTCTGAGGGCGCCGCCATGAAACGCAGTAAGAGCGTGCGCCTGGTGCTGCTGGGCAGCGTGCCGTTCGCCCTGGCGGCCTGTGACGGCCAGCCCCAGGCGACCCGGGAAGTGCGCCAGACCCAGAATTTCAGCAGCGTCAGCGAATGCGAACGGGCGCAGATTCCGTCCGCCATTTGCCAGGCTGCCCGCGATGACGCCCGCGAACGTGGGGAGCGTGTGGCCCCGCGCTACCTGGACCTGCAACGTTGCGAGGAGGATTTCGTCACCGCCAACTGCATGGTCTCGCGCGATAACCGAGCCTATGTGCCGATTTCCAGCGGTTTTGCCCTGACCTCCCAGCGCACGGTGCCGGACAAGCCCGAGGAAGAACAGCAACAGACCAGCTCCAGTGGTGGTGGTGGTGGTGGTGGTGGTGGTGGTGGTGGTGGTGGCTCCAGCTCGGGTTCGCGTTTCTGGCGCTGGATAGGCCTGGACTCGACCCCTGAACCACGCTATTTCAGCGAGGCCCTGTATAAGCAGCGCGATGGTCGTGGCGGTACCCAGCTGAGCACCCTCAGCCAGCAGGTGGAGGCCGGCAAGACCTTCTCCGGTGCCAGTGGCGGGCGCTTCGGGATTTCCAGCCCGGAACACTTCACCAGCGCCGGCAACCCGCTGGCCGGCGCCCATGAAGTGGTCAGCCGCAGCGGCTTCGGTTCCTCCAGCCGCAGCAGTTGGAGCTTCGGTTCTTGAAGCGCATGCCCAGCACCCCGCGTGCGGACTGGCAAGCCACGGCGGAGCAACTGGGCTTTGCCTTCCATACCTTCGATGGCGAGCCCTACTGGGACGAGTCCGCCTACTACCAGTTCAGCCTGCGGCAGATCGAGGACGACCTGGAAGACCCGACCCAGGAGCTGCACGAACTGTGCATGGTTCTGGTGGCCGAGGTGGTGGAGAGCGAGGAACTGCTGCAGCGCCTGGCCATTCCCCAGGCCTTCCACGAGTTGATCCGCCAGTCGTGGAAGCAGGGCGAGCCGCACCTCTATGGGCGCATGGACCTATGCTACGACGGCACCGGCCCGGCCAGACTCCTGGAAACCAACTACGACACGCCGACCTCGCTGTACGAGGCGAGCTTCTTCCAGTACGTCTGGCTGGAGCAGCAGATGCAGCGTGGACAGCTGCCGGCGGGTTGCGACCAGTTCAACAGCATCGAGGACAAGCTGCTCCAGGCCTTCGTCCAGGGCGGCTTCAAGTCGCCGATGCACTTTGCCTCGGTCAGGGGTTCGCTTGAGGACCGCGGTACTGTCGAATACCTGCGCGATATCGCCCGCCAGGCCGGCCTGGGGACGCGGTTGCTCGATGTCGAGGACATCGGCCTCGATGCCGGTGGGCGTTTCGTCGACCTGCTGGGCATCCCCATCGACAGCCTGTTCAAGCTCTACCCCTGGGAGCACCTGTTCAACGAAGCCTTTGGCCCAGCCATTGCCGGCAGCCACACGCAGTTTGTCGAGCCGCCGTGGAAGGCCATTCTTTCCAACAAGGCGGCCATGGCCCTGCTCTGGGAACGGCATGCGGGGCACCCGAACCTGCTGCCGGCGTTTATCGACGACAACCCGACCAGCCGCCTGGGCCCGGGCTGGGTGCGCAAGCCGTTCTTTTCCCGGGAAGGGGCCAATGTGCAGATCTGCACCGAAGACGGCGAGCATTTGATCGAGGCCGGACCCTACGGCGGGCCCTGCATCCGCCAGCAGTTTCACCCCTTGCCGGTGTTTGCCGGCAACCACACCGTGATCGGTAGCTGGGTGATCGGCGACCGGCCGGCGGGCATCGGCATTCGCGAGGACAACTCGCCGATCACCAAGGACAGCAGCCGTTTCCTGCCCCATGTGATCCTCGACTGAGCCCTGCGCGATACCGTCGGGCAGGGCCTGCGCTGTTCGCGGAAAAAATTTCTCCGGGCAACCGACGCTGCGAGTAGCGACCTAGAGGGTTCCTGCTGGCATGAGCCGATCTTGCGGATGCGGTAGGGGTTGAGCGGTGCTTGACAAGGTTTCTGGCGGGGCGCTTAGATAAGCCCCATCAGGAAAAGCGCATCAGCGTCGATGTCGCCGCTCCACCTAGGTTGTACATGCCAAAGAGCAAATGAGCTCTCCCGGGTTTATCCCGGGAGGGCTTTTTTTCGTCCGCAGAAAATAAAAACAGAGGTATCAGACATGCGTCATGGCGATATTTCCAGCAGCAACGACACCGTTGGCGTCGCAGTGGTGAACTACAAGATGCCACGCCTGCACTCCCGCGAAGAGGTCCTGGCCAACGCGCAGAAAATCGCCGACATGGTGGTCGGCATGAAGCAGGGGCTGCCGGGCATGGACCTGGTGATTTTCCCCGAGTACAGCCTCCAGGGGATCATGTACGACCCCGCGGAAATGATGGAAACGGCGGTTGCCATTCCTGGCGACGAGACTGAACTGCTGGCCCGGGCCTGTCGCAAGGCCAACGTCTGGGGCGTGTTCTCGTTGACCGGCGAGCGCCACGAGGAGCATCCGAACAAGGCGCCGTACAACACCCTGGTGCTGATCGACAACAAGGGCGAGGTGGTCCAGAAGTACCGCAAGATCATTCCATGGTGCCCGATCGAGGGCTGGTACCCCGGGGGCCAGACTTACGTCAGCGAAGGGCCCAAGGGCATGAAGATCAGCATGATCATCTGCGATGACGGCAACTATCCGGAGATCTGGCGCGATTGCGCGATGAAGGGCGCCGAACTGATCGTGCGCTGCCAGGGCTACATGTACCCGGCCAAGGAGCAGCAGGTACTGATGGCCAAGGCCATGGCGTGGGCCAACAACACCTACGTGGCGGTGGCCAATGCCGCCGGTTTCGATGGCGTCTACTCGTACTTCGGGCACTCGGCGATCATCGGCTTCGACGGCCGGACTCTCGGCGAATGCGGCGAGGAGGAAATGGGTATCCAGTACGCCCAGTTGTCGGTCTCGCAGATTCGCGATGCCCGGGCCAACGACCAGTCGCAGAACCACCTGTACAAGATCCTCCATCGTGGCTACACCGGCTTGAACAACTCCGGCGAGGGTGACCGTGGCTTGGCCGAGTGCCCGTTCGAGTTCTACAAGACCTGGGTGACCGACGCCGAGAAGGCCCGCGAGAACGTCGAGAAGATCACTCGCTCGACGTCGGGTGTCGCGCAATGCCCTGTTGGCCGCCTGCCGTACGAGGGCGAGGAGAAAGAGGCCTGATCCGCACCCATAGGTAAACCGGCGAGCTGTTGGGGCCATGCCTCGCCAGCCCGCTGTCATCCCTGGATTTTCCTGCGGAAGATGGAGCCCAAGACATGCCCTTCCTCAACGACATGCTGGAGCAATCGCAGCGCCGCAAGGCCCAGGACCAGGCCCTGGCCAGCGAGAACCGCGCCGACGCGCCGCTGGTCCAGGCCCACCTGGCCAGTCATGCGGCGCTGCACAGCCGCTACCGTTTCAATATCGAGGTCATCATGGCCAGCCTGCGTGCCGAGATCCTCGGCCAGGACCAGGCCCTGCAAGCCGTGGAGAACATGCTGCAGGTGGTGCGCGCGGACATCACCGACCCGCGCCGCCCGCTCTACACCGCGCTGTTCCTGGGGCCCACCGGGGTGGGCAAGACCGAGATCGTGCGGGCCCTGGCCCGGGCCCTGCACGGCGATGCCGACGCCTTCTGTCGCGTCGACATGAACACCCTGTCCCAGGAGCACTATGCGGCGGCCCTCACCGGTGCGCCGCCTGGCTATGTGGGGGCCAGGGAAGGCAACACGCTGTTCGACCAGGACAAGCTCGATGGCAGCCTCGGACGCCCTGGCATCGTGTTGTTCGACGAACTGGAAAAGGCCAGCCCGCAGGTGGTCCAGGCCCTGCTCAACGTGCTGGATAACGGCATGCTCACGGTGGCCTCGGGTGAGCGCAGCTACAGTTTTCGCAACAGCCTGATCTTCATGACCAGCAACCTCGCGGCGCGGGACATCCAGGCCTACGACGAGCGCCGCAAAGGTTGGCTGGGCTGGTTCCTGCCCACCACGGCGGCCTCGCGCTGGCGAGCGGTGGACAAGCTGGTGAGGGCCCGGTTGCTCAAGGCCTTCGCCCCGGAGTTCGTCAACCGTATCGACAACATCATCACGTTCAACTGGATCGAGCGCGGCCTGGTGGAGCAACTGGTGGAGCTGGAAGTGCAGCGGCTCAACCGCCGCCTGGAGAAACATGGCTGCAGCCTGGTCGTCACTCGACAGGTACTGGGCCATATCGCCCGCGCCGGGTTCGACCGGCAGTTTGGTGCACGTGCGTTGCGCCGTAGTGTGCGCCACCATCTGGAGGTGCCCCTGGCCGAGTTTCTCCTGGAGTACCACGCTCCGGTGATGGGCGAGCCGCCCGTGGTCTATGAGGCGCAGTTGGCGCGGGGCAGGGTCGGGTTCGCCCGAACATAGGCATCGTTGACTTGGGAGAGGACGCACATGGTTTCACATCCGGACCAGCCACAGATCGGGCTGCTGTTTTCCGAGACCGGCGTCACGGCCGACATCGAGCGTTCGCAGCGCTACGGCGCCTTGCTGGCGATCGAGCAGCTCAACGGCGAGGGAGGCGTGGCCGGCCAGGCGATCCAGGCCTTGTCCCGCGATCCCGGGGGCGACCCGGATCGCTATCGCTTGTACGCCGAGGAGTTCATCCGCAATCACGGGGTACGCCTGCTGGTGGGGTGCTACATGTCCCACACGCGCAAGGCGGTGATGCAGGTGGTGGAGCGCACCGACGCGCTGCTCTGCTACCCGACACCCTACGAGGGCTTCGAGTACTCGCCCAACATCATCTACGGCGGCCCGGCTCCCAACCAGAACAGTGCGCCGCTGGCGGCCTATCTCATCCGCCATTATGGGGAGCGGGTGGTGTTCATCGGCTCGGACTATATCTACCCCCGGGAGAGCAACCATGTGATGCGCCACCTGTATCGCCAGCATGGGGGCAAGGTCCTGGAGGAAATCTACATCCCGCTCTATCCCTCGGACGAGGACCTGGCGCGGGCCGTGGACCTGATCGTCAAGGCCCAGGCGGACGTGGTGTTCTCCACCGTGGTGGGCACCGGGACAGCCGAACTCTACCGGGCCATCTCCAGGCGTTATGGCGATGCCCGCCGGCCGCCCATCGCCAGCCTGACCACCAGCGAGGCGGAGATCGCCAAGATGGGCAGCGAGGTGGCCGAGGGGCATGTGGTGGTCGCGCCGTATTTCTCCAGCATCGACACGCCGGCCAGTCGCGAGTTCGTCCGCGCCTGCAACGCCTTCTTTCCGCAGGACGTCAGCATCACCGCCTGGGCCGAGGCGGCCTACTGCCAGACGCTGATGCTTGGCCGGGCCATGCAGGCGGCCCAGGGCTGGCGGGTGGAGGAGGTGCAGCCATACCTGTACCGCCAGCGCTTGGACGCGCCCCAGGGGCCGATCTGGGTGGAGCAGCAGAACAACCACAGCCACCTGACTTCACGCATTGCCGAGATCGACTCGCGCGGGGTGTTCCAGGTCAGGTGGCAATCCCCCGAGCCCATCCGGCCAGACCCCTACGTGGTGGTGCACAACCTGGACGACTGGTCCGCCAGCATGGGCGAGGGTTCGCATCGATGAGCGCCAACTCGATCCTGGGTTCCCTGCGCGAGCTGCAGGTGATGGTGTTGAACCCGCCCGGCGCCTTGAGCGACGCCCTGGTGCTGCAGCTGATCCGCATCGGTTGTTCGGTGCGCCAGATCTGGCCGCCGCCCAGGCAGTTCGAGGTGGCGGTGGACGTGATCTTCACCGGCATCTTCCAGAACCACCACCACGAGCAGATCAGTGCGCTGATCAGCACGGGCTCGCCGCGCACCACGGTAGTGGCGCTGGTGGAGTACGAGAGTCCGGCGGTGCTGTCGCAGATCATCGAGCTGGAGTGCCACGGGGTGATCATCCAGTTGCTGGACGCGCACAAGATCCTGCCGGCGCTGGTGGCGGCGCGCCGGGTCAGCGAGGAGCTGTTCAAGCTCAAGCAGAAGAACGCCCAGTTGCAGGAGCGCCTGGCCAGCCAGGTGGATATCAACCGGGCCAAGGTGCTGCTGATGCAGCTTCATGGTTGGGCCGAGGAGCAGGCGCATGGGTTCCTGTGCCAGGAGGCGATGAAGGCCAGGGAGCCGATTCTCAAGGTCGCCCGGGACGTGCTGGGCAAGCACGAGGCCAGCTGAATGATGGGTTCGAACAACAATAACAAGAGGACGTCGACATGCTGCTTGGATTGATACTGCTGTACGTGGGTGCCGTGCTGTTCGTGAACAGCATCTGGCTGATGGAGCGCATCAGCGGCAGGGAGGTCGCGGTGATCAACACCTTCGTCGGCAGCCTGAGCCTGCTGGTCGCCCTGTACATGATCTTCTTCGCCGGCGAGGTCAGGGGCGGGGCATTCACCCTGCTCTTCGCGTTCACCTACCTGTGGGTGGCGGCCAACCAGTTCCTGGGCGCCGACGGCAAGGGACTGGGCTGGTTCTGCCTGTTCGTCAGCATCACCGCGGCCACGGCGGCGATCCAGGCACTGGGCAGCCTCGACGGGTCCTTTGGCGTGTGGAACGCGCTCAACTGGGTGGCCTGGACCCTGTTGTGGTTCACCTTCTTCCTGCTGCTGGGGCTGTCACGCAAGATCCAGCGCCAAGTGGCGGTGTTCACCCTGGTGTGCGCGATCTTCACGGGGTGGATTCCCGGGCTGCTGATCCTCGGGCAGGTGCTCAAGCCCTAGGGCTGGCAAGGCGGTCGCCCCAGGGAAGAGTGCGGCCGCCACCGTGTTAGTGGGCTTCGGCCAGCAGCGCGTCGATGCGCTGGTCCTTGTCGGTCCACAGCTGGTTGACCCAGTCCTGCAACCGTTGGCGGAAAGCCGGGTCGTTCTCGTAGTCGCCGTGCCAGAGCGCGGGGTCCAGCTCGCGGGTGCGGATGTCGATGATCACCTTGGGCACGTTGCCGCTGATCAGGTCCCAGAAACCCGGCGTGTGCGCCTGTGGATAAACCACGGTGACATCCAGCATGGCGTCCAGCTGCTCGCCCATGGCCGCGAGGACGAAGGCCACGCCGCCGGCCTTGGGCTTGAGCAGGTGCTGGAAGGGCGAGCCTTGCTGTTCGCGCTTGGCGGGGGTGAAGCGGGTGCCCTCCAGGTAGTTGACCACCGTCACCGGCTGGCGCTTGAACAGCTCGCAGGCGGCCTTGGTGATCTCCAGGTCCTTGCCTTGCAACTCCGGATGCCTGGCGAGGAAGGCCTTGCTGTAGCGCTTCATGAAGGGGTAGTCCAGGGCCCACCAGGCCAGGCCCAGGAAGGGCACCCAGATCAGTTCCTTCTTGAGGAAGAACTTGAAGAACGGCGTGCGCCGGTTGAGGGTCTGGATCAGCGCCGGGATGTCTACCCAGGACTGGTGGTTGCTGACCACCAGGTACGAGGTGTCGACCCGCAGGCCTTCGCCACCGCGGATATCCCAGCGAGTGGGGATGCAGGAGGCAAAGATCAGTTTGTCGATCTCGGCCCAGGTCTCGGCGATCCACATCACCGCACCGGAAGCGTAGTCCCGCAGCCGTCCCGGCAGGACCAGCTTGAGCAGGGCGAACACCATCAGGGGCCCGAACAGCACCAGGGTGTTGAGCAGAAGCAGCAGGGTGACGAGACAGCCGGTGAGCAGTCGGCGCATAGGACACTCTTTACGGTTTTCTGGGCGCGTCATGATAAGCAGCTTCGGCGAGCAGGCCAAATTCTACTGTGCTGGCGAATGTTTCACCTGCACGGTGACACGCCTTTTACAGCGAGTGCCGGTGAGTGGGCGCACCGCCTGAGCCTGCGGATAATCTTTGGCGATTTTGTGGATTTCCCCCGTGTGGGGTGCAGGCGCCTAATCGGCACCTGACCTCAACCGGAGTGCGTTTCCATGAGCCGTCCCCTGGACCCGGCCGCCCTGGCCGCCTATTTCGACATCCAGTACAACGCCCGCGCCAGCGTCGCCGATTATGCCCAGTACCCATGCCTGTACCGGGCCCTGTCGGATGCCGCCCATGCCTGCACACCCTGCCACCGCGATGTGGCCTATGGCAGCGCAGCCAACGAGCGGCTGGATATCTTTCCGGCGGCGCGGGCGGGTGCTCCGGTGCTGTTGTTCATTCATGGCGGTTACTGGCGCGCGCTGTCCAAGGCCGATTCGGCGTTCATGGCTCCGGCACTCACTACTGCCGGTGCCTGCGTGGCAGTCCTGGACTATGACCTGGCGCCGGCCGTTACCCTGGACCGGATCGTCGACCAGGCCCGTCGTGCGCTGGCCTGGCTCTATCGGCATGCCGGCGAGTTCGGGGGAGATCCACGGCAGCTCTACGCCAGCGGCAGTTCGGCCGGTGGCCATCTGGTGGGCATGCTGCTGGCTGGCGGTTGGCAGGCCGGGTATGGGTTGGCGGACAACGTGCTGCGCGGTGCGCTGCCCATCAGCGGACTGTTCGACCTGGAACCGTTGCGCAGTACCCACATCAATCAGTGGATGCAATTGAGCGCCGACGATGCCCGGCGCAACAGCCCGTTGTTCCACCTGCCGGATAAGGGGGCGGGCCAGTTGCTGATCAGCCATGGCGCCCTGGAAAGCGCCGAGTTCGCCTGGCAGTCCGCGACCTTCCTCGATGCCTGGCGGGCCCGTGGTTTCATCGGGCGCAGGGTGGATGCACCCGGCAAGAACCACTTCGATGTGGTGCTCGAACTCGGCCAGCCGGGCACGCCGCTGTACCAGGCGGTGTGCGGGCTCATGGGGCTGGAGGTTCGGTAACACCCGTTGCCGGCAGTAACGCCGGCTCGCTGCTTCCCACTGGCGCGGGCGGGCTGCCGGCCTCGGCATTATCCGCAAAACCTGCCATTGCTATCCGCCCGGTGCCCCTGCCGGCCGATACCCGTCGAGCTGGCATGGAGCGTGCCTCCTCGTTCTTGACCAGGCCGCGGGAGCGGCCGTCCGATCATGCATTGCTGGGTGTCGCGCGATGAATACGATCAGTTCCGTTCGAGACATTTGCACCGAAGGTCGTGACCTGGCCTACGCCCGGGATTGGATGACGGCCATTTGCGGCCGCCATGAACTGAGCAGCCGTGGCCCGGGCCAGGTGTGCTTCACCCATCGCGGCACGGTGCTGCGCTCGACCGCCATGACCCTGGGCCTGATGAGCCACGGAGCCGAGGTGAGCGTCAGCGTCGAGGAGGACGAGGGCCTGGACTGCTACAGCCTGAGCCTGCCTTTGGACGGCGAGCAGCAGGTCAATGCAGGCGGCTGCACCCTGGGGTCGGATCGTAGCCGAGGGGTGATCCTCTCGCCCTATGGTGCCCAGCAGCTGGATATCGCCGCCAACTGCCTGCAGCTGCATGTGGCTATCCCGCGCCAGGCCATGGAGCAGGGCCTCGAGCACTTGCTGCAGCGACCGATGCAGGAGCCGCTGCGCTTCGAGCCTTCGATCGATGCGGTGCAGGGTGCCTCCGGCAGTTGGTGGCGGATGGTCGAGCATCTGGTGCAGGACCTGCGCACCAGCATCGCCCTGTATGACCAGGCCGGCTTCACCCGGGACCTGGAGCATGCGTTGATCAAGGGCCTGCTCCTGGCCCAGCCGAACAACTACAGCGCCAGGCTGCGCCAGAGCGAAGAGCGCAGCCTGCCCCAGTACCTGGTGCGGGCACGGGAGTTCATCCATGCCCATGCCCGGGATGAACTGGACCTGGACGCTATCGAGGCGGCATCGGGAGTGTCGCGTTCCAAGCTGTTCGAGTGCTTCGGCCGGTACCTGGGCGTACCGCCGATGATCTATCTCAAGCGTTACCGCTTGAATGGCGTGCGCCAGCAACTGCTGGAAGATGGTTGCCCGCGCAATATCTCGGCCATTGCCATGGCCTGGGGATTTGCCCACCTGGGGCGGTTCGCCGGGGACTACCGCAAGCTGTTCGGCGAGACCCCCAGCGCCACCTTGCAACGTCAGGCGGCGCGACGCGCCAGTCACTGACAGCGCGCCGTGCCAACCGCAGGAGTGCCCGGCGCCTCCTGCACCAGGCCGACTCTAGGCCCGGGTTCCGGTGGGCTGGCTGCCCGCGGCCCGCAGGATCTGCCGGCGTACCCAGTCATCGCCAAAACCGTGCTTGAGTACCCGATGCCGGACTTCGTCCGGCAGTATCGAGACCTCGCCGTACAGGCATGACCAGCGTTGGCAATGCTCGGCCAGTTCCCGCTCACCGGCTTCCCAGGCCGCCAGGCGTGCGGGGATATCGCGTCGGTCCTTGAGCCCCTCCAGGTAATGGGCCAGGGCCAGTCCCGTTTGCATCGACATGCCGCCACCCTGGCCCAGGTGCGGTGGCTGGGCATGGGCGGCGTCGCCGATCAGTGCCGTGTGCCCGGCCGACCAGGCACGGACCTTGACGATGCTGTACTGCGCCCAGGGCAGCACCTCTTCCACTCGGTCGATCAAGTGCGCCCAGGCCGGAAATGACTCGCACCAGGTTCCGTGGTCCAGCGGCGAGGCCTTGCCCCGGATGTCGTCCGTCTGGCAGGTCAACGCCAGGTAGATGCGCTTTGCGTCCAGAGGGGTGATCAGCAAGCGACGGTTGCCACTCCAGCATTCGAGGTACTTGCCCTGGCCGTTTGGGCCCAGTTCCTTTTGGGTGCCAGGAATGATGGCGCGTAGCGCGCCTTCGTCGGTCTGCTGGTGGAACTGTTCCAGCCCCAGTGTTCGTCGTACCGCCGACCACACGCCATCGGCGCCGATGGCCAGGTCGGCCTGTTCACGCCGTGCACCGGCGAACTGCAACTCGCCGCTGGCGCTGGCGCCCAGTACTTCGCAGCCGGTGCGGATCTGCACGCCCGCGGCCAGTGCCGCCTCCTTCAAGCTGGCCAGCAAGGTGCTGCGATCCACCGTCACCAGGCGTATGCCGGGCGGCAGTTCGCCCGGCTCCAGCACTCGCCCGCTACTGTCGCGCTGCTCCATGGCCCGGCCATGGAAGGCATCGGCGGCCAGTGCCTTCACACCCAGGGCGTCGAGGATGCGCAGGCCGTTTTCCCAGATATAGATGCCCGAACCCTGGGCGCGCAGTTGGGCCTGGCGTTCGAAAATGGTCACCGACCAGCCCCGTTGTGCCAGGGCGGTGGCCGCGGCGAGGCCGCCAAAGCCGCCGCCGGCGATGATCGCGCTAAAACCGTTACTCATGAGATCGCTCCTGTTCAGCCGGCAAGGAATTCGGTGATGGCCCGGGCCACTGCCACGGGATTCTCAAGGGTCGGGAAGTGGGTATTGCCGGGAATGTGGCAGGGCTCGAACCAGCTGTGTTCAACGGCGAAAGCCTGTTGCATGCGGCGGTAGTCGAGGGTGGGCGGTTGCGAATAGATATGCCGGACCAGGGGCTTGTCGGCGATGGCCGACATGCGCTCCAGCGGGCTGCCCCAGCGCCGGTAGCAGATCTCGATTTCGCGGCAGGCGCGGCGCCACATGGCGCCGTCGAACCAGGGCATCTCGCTGCGCAGGTGCTCGAGTACATCGGCGTTATCGGTGCTGGCGGCCCACTCGTCGAAGAAGCTCTGGCGCCCGGTGGCGTAGTCCGTCAGGTGCTGGCCCTGGGCGAGTTGCTGCCAGAAACCGTCGTGGGGTTGCATCAGCCAGTCGATCACCACGGTCCTGGGCAGGCGTTTGCTGCCCAGGCGCTCGCAGGCTTCCAGGTTGACCCAGCAACCATGGGACGTGGAGACCAGGCGCACCTGCTCCAGGCCCTTGAAGTCGATGAAGGCCAGCAGGTCGTCGGCCAGGTCCAGGGCACTGAAGTCGCCGCTGTCGGTCTGGTCCGGGTCGTGCCCGCGCCAGTCCAGGCAGATCACCTGGAAGCGCTCGGCCAGCAGCGGGGCCAGGGTCTTGAACAGCCGGCGATCCTGGCACCAGCCGCTGAGCAGCAGCAGGGTCGGGGCATGGGGGTCGCCGGTTGTGGTGTAGGTCATCAGGGTGTCGTTCAACTGCACGGTCTGCATGGTGTGGCTCCTTGGCGGGTGATAGGCGAGGCAGCGGGACGAGCTGGCTGGCGCTGGGAAAATGGTGCGCCGGGGCCGGATGGCGGGCTATCCGGTGGGTGGGGAGTCGTTATCCGCAGAGTCCTGGGGCCCGGAACAGCCGCGTGCTGCGATAACGTGATATCGGGCGAACCAATTGCCCGGCAGCGGTCTAAAATCCCGCTGCTCCCTTTCCTCGAGGAATCCTCCGTCGTGAAATCCGTCCTTGCTCTGCTGTCTCTCGTTGCGCTGCCGGTCCTGGCCGCCGAACCGACCCTGTACGGTCGTTACGAAAACATCCGCCTGCCGGAAATCGGCGAAACCCTGCAAGCCAAGATGGACACCGGGGCCCTGACGGCGTCGCTGTCGGCCAAGGACATCCAGACGTTCACCCGCGACGGTGAGAACTGGGTGCGCTTCCGCCTGGCCACCAAGGACGCCGGCAGCAAGGTCTACGAACACAAGGTGGCGCGGATCAGCAAGATCAAGAGCCGCTCCGACGAGGACGATGACCGCGAAGAACCGCAGGCGGCCAAGCGCCCGGTGGTGGAGCTGGAGATGTGCCTGGGCAACGTCAAGCGCACGGTGGAGGTCAACCTCACCGATCGCAGCAGCTTCAACTACCCACTGCTGATCGGGGCCAAGGCCCTGCGTGAGTTCGGCGCGGCGGTGAACCCCGCGCGGCGCTACACCGCCGATAAACCTGACTGCTGATCGATCTGTTGCCCGGACTCGGCGTGCCGTTGTGCAAGGTCTGATTGACTGTCCATGAGGCATCCGGCACCGTTCGCCCATCGAATGTTGCGTGCCTGGATGCCATGCCCCATATCCTGATTGTCGAAGACGAAGCGGCCATTGCCGACACCCTGATCTTTGCCCTGCAAGGCGAGGGTTTCAGCACCACCTGGCTGAGCCTTGGGCGCGCAGCCCTCGAGCACCAGCGCACGACCCCGGCGGACCTGGTCATCCTCGACATCGGCTTGCCGGACATCAGCGGTTTTGAAACGTGCAAGGAGCTGCGACGGTTCAGCGAAGTGCCGGTGATGTTCCTCAGCGCCCGGGACGGCGAGATCGACCGGGTGGTCGGCCTGGAGATCGGTGCCGACGACTACGTGGTCAAGCCCTTCAGCCCCCGTGAGGTGGCAGCGCGGGTCAAGGCCATCCTCAAGCGCGTGGTTGTGCGAGCAGCGCCGGAGCCGGAAGCGGTGGCGCTGTTCGCGATCGATCCGCAGCGGGTGCAGATCAGCTATCGCGGCCAGCCCTTGAGCCTGACCCGACATGAGTTCCGCCTGCTGCAATGCCTGCTGGAACAACCCGAGCGGGTGCTCAGCCGCGAGCAGTTGCTCGATGCCCTGGGGGTAATGGCGGATGTCGGTTATGAGCGCAACATCGACAGCCATGTGAAGAGCCTGCGGGCCAAGCTGCGCCTGGTGGCGGCCCAGGCCGAGCCGATCCAGACCCACCGTGGCCTGGGCTACAGCTACAGCCCGAGTCACGCCTGATGACCCTGGGCCTGCGGATCTTCCTGGTCTACCTGCTGTTCATCAGTTTCACCGGCTACTTCGTGCTGAGCACGGTGATGAAGGAAATCCGCCCCGGGGTGCGCCAGTCCACCGAGGAGACCCTGGTGGACACCGCCAACCTGCTGGCAGAGATCATGCGTGACGATTTCAAGGCCGGCACCCTCAACGAAAATCGCTGGCCGCAACTGCTGCGGGCCTACGGCGAGCGCCAGCCGGCGGCGACCATCTGGGGTCTGCCCAAGAACCAGGTCAACCACCGGATCTACGTGACCGATGCCCGGGGCATCGTGGTCCTGGACTCCAGCGGCCTGGCGGTGGGCCAGGACTATTCACGCTGGAACGACGTCTACCTGACCCTGCGCGGACAGTACGGCGCACGCTCGTCGCGGGCGCTGGCCGAAGACCCCAACTCCTCGGTGATGCACGTGGGGGCGCCGATCCGCGACAACGGCCAGATCATCGGCGTGGTCACCGTGGCCAAGCCCAACAGTTCATTGCAGCCTTATGTCGATCGCACCGAGGGGCGCCTGGTGTGGTACGGCGCCGGGCTGATCGCCATCGGGCTGTTGTTCGGCGCGCTGCTGTCCTGGTGGCTGAGTGCCGCGCTGCGCCGCCTGACCGCCTATGCGCAGGCGGTGAGCGAGGGGCGGCGGGCCGAGCTGCCGCATTATCGCGGTGGCGAGATGGAGCAATTGGCCACGGCGGTGGAGCGCATGCGCACCCAGCTGGAGGGCAAGGCCTATGTCGAGCGCTACGTGCACACCCTGACCCATGAACTGAAGAGCCCGCTGGCCGCCATCCGTGGCGCGGCAGAACTGCTCCAGGAAGAGATGCCCCAGGCCCAGCGCCAGCGTTTCGTCGGCAACATCGACAGCGAAAGCGCGCGCATGCAGCACTTGATCGAGCGCCTGCTGAACCTGGCCCAGGTCGAGCAGCGCCAGGGCCTGGAGGAACGGGTGAGCGTGCCCCTGGCGCCCCTGGTCGAGGAGTTGCTCGACAGTCAGCATGGGCGCATCGAAGGCAAGCAGTTGCAGGTGGAGCAACAGGTGCCGGCGGAGCTGGCCTGGTCCGGCGAGCCGTTCCTGCTGCGCCAGGCCCTGGGCAACCTCTTGGCCAATGCCCTGGACTTCAGCCCGGCCCAGGGTCTGCTGCGCTTTACCGCGCGGCGGGTGGAGGCTTGCGTCGAGCTGGTGTTGTTCAACCAGGGCGAACCGATTCCGGACTACGCCCTGCCGCGCCTGTGCGAACGTTTCTATTCCCTGCCGCGTCCGGACAGCGGACGCAAGAGCACCGGCCTTGGGCTGAACTTCGTCGATGAGGTGGTGCAGCTGCACGGCGGCCAGTTGCGGATCCACAACGTGCCGGGCGGCGTCCAGGTCACCTTGCGCCTGCCTTGACCTGCGGAGGTGGCGAGGCAGCTTGCTCCCTCGCCATAAAGGCCTCGGGGATTCTCCACAGAGTTTCCACATTGGCCCCATAAAACCCCCATGCCCGAACACCAGACTCTCCTCATTCAAACAGGGAGAGCCCCATGAACCGCAATCTGACTTTCAAGCTCGGGGCCATTGGCCTGCTGATCATGCTGTTGATGATCCCGCTGCTGCTGATCAGCGGCCTGATCGGCGAGCGCCAGCAGCTACGCGACGGCGTGCTCGACGATATCGCCCGCAGCTCCAGCACCCAGCAACAGCTTCGCGGCCCGGTGATGGTGGTGGAGTACCGCAAGACCGTGCGCACCTGGAAGACCGACGAGAAGACCAAGAAGCGCTATCAGGAAATCGGCGAAGAGCAGGGGCGCATGTTCTTCCTGCCGGAGCATTTCGAACTGGACGGCAAGGTCCAGACCGAACTGCGTGCCCGAGGCATCTACGAGGCGCGGCTGTTCCACGCCGACAACCACATCAGTGGCCAGTTCGTGGTGCCCGAGCAGTACGGGATCAAGGAAGATTTTGCCGACTACAAGTTCGCCCAGCCGTTCCTGGCAGTGGGCATCAGCGATATCCGCGGCATCGAGAATGCCCTGCAACTGCAGCTCAACGGCCAGACCCTGGATTTTGCCCCGGGCACTTTCGTCAGCTGGCTGGATGAAGGCGTGCATGTGACGTTGCCGCCCCTGGATCTGAAAAAAGCCAGTCGCCTGGACTTCGCCTTCGACCTGCGCCTGCAGGGCACCGGCCAACTGGCGGTGCTGCCGGTGGGCAAGACCAGCAAGGTCCTGCTGACGGCCAACTGGCCGCACCCGAGCTTCATCGGCAACTACCTGCCAGTGCGTCGGGAAGTCACCGAGAAAGGGTTCTCGGCCATCTGGCAGACCTCGTTCTTTTCCACCAACCTGGAACATGCCATGGAGCGTTGCGCACTCGGCACTCAATGCCAGGGCTTCAACAGTCGAAGCTTCGGTGTGAGCTTCATCGATCCGGTGGACCAGTACCTCAAGAGCGACCGGGCAATCAAGTACGCGCTGCTGTTCATCGGCCTGACCTTCGCCGGCTTCTTTCTGTTCGAGGTGCTCAAGAATCTGTCGGTGCATCCGATCCAGTACGGTCTGGTGGGCGTGGCCCTGGCGTTCTTCTACCTGTTGCTGCTGTCGTTGTCCGAGCACCTGGGCTTTGCGCAGGCCTATGGCGTGTCGGCGGCGGCCTGTGTGGGCCTGATCGGTTTCTATGTCAGCCATGTGCTGCACAGCTGGCGTAACGGCGCGATGTTCGCAGTCTCGCTGGCGGCCCTGTACGGCCTGCTCTATGGCCTGCTCAGTGCCGAGGACTACGCGCTGCTGATGGGCTCGTTGCTGCTGTTCGGCCTGCTGGGTGTGTTCATGGTGCTGACCCGCAAGCTGGACTGGTATGGCGTTGGCCAGCGCAAGGAGCCGCAGCCACTGCAATTCGACCTGGGGGTGATCCGTGAGTAGGTCACTGGGGTTGCGCGAGGATCAGCGCCAGCGTGAGCACCTGTCGCTGCGGATTGCCGGATTGTTTCCAGCGGATGCCTGGTGGCTGGTGCGCCAGTCGGCAGGTCTCGGGAAACCGGTGGGGCGAATCGTTCCGCATCGCCCCGGGCCGGACCGGCTGACCGACTAGGCCGGAGGTTGGGTGGCGAGCATCGACGCGCGCTGGCTGACCTCGGCGTACCAGGCGGCGAGCTGGGGCTGGGCCTGGCGCCACTGCAGATCGGGGTGGCGAAAGTCCAGGTAGCCCAGGGCACAGGCGACGCTGATGGCGGCGATGTCGAAGTGGCTGGCCAGTTCGGCGATGGCCTGGGCCTCCAGCTCTGCCAGGGCCCGACGGATCTTGTCACGCTGGCCTTCGAGCCAGGGTTGCGACTGTTTTTCGGGGGCTCGCAGGACCTGTTCGTAGCGCACTAGCACCGACGCATCCATGATGCCGTCGGCCAGGGCGGCGAGGGTCAGGCGCCGCCAGCGGGCCGAGCCTTCGCGAGGGATCAGCGGATTGCCGACGTGCTGCTGGTCCAGGTAATCGAGAATCACCCGGCTGTCGTACAGCACCTGGCCGTTGGCCAGGCGCAGGGCAGGGATCTTGCCCAGCGGGTTGTCCTGGTTCAGCGTGGCATCGGGCGTGATCGGGGTCAGCTGGCAGCCGTGCAGGGCCACACGCTCCAGTTGCCCGGTTTCGTGCAGCAGCACCATGACTTTGCGCACGTAAGGTGATGCCGGGTTGTGGAACAGCGTCATGCTGGGGATGGACATGAATATTCCTCGTGGGTGGGGGAGCACAGGCTCACGCCCCGGGGATCTTAGCGCAGCCTGTGGCCCTGGCCACAGGTGCGAGATGCAGTACCGCAAGGAGAATCGATGCGCCGTTCCTATCTGCTACATGGGCTGTACAGCCTGCTGCTGACGTTGCTGGGGGCCCTGACGGTGTACCTGGCCCTGCAATACGAGTTTCGCCGCAAGGGCGAGGGCGAGCCGGAGTTGATCATGGCGTTCGCCTACATGGCCTGGTACTGGGCCTTGCCGGCGCTGACGCTGCCGGCCCTGGGCTGTGCCCTGCTGGGCCTGCGCGGCCCGGCCCGGGTGACCCGACCCTGGCGCTGGGGCCTGGCGGCCAGCTATGTACCGCTGTTGGGGCTGGCGTTGTTCAGCGTGCTGGTGGCCATCGAGGCGCTGCAGGACAACCGTGGGTTCATCCCGGTGATGCTGGTCGGCCTGGTGCTCTCCATGTACCTGTGGCGGGGGTTCCCGGCTGCCGGGGTCAAGCCGCGCCCTTGCGCTTGAGCAGGCCACGCAGGGCGAGCAGCGCCGGCAGGCCGAGGCCGATCCAGCTCAGGCTGTCCCACAGGCCGTCGCCCAGCAGCGCCGCGAACAACCCGGCGGCGCTGAGCAGGCCGATGGCCAGGGGCGCGGCGAAGACCTTCCAGAAACTCGCTTGACGGCGTTTCATCGGCGCGCCTCCGGTAACGGCCTGGCGGCACGGCGCCGGACGATCCACAGGTACAGGCCGCTGCCCAGGACGATGATGGTCAGCACGTCCATCACGGCCCACAGCACCTTCATCGGCATGCCGCCGTAGTCACCGAAATGCAGCGGTTGCGACATGCCCATGGCATCCATGTACCAGGGGCGCCCGCCCACGGCGCTCACCTGTAGCGTGCTGGCATCGATCAGCACCGGGGTCAGCAGGTGGGAAGTCAGGTGACTGCTGCCCTTGAGGAATACCGCATAGTGATGCTCGCTGGAGAAGCGCGTGCCGGGGAAGGCGATGAAGTCCGGTTGCATGCCCGGGGCCGCTTGCTGGGCGATGTCCAGCAGACGGCTGGCCGGTGCCAGTTGGGCGAGCGGCGGGGCATCGCGGTAGGGCGCGACCATCGCCGCGAGGCTGTCGTTGCGCCAGGCGGCGATGATCAGGTCGGCACAGGCGCTGATCACGCCCGTCACCCCCACCACCAGGGCCCAGGTCAGGGTCACCACGCCGATCAGGTTGTGCAGGTCGAGCCAGCGCAGGCGGCTGGACTTGTCCTGGCGCACGGTGGCGAACTTCAGGCGGCGCATGAACGGCAGGTACAGCACCGTACCGGAGATGATCGCCAGCACGAACAGCACGCCCATGAAGGCCAGCAACAGCTTGCCCGGCAGCTCCGCGAGCAGGTCCACGTGCAGGCGCAGGATGAACATCATCAGGCCGTCGTTGGCCGAGGGCGTCTCCAGTGCTTCGCCGGTGCGGGCGTCGAGCATGAAGGTATAGGAGAGGTTGGGATCGGTGCCGGCGGTCTTGGCCATGATGGTGGTCACGCCATTGGGCTCGTCTTCGTCCCAGCCGAAATACTGCATGACCTCGCCCGGCCGGTGGGCCTCGGCAGCCTTGACCAGCTGTTGCAAGTCCAGGCGTGGAGTGTCGGCGGGCATCTGCCGCAGCTCGGGGGCGTCGCCCAGCAGGTGGTCGATCTCGTGGTGGAAGATCAGCGGCAGCCCGGTGAGCGCCAGCATCAGCAGGAACACCGTGCAGATCAGGCTGGTCCAGGTGTGGATAAAGGACCAGCGGCGGATGGTTGTGCTTTTCATGGAGCATCCAGATGCAAAAGGGCCACGGCGGCGCCGTGACCCTTGTTTCAACGGGTAGTGATCAGCCGATTACCACTTGTAGTTGACGCTGGCCATGACGTTGCGGCGATCGCCGTAGTAGCAGTAGGTGCCGTCGCAAGTCGACATGTATTCCTTGTCGAACACGTTGTTGGCGTTCAGGGCCACGCTGGTGCCCTTGAGCGAATTGCTCAGGCGTCCCAGGTCGTAATGCACGGCAGCATCGTAGACGGTGTAGGAGTCGGTATGACCGTCGGATTTGCTGGCGACATAGGGCAGGCTGCCCGAAGGAACATTATTGGTCTCACCGATGTAGCGGGCACCGAAGCCCACGCCGAAGCCATCCAAGAGACCGTTGTGCCAGGTGTAGTCGGCCCAGACCGCGGCCTGGTTTTCCGGGGTGATGGGCAATGGACGGTTCTTGTCTTGAGGGTCGCCGACCTTGGTCATCTTGCTGTTGGCATAGGTGTAGGAGGCGGTCAGCTTGAGGTTCTCGTTGACGTTACCCACGGCCTCCAGTTCGAAACCACGTACCTTGACCTCACCCAGTGGCCGACTGACCCCCAGGTTGTCGGTGAGCACGATGTTCTGGCGGGTCAGGTCGTACACCGCAGCGGTAAACAGCATGGCGCTGCCTGGGGGCTGGTATTTGAGGCCCAGTTCGTATTGCTTGCCGGTGCTGGGTTCGAACGCCTTGCCAGTGTTGCTGCCGCCTGCTTCGGCCTGGAAGGATTCGGCATAGGAAACGTAAGGGGTAAAGCCCGAGTCGAAGACATAGCTCAACGCCGCGTTGCCGGTGAAGGCATGGTCGTCGCGCTTGTCATGGGGCTGGTTGGTGATGTTGTAGAACTTGGTATCGGTGTGCAGCCAATCCTGCCGACCGCCAAGGGTCAGACGCCAGTTGTCCAAGGCTATCTGGTCCTGGAGATAGAGCCCGGTGCCCTGGCGTTTCTGGTTGTAATCGTTGTATGCGGAGTAGCTGACCTGGCTGAAGTCCTGGCCATAGATCGGACGGATGATGTTGCTGGTGGGCGCTTCGCCGTACAACCACTTGTAGTTGGTATTGACGCGTTGGTGATCCAGGCCCAGCAACAAGGTGTGCTTGAGCTCGCCCGTGTTGAAGTCGGCCTGGAAGTTGTTGTCCACGGCGAACTGGCTGATGTCTTCGTTGACGATGTTGGCCCCACGGCGAACGGTGCCGTCCGGGCTAACAGCCTGGTCGGGCTTGTTGGGCCAGTAGCTACCGCCGGCGGTGATGCCCTGGAACGACAAGTCGCTCTTGGTATAGCGCAGGTTCTGACGGAACTGCCACACGTCATTCATGCGGTGCTCGAAGGCATAACCCAGTGCGTAATAGGTCTTGTCGTAGAACTCCCAGTTCGGGTCGCCAAGGTTCTTGTGGTACTTCACCTTGCCAGCCGGACTTCCCAGCTTGGTGCCCTGCAGTGGCAGGAACTGGCTGGTGATGCCGGTATCGTCGCGGTTGAACTGGCTGAGGAAGGTCAGTTTGGTGTCTTCATCGATGTTCCAGGTCAGGCTGGGAGCCAGGTTGTAGCGTTTGTCCTGGTTGTGCTCGATGGCGGTATTGGCATCGCGCACTACACCACTGATGCGGTACAGGAAGCGGCCTTCATCGTCGATAGGGCCTGTGCTATCGAAACTGATCTGCTTGCGCTGGTAACTGCCGATCTGCAATTGCACTTCATGACTGGCGACATCCTCTGGACGCCGGCTGACCATATCCAGCAATCCGCCAGGCGGAGTCTGGCCATAGACCGAAGAGGCCGGGCCACGCAGAAGGGCTACGCGCTCCAGGTCCCAGGTTTCCATTTTCGGCATGGTGTAGATGCCCTTGGGCAGCGGCAACCCATCAAGAAACTGGGTGGGCTCGAACCCTCGGACCATCAGCCATTCCGCGCGGCTGTCGCTGCCGTAGCTGCTGGCGGTAACCCCAGGCATGTAGCGCACCGCGTCATCGAGGTTCTGCACGGCGCGGTCAGTCATCTGCTGACGGGTAGCAACGGAAATCGAGCGAGGTGCCTCCACCAGCGAGGTATCGGTCTTGGTGCCGGCGGCGGTACGGGTGGCGACGTAGCCCTCTACCGGACCCCAGGCGCTTTCATAGGCCTGCTGGCCGCTGATATTGGTTTCCGGCAGGGCCACGACGCCGTCTGGCGTCGCTACCAGGCTGTAGGTGCCGGCGCTGCTGCGCTCCAGTTGCAGGCCGGTGCCGCGCAGGGCTTCGCGCAGCGCGCTGGCAGCGTCGAACTGGCCCTGGACCGGGGCCGAGGTCTTGCCGGCCGCCAGGGAGGGATTCAGGCTCAGGGCCAGGCCGCCCTGGCTGGCGATCTGGTTCAGGGTGCTGGCCAGGGGCGCGGCGGGCAGGTTGTAGGCGCGCACGCTGGAGGACTGCTCGGCAGCCATCAGGACCGGGCTGGCCAAGGGGGCGCAGAGGGCGATGGCAACGGCCAGCAGGCTGGGGCGCAACAGGGTGTCTAGCGGACGGGACATACGGCGGCTCCTGGATGGAAATGTTTCGCAATTGCCTATGTGCCGGACGAGATTCGAAAAGTGATAGACCGAATTGAAAATAATTTAGATTTGCGAGAAATGCGCAGCCGCCCGTCGGCTCCAGTACAGGTTGGAGCCGGCGGGGGTAGAGGACTTCAAGGCTTGGTTTCGGCCTTGGCGACGACGTTGACCCACCAGTCGGTGCGCCGCTCGATCTGCACCGGCAGGGTCGGCAGCAGGGCATCGAGTGCCAGGTCGGTATCGTGCAGCGGAAAGCTGCCGGTGATGCGCAGGTCGGCCACTTCGGGAGCGACGGCCAGGTAGCCGGGGCGATAGCGACCCAGCTCTTCGATCAGGTCGCCCAGGCGAGCGTTGTCCACCACCAGCATGCCCCGGATCCAGGCGTCGGCGCCCAGGCCCAGGGCCTGCTGCGCTTGCAGGCCGTCACGGTGCATCAGCACCTGCTGGCCTTCCTTGAACACCGTTTCGTGCTGGCGAGCCTGGGGCCGCGCCGCCACGGCCGACTGCAGCACGCCCAGGCGCGTTCCCTGGTCTTCGCGCTTGACCAGGAACCGTGTGCCCAGGGCCCGCAACTGGCCATCGCGGGTCTCGACGATGAACGGGCGAGTGTCGTTGTGCCCCGTCTCGATCAGCACCTCCCCTTCCTGCAGGACGATGCGCCGCTGCTTGTCGTCGAAGCGCACGTCCACCGCGCTGTGGGTGTTGAGGCTGATCAGGGTGCCATCGACCAGGCGCAGGGTGAGCTGTTCGCCGGTGGCGGTGCGCTGGTCGGCCAACCAGTAGTCCAGCGGCAGGTAATGTTGCCCGGCGAACAGGGCCAGTCCACCGACCAGCACCACGCTGGCAATCCCACGTCCAAGCTTGCGCACGCGTCGGCGCAGGCCTTCGCGTGATTGCACCAGGGCGTTGCGGGCCGGCCCCGAGGCCCGGCTGAATCGCTGGTCAAGCATGCCCAGCTGGCGCCAGGCGCGGGCGTGTTCTTCATGGGCGGCGTGCCACTTGGCGAACTCCTCGCGATCCAAGGCACTGCCACCGCCGTCCAGCGACAGTTGCCAGGCGATGGCGGCGTCCAGCACCTGGGCGGACACCGGTTTGGAACTGATGGGGGTCATGTTGGCTCCCCATACAGGGCGATGTAGCACTGGCGGATACCCTGGGCCAGGTACTGGCGTACCCGTGGTACCGAGACGCCCAGGCGCTCGGCGATTTGCCCATGGGTCAGGCCGTCGAGGCGGTTATAGAGGAAGGCCGCCCTGGCCTTGCTCGACAGCTTGCCCAGCAGGCGGTCGATGGCCTTGAGGTCTTCGAGGATCATCTGCTGCTCTTCGGGTGAGGGCTGTTCGGCTTCAGGCACCAGCAACAGTTCGTTCAAGTAGGCCTGTTCCAGCGCGGCACGGCGGAAGTGATCGAACAGCAGGCCCTTGGCCACGGCCACCAGGAAGGCCCGGGGCTCCCGGGGAGCCTTGAGCTCTTCGCGGCCCAGCAGGCGCACGAAGGTGTCCTGGCTCAGGTCCTCGGCGCGCTGGGCGCAGGCCACGTTGCGTCGCAACCAAGCCAGCAGCCAACCACGGTGGTCGCGGTAGAGCGCACCAACCAGCTCATTGCGGGGGCTTTGGATTGACGGCAACGGGAATCACCCAGAGAGAAGTTTCAACTAACGAGAATTATTCGCGATTGTGGCAGAGGCGAAACAGTGGCGCAATTGACGCTGGTCGGCTGTCTTGTTGCTGAAGAGGGAGCCGTTGTGGCGAGGGCGCTTGCTCCCGCTGGCGTGCGCAGCAGGCCCAAGGCTTTGTGTCAGGTGGAACCGCGACCCAGGTTTACGGCCGCTGCGCGGCCGAGCGGGAGCAAGCTCCCTCGCCACAGTTCGGTGGATCAGAATGAGGGCGCCTGCTGGCGGCGTTTCCATTGGCCCAGGCGTTGTTGCAGGTTGAGCGGGCTGTGGATCTGCTGCTGACGTGCGCGGTTGAACAGGATCAGCGCCAGTTCGGCGGTGGCCAGGGCATCGGCCGCGGCGTGGTGACGTTCCACCACCTGCAGCTTGAACCAGCCGATCCAGTCATCCAGGCCGGCTTCGCGGATGTGCGCCTCGGGACACAGCAACGGAGCCATGTCCGCCACGTCGAGGAACTCGTGCTGCAGGCGGTAGCCCAGGCTGTCCTTCAGCGCCCGGCCGAGCATGTGCTGGTCGAAGGGTGCATGGAAGGCCAGCAGCGGGCTGTCCCCGACGAATTCCATGAAGTCCAGCAAGGCTTCCACCGGATCGCTGCCGGCAGCGATGGCGCTGGGACCCAGGCCGTGGATCAGCACACTGGGACTGAGCTTGTGCCCCTCGCGCTGCAAGGTGCGTTCGAACTGCTGGCTGAAATCGATGGCGCCGTCCTCGATCACCACGGCGCCGATGGACAGGACCTGGTCGCGGTTGAGGTTCAGGCCGCTGGTTTCCACGTCTACCACGATCCAGCGTTGCTCGCGCAGGCTGTGCTCGCCCAGTGGCGCGAAGGCCGGCAGGCGCTCGCGACGCTGCTGGTGCTCGATGCCCAGGGCGCTGGCGGCGGGGCGGAACCAGTTGAACAGGCTCACAGCTGATACCGCAGGGCCAGGCTGCTTTGCAGGCGCTGTGCCTGGCGCAGGGACTCGCGCAGGATGCGCCGGTCCAGGTGGTTGAGGCTGTCGGGGTCGACTCGGTTGGAATAGGGCTGGTTCTCCCGGGTCTGGCGCTGATGCTGTTGCATGCGGGTCTGCTGGATGAAGTGGTAGGCCTCTTCATAGGCGGCGCCGTCCAGCGGTTCGATGACCTGCCTGGATACCAGTTGGCGCAGGCGCTCCAGGGTATTGATCGCGCCGATGCCGTTGGCCAGGGCCAGCAGGCGGGCGCCGTCGACGAAAGGCGTGAGGCCCTGGACCTTGAGGTCGAGGGTGGCCTTCTCGCCGTTCTTCTTGGCCAGCACGAACTCGCGAAAGCGCCCCACCGGTGGACGTTGGCGCAGGGCGTTTTCCGCCAGCATGCGCTGGAACAGGCGATTGTCGGCCACCTGGTCGAGGATGCCGCGGCGCAGTTGCTCGGCGCCTTGCTCGTCGCCCCAGACCACCCGCAGGTCGAAGTAGATGCTCGAGCCCAGGAGGTTTTCCGGGGTGGCCTCGCGGATGAAGGCGGCGAAGCGCCGGGCCCATTCGGCGCGGGACAGGCACAGCTCGGGGTTGCCGGCCATGATGTTGCCCTTGCACAGGGTGAAGCCGCACTGGGCCAGGCTCTGGTTGATCTGCTGGGCGATGGGCAGCAGCTTGCCGCGAATCTCTGCCGCGTGGACCGCGTCCCGGGCCTCGAACAGGATGCCGTTGTCCTGGTCGGTGTGCAGGGTCTGTTCGCGCCGGCCCTCGCTGCCGAAGCACAGCCAGCTGAAGGGCACGCCGGGGTCGCCCTTGTCGGCCAGGGTCAGTTCGATGACCCGGCACACGGTGTGGTCGTTGAGCAGGGTGATGATGTGGGTGATCTGGGTCGAGGAGGCGCCGTGGGCCAGCATGCGCTCAACCAACTGGCCGATCTCGCCCCGCAGCGCCACCAGGTGCTCCACCCGTGGTGCATTGCGGATGGTTCGCGCCAGGTGCACCAGGTCGACCCGTTGCAGGGAAAACAGGTCGCGCTCGGATACCACGCCGCACAGGCGCTGCTCCTTGACCAGGCAGACGTGGGCGATATGGCGCTCGGTCATGGCGATGGCGGCGTCAAAGGCGCTGTGGTCCGGGCTGAGGAAGAACGGCGCCTGGGTCATGTGCCGGTCGATGGGCTGGTTGAGGTCCTGGCTGCCGTCGGCCACCACCTGGCGCAGGTCGCGCAGGGTGAAGATCCCCAGGGGCGCCTTGTGCTCGTCCACCACCACGATGCTGCCTACCTGTTGTTCATGCATCTGCGCCACGGCTTCGCGCAGGGGCGTGGCCGGGGAGCAGGTCACCGGGTGCCGCATGGCCAGTTCACCCAGGCGGGTGTTCAGCGAGTACTGGGTACCGAGGGTTTCCACGGCCTTGCGCTTGACCTGCTGGTTGACCTGGTCAAGCAGGCTGCTGACCCCGCGCAGGGCGAAGTCGCGAAATTCGGCGGACAGGGCGAACAGCTTGATGAAGGCATCCTTGTTCAGTTGCAGGCAGAAGGTGTCTTCGGCGGCCCGGTGCTCGGTGCGGGTCGCTCGTTCTCCGAGCAGCGCGGCCAGGGGGAAGCACTCGCCGGTGGTGATCTCGAAGGTGGTCTCGGTGCTGCCCTTGGCCGCATGGGTACGTTCGCCGACCACACGGCCCTGCTTGACGATGTAGAAGTGCTCCACGGGGCCGTCGGCCGGCTTGATGATGCTGTCACCGGGACCGTAGAAGCGCAGCTGGCATTGTTCCACCAGGTAGGCCAGGTGCAGGTTTTCCATCTGGTTGAAGGGCGGGAAGCGTTGCAGGAACTGCACGGTGCCCTGGATGTTCTGCAGTACAGCGGTCTTCCCGGCCTGGGTGAAGGCGTCCGTCTTACTCATAACGATTACCGCAATCTTCTTGGATTTGTTGTGTTCGGATCCCGGTAATAGTCGGTCCAGGTAGCGGGGGCGCCCATTGGACGTAAGTCTAGGGTTGGCCGGCCGACGAGCCGTCGTTGGCGCGCTGTATGCAAGTTATGGCTGGCAAGGCCCGCGGGCGCCGGACATTTGGCTTTGCGCCATTGGCCGGCGATGCCGGGAAGCGCTGATCAAGACGCTTGGAAAATTTTCCGACGAAGTGCACATTGGAGGCCTGCCTGGTGATGTCTGACCACTGTGCTAGGTGATTCGATCCTGTAGAGAACTGTATGTCCGACCACGATATCTTGAGTGATGCCGAGCGCGAGGCGCTGAGTGCCGTCATGCTGGAACCCGACCTGCCGCCGCAGCGGGTGCTGATTGCCGATGACGACAAGGATGCCCGCGAGCTGCTGTCGGAAATCCTCGGCCTCGATGGCATTCGCTGCATGACCGCGGCCAGTGGCAAGGCCGCGCTCGAGTTGCTCGAGTCGAACAAGTCCATCGGCCTGCTGATCACCGACCTGCGCATGGCCCCTTGCAGTGGCCTGGACCTGATTCGCCAGGTGCGCGAGTCGGAGCGGGCGGCCCTGCCGATCATCATCATTTCCGGTGATGCCGACGTGCGCGATGCCATCGCCGCCATGCACCTGAGCGTGGTGGACTTTCTGCTCAAGCCGATCGACACCGGCAAGCTGCTGGCCCTGGTCAAGCACGAGCTGGGCATGGTGCCCTAGCGTCTTTCGCCCTGCGGCCAATAAAAAGCCCCGATCAATTGACCGGGGCTTTTTTTGCAGCCGAGGAGGCGAGGTTACAGGCCGTTCTTGGCCTTGAACTCGCGACGACGACGATGCAGGACTGGCTCGGTGTAGCCGTTGGGCTGCTTGGTGCCTTCGATCACCAGTTCCAGGGCGGCCTGGAAGGCGATGTTGCTGTCGAAGTTCGGTGCCAGCGGACGGTACAGCGGATCAGCGGCGTTCTGCCGGTCGACCACCGGGGCCATGCGCTTGAGGCTTTCGACCACTTGCTCCTGGGTCACTACGCCATGGCGCAGCCAGTTGGCAATGTGCTGGCTGGAAATGCGCAGGGTGGCGCGGTCTTCCATCAGGCCGACATCGTTGATGTCCGGCACCTTGGAGCAACCCACACCCTGGTCGATCCAGCGCACCACGTAGCCGAGGATGCCCTGGGCGTTGTTGTCCAGTTCGTTCTTGACCTGCTCCGCCGACCAGTTGGTGTTGCTGGCCAGAGGGATGGTCAGGATGTCGTCCACCGAGGCGCGGGTGCGCTTGGCCAGCTCGGCCTGGCGGGCGAACACGTCGACCTTGTGATAGTGCAGCGCGTGCAGCGCAGCAGCGGTCGGCGATGGGACCCAGGCAGTGTTGGCGCCAGCCAGTGGGTGAGCGATCTTCTGCTCGAGCATGGCGGCCATCAGGTCCGGCATGGCCCACATGCCCTTGCCGATCTGCGCGCGGCCTTGCAGGCCGGTGGCCAGGCCGATGTCGACGTTCCAGTTCTCATAGGCGCCGATCCATTTCTCGGCCTTCATGTCGGCCTTGCGCACCATGGCGCCGGCTTCCATGGAGGTGTGGATTTCATCGCCGGTACGGTCGAGGAAACCGGTGTTGATGAACACCACGCGCTCGCTGGCCGCCTTGATGCAGGCCTTGAGGTTGACCGTGGTGCGGCGCTCCTCGTCCATGATCCCGACTTTCAGGGTGTTGCGCGGCAGGGCCAGGACTTCTTCGATGCGACCGAACAGTTCGTTGGTGAACGCCGCTTCTTCAGGACCGTGCATCTTCGGCTTGACGATGTACACCGAGCCGGTGCGGCTGTTCTTGCGCGAGCTGTTGCCGTTGAGGTTGTGGATCGCCGCCAGGCTGGTGATCAGGCCGTCGAGGATGCCCTCGGGCACCTCGTTGCCGTCCTTGTCGAGGATCGCGTCGATGGTCATCAAGTGGCCGACGTTACGCACGAACAGCAGCGAACGGCCGTGCAGTTTCACCGGCTCGCCGTTGGCGCCGGTGTATTCACGGTCGGCGTTCATGGTACGGGTGAAGGATTTGCCGCCCTTGGCCACTTCCTCGGCCAGGTCGCCTTTCATCAGGCCGAGCCAGTTGCGATAGATCACCACCTTGTCATCGGCATCGACGGCGGCGACCGAGTCTTCGCAGTCCATGATGGTGGTCAGCGCCGCTTCCATCAGCAGGTCCTTGACCCCGGCGGTGTCGGTCTGGCCGACCGGGCTGGTGGCGTCGATCTGGATCTCGAAGTGCAGGCCATTGTGCTTGAGCAGAATGGCGGTCGGGGCCGCAGCATCGCCCTGGTAGCCGATCAGTTGGGCGTCGTCGCGCAGGCCGCTGTTGGTGCCGCCCTCGAGGCCCACCACCAGCTTGCCGCCGGCGATCTTGTAGCTCACCGAGTCCACGTGGGAGCCGGCAGCCAGCGGCGCGGACTCATCGAGGAAGGCGCGGGCGAAGGCGATGACCTTGTCGCCGCGGACCTTGTTGTAGCCCTTGCCCTTTTCTGCGCCATCGGCCTCGCTGATGGCATCGGTGCCATACAGCGCGTCGTACAGCGAACCCCAGCGGGCGTTGGAGGCGTTGAGGGCGAAGCGCGCATTCATCACCGGCACCACCAGCTGCGGGCCGGCCATGCGGGCGATTTCTTCATCGACGTTCTGGGTGGTGGCCTGGAAGTCCGCCGCTTCCGGCAGCAGGTAACCGATGTCTTGCAGGAAGGCTTTGTAGGCCACGGCGTCATGGGCCTGGCCGGCACGGGACTGATGCCAGGCATCGATCCGCGCCTGGAAGTCATCGCGTTTGGCGAGTAGGGCTTTGTTCTTGGGCGCCAGGTCGTGGATGACCTTGTCGGCACCTGCCCAGAATGCGTCGGCGGTGAGGCCGGTTCCGGGAATGGCTTCGTTGTTCACGAAGTCGAACAGGACTCTGGCGACCTGCAGGCCACCGACTTGAACGTGTTCAGTCATTGCTTGCCTCACTCTGCTCAGCTATTTCGCTTTTCAGCTCTTCAAATTAACAATGAAGCCGGCGGCCATTTAAAGCACAACCCTGTTCACCAGTACATGCCATTGCGGGCGGCTGGGTGCTTCCAATCAACGGCGGAGCCTTGCTGACGGGCATTGCGAGGGTTGTGTTCAGGCCTTGGCAGACATCGTTCCAACGTTATGTAGTGCGCGCTGCGGAATACTACATGATGAATTGCGGTTGTGAAAATCAGACTAAATACGTCGTTTCGCGACTCGCCAGTCCTGTGCAGTCACGCTGGACAGTAGTGTGTTCGCAAAAAACCGATGGATTGTTCCACATAAACGCAAAAAGTTGTACACGATTTGTATTTTGGTCTACCGGCTCGTTTGCCGGGGCTCGATGAGAGGCTCCGGGCGCGGCAGGCGAGGCTGCCTATAATTGCTCTTCTACCCGCCAAAGAGGGCTGCGCCATGGACCATCTCGTGCTCACGGTATTCGCTGCGGACAAGGCCGGGCAGGTCGAACGCATCGCCCAGTGCATCGCCGCCCATGGTGGCAACTGGCTGGAAAGTCGCCTGTCGCGCATGGCCGGGCAGTTCGCCGGCATTCTTCGGGTGGCGGTGCCAGCCGAAGCCTATGACGAACTGGTGGATGCGTTGCAAGGGCTCTCGGCCCAGGGCATCCGCGTGCTGATCGCCGAAAGCGGCATCGAGCAATCATGCACCTGGAAACCCATCGCCATGGAACTGGTGGGCAATGACCGACCGGGAATTGTCCGGGATATCACCCGCCTGCTGGCGGAGCAGGGCGTCAACCTGGAGCGGCTGGTGACCGAGGTGCGCCCGGCGCCCATGAGCAGCGAGCCGTTGTTCCACGCCGAGGCCATCCTGGCGGTGCCGCTGACCCTGTCGCTGGATGTCCTGCAGTCGCGCCTGGAGACCCTCGCGGACGACCTGATGGTGGAATTGGTGCTGCGTAGCGAGGGCTGAAGGGGGAGGGGCTTATCCCAGAAAAAGGTGCATGCGCCTGTGGATAACCTGTAGAGACCCGGCGCTGGCCCAGTGGCCTCGCGGCTTTCCGGGAATTGATCAAAAAACCGGCAATTTCAAGGGCTTGTGCACAAACGCCGGGGACCAGGTTGTGGATAACCTTGGGAACAACCGCCGCAGGCCACGTGGACCGTGGCTTGCGAGGTTTTGATTGTTTTTTGATCAGCTGCGTCTGCGCAGGCTCAGCCAGGCATCGACGCTGTACACCGCCAGGCCCGCCCAGATGAACATGAAGGCCACCAGGGTGCTGGAGGACAGATGCTCGCCGAACAGCAGGACCGCCTGCAGCAGCACCAGGGTCGGGGCCAGGTATTGCAGGAAGCCCAAAGTGGTATAGGGCAGGTCGCGGGCTGCGGCGTTGAAACACACCAGCGGGATCAGGGTCACGGGGCCGGCGGCCACCAGCCACCAGGCTTCGGAGCTGGTCCAGAAGGCCGCATGGGCGCTGCTGGCATCGGGGTGCAGCAGCAGCCACGCCAGGGCGATGGGCACCAGCATCCAGGTTTCCACCACCAGGCCCGGCAAGGCCTTGACCGGTGCCTGCTTGCGGATCAGGCCGTAGAAACCGAAGCTCAGCGCCAGCGCCAGTGAGACCCAGGGCAGGCTGCCCAGCTGCCATACCTGCTGGGCCACTCCCACGGCTGCCAGGATCACGGCCAGCCATTGTAGGCGCCGCAGGCGCTCACCCAGGATCAGCATGCCCAGCAGCACGTTGATCAGCGGGTTGATGTAGTAGCCCAGGCTGGCTTCGACCATGCGCCCGTTGTTCACCGACCAGACGTAGGTCAGCCAGTTGGCGGCGATCAGGGTCCCGCTCAGGGCCAGGATCGCCAGGCGCCGGGGATTGTCCCGCAGTTCACGCCACCAGCCCGGGTGTTTCCAGGCCATCAGCAGCAGGCCGCCGAACAGCGCCGACCAGAGCACCCGGTGGACGATGATTTCCACGGCGGGCACGCTGGCGATGGCTTTGAAATAGAGCGGAAACAGACCCCAGATGATGTAGGCGGTCAGCCCCAGAATGTACCCGCGGCGCAGGTTGGCGGCTTGCATGGAGAATCCTTGCTTAGGCAACTAACAAAGCCGCGATTGTAAGGACAATCGTCCGGGCCTGTCCTGACTTTTCCTCACGCCGCCTGTGCTTCCTGCCAGGTGCTTCAGAACAGCCGCAGGGGCTCCTCGTCGAGTGCTGCCAGCTGTTCGCGCAGCGCGAGCACCTGGTCGCCCCAGTAACGTTCGCTGCCGAACCAGGAGAAGCTGCGGGGAAACGCCGGGTCGTCCCAGCGTCGCGCGAGCCAGGCGCTGTAATGCATCAGGCGCAGGGCTCGCAGCGCCTCGATCAGCGCCAGTTCCCGCGGGTTGAAATCATGGAATTCGCTGTAGCCGTCCATCAGTTCGGACAACTGGCCGAGGCGTTCCTGGCGGTCGCCGGCGAGCATCATCCACAGGTCCTGAACCGCTGGCCCCATGCGGCAGTCATCGAGGTCGACGATATGGAACACCTCGTCGCGGCACATCATGTTGCCGGGGTGGCAGTCGCCATGCAGGCGGATGTTCTGGTGCGAGGTGGACTGGTAGACGGCTTCCACGCGCTTGAGCAGGTCCCGGGCGACGGACTCGTAGGCCGGCAGCAGGCTCTTGGGAATGAAGTTGCCCTGCAACAGGGTCGCCAGCGAGTCATGGCCGAAGTTCTGCACGCCCAGGGCTTCGCGGTGGGCGAACGGTCGACTGGCGCCGACGGCGTGCAGGCGGCCCAGCAATTGGCCGAGGCGATAGAGCTGGTCCAGGTTGCCTGGTTCCGGGGCACGGCCGCCACGCCGGGGGAACAGCGCGAAACGAAAACCCGCATGTTCGAACAGGCTGCGGCCTTCGTGCACGATCGGCGCCACCACCGGCACTTCGCATTCGGCCAGCTCGAAGGTGAAGCTGTGTTCTTCGAGGATCGCTTCATCGCTCCAGCGCTGGGGCCGGTAGAACTTGGCGACCAGCGGCTCGGCCTGGTCGATGCCGACCTGGTAGACGCGGTTTTCGTAGCTGTTGAGGGCCAGTACCCGGGCGTCGCTGAGAAAGCCGATGCTTTCCACGGCGTCCAGGACCAGATCGGGGGTCAGGGTATCAAACGGGTGCGACATGCTTACTCCTGCGCGCAGCAGGCTGCCGCGTCCGGCCCAGCATGGTAACGCAGACGGGCAGGCCGGTGGAGGGCGCTTTGGCGCCTGCCCCGGGTAGAGGCAGGCGCCGGTTCGGCGCAGCCCTGGATCAGGCGCCGATGATGCCGCCGTCTTCCCGGGTAATGGCCATTACCGAGGAGCGCGGCTTGCCGTTGGGCAAGTGCTCGGGGAAGGTCGAGCCGCCATTTTCCCCGGGATGCTGGATGCCCACGAACAGGGTCTTCTGATCCGGGGCGAAGGCGATCCC
This sequence comes from Pseudomonas sp. L5B5, assembly GCF_020520285.1. NCBI lineage: Bacteria > Pseudomonadati > Pseudomonadota > Gammaproteobacteria > Pseudomonadales > Pseudomonadaceae > Pseudomonas > Pseudomonas sp. L5B5. Next base: position 4,796,709 of record NZ_CP084742.1, read on the forward strand.
GGTGACCTCGCAGCCCACCGGCCCGACCATGAAGCGTCGGATCTCGCCGCTGTCGGGGTCGGCGCAGAGCATCTGGTTGTTGCCCATGCCGGCGAAGTCACCGCTGTTGCTGTAGTCGCCATCGGTGAGGATCCACAGGCGCCCGGCCTTGTCGAAGCCCAGGCCATCGGGACTGTTGAACATGTTCTGCGGGTTGATGTTGGACGAGCCGGCCTTGGGCTTGCCGGCATGCACGCCGGGGTTGCCGGCGACCACGAACAGGTCCCAGGAGAAGCTCATCGACCCATGGTCGTCGGCGTCGGTGCGCCAGCGCAGGATCTGTCCATAGACGTTCTTCTCCCGTGGGTTGGGGCCGCCCACCGGCATGCCGTCCTCGCCACGCTTGGAGTTGTTGGTCAGGGTGCAATACACCTGGCCGTCCTTGGGGCTGACGACGATCCACTCGGGACGGTCCATGCGTGTGGCCTGGACCACGCTGGCGGCCAGGCGAGCCTGGATCAGCACCTGGGCCTGGTCGGCGAAACCGCTGCTGGTGTCGATGCCGTTCTTGCCATGGGTCAGTTCGATCCACTGGCCCTGGCCCTTGGGGTGGTCCGGGTTGCTGTCGCCGGCGTCGAAGCGCGCCACATACAGGGTGCCGTGGTCCAGCAGGTCGCGGTTGGCCCTGGGGTTACGGTGGTTGATACGGTCGCGGCTGATGAACTTGTAGATGAATTCGCCGCGTTCGTCGTCGCCCATGTAGACCACCGCGCGGCCATCACGGGTTTCCGCCAGGGCGGCGTTCTCATGCTTGAAGCGGCCCAGGGCCGTGCGCTTGACCGGAGCCGATTGCGGATCGAAGGGGTCGATTTCCACCACCCAGCCGTGGCGGTTGAGTTCGTTGGGGTTCTTGGCCAGGTCGAAGCGCGGGTCGTGTACGTGCCAGTTGATGTCCCGGCTGGCCACCGAGGCGCCATAGCGCTTTTGTGCGGTGTCGAACGTCTGTTCGGCGTTGCTGCTGCCGAAGCAGTCGGTGAAGTTTTCTTCGCAGGTCAGGTAGGTGCCCCAGGGCGTCTTGCCGTTGGCGCAGTTCTGGAAAGTACCCAGCACCTTCTTGCCCTTCGGGTCGGCGCCGGTCTTGAGCAAGGCATGGCCGGCCGCGGGTCCACTGAGGCGGATCGGCGTGTTGCCGTGGATGCGCCGGTTGTAGCGCGAGCCCTGGACGAACTGCCACTGGCCGTTCCTGCGTTGCACCTCGATCACCGACACGCCTTCGCTGGCCTGGGCCTTGCGCACGTCCTCGGCCGACTGCGGCAGGCCACCATGGGGATAGAGGTAACGGTAATTGGTGTATTCGTTGTTGATCGCCATCAGCGCCCGGTGCCTGTCGTCGGGAAAGGCGAACAGGCTCATGCCGTCGTTGTTGTCGCCGAACTGCACTTCCTGGGCCTGTGCGGTGCCATTGCCGCTGGGGTCGAAGGCCGGGCCGTTCTTGTACAGGGGCTGGCCCCAGCTGATCAGCGCCGAGGCCTTGTAGCCCGGTGGCAGGGTGATGGTGTCGCTGGTGGCGCTGGCGATGCTGGCAAAACCCAGCAACTGGCCGTTGCCAGCACTGACGCCGGCGGCCAGGGCGCTGCGGCTCAGCAGGTTGCCGCCCAGGAACAGGGCCGCGCCGCACAGGGCGCCGGCACCGATGAAGCCCCGGCGGCTGAGGCCGACGATCTGTTCCAGGTCGGTGGGTTGGTCTTCTTCTAATAACAGGCTCATATCAGGCTCCCTGCGGGTTTTTGCAGCCACCTTAATGAGCACCGATGACGAATGTGTTGCAGTCGCGCAGCTTGGGTTCAAGGCATCCGTGCGCCGGAGGGCAGGGTCAGAGCGGGGTGCCCAGCAGCACGTGGGAAGGAGAGAACTGCACCTGGACGGGCAGGCTCTGCGCCAGCCCCAGGGCCTGCAACTGCAAGGGAGTAGCCAGGGCGCAGAGGATCTGGCCGTTGGGAAGGATGATCCTGACCTCGCAGGGGCCGTCCTCGGCGTCGAGAATCCGCTCGATGGTTCCTGTGAGGTAATTGTGTCCAGTTGTTGCCGGGACGCCGACGGGCTGTACCTCCAGCCACCCGGCCTTGATCAGCGCCACCACCTGGGTGCCGGGCGCCAGTTCCAGGCGCAGGGTGCTGTCGTGGGTGATCCGGGCCTCGATCAGCAAGCCTTCGGGCAGTTCCAGGCGGATCAGGTCGTTGCAGCCCTGGCGCTCGATGCCATGGACCTTGCCATGCAGCTGGTTGCGCGCGCTGGTGCGCAGCATCAGGCGCCCCAGCAACTCCAGGTCGCTGGCGTCCTCGGCGGCCTCCAGCACCTGGGCCTGGAGCACTTGCAATCGCTGATAGAGGCGCAAGACCCGTTCGCCTTCGGGGGACAGCCTGGCTCCCCCGCCACCCTTGCCGCCGACACTGCGTTCCACCAGTGGGCTCTGGGCCAGGTTGTTCAGTTCATCGATGGCATCCCAGGCCGCCTTGTAGCTCAGGCCGGCACTCTTGGCCGCGCGGGTGATGGAGCCCTGCTCGGCAATGTGTTGCAGCAGGGCAATGCGTTGCGGACGGCGGACGATGTGCTGGGTCAACAGAGTGGGCAGGGACATGTCAGGGGCGCTTCGGGTACGGACGATGGACAGGGAGTTTGCGGCTTGGGCGATGAGAGTCAAGTCAGCCCGGGGCTTCTGGGCTGGGGGTGCGCGCCAGGCAATAGACATCCACCTGCCGGGCGCCGGCGTCGAGCAGCAGTCGGGCCAGGGCCTGGGCGGTGGCGCCGGTGGTCAGCACGTCATCCACCAGGGCCAGGTGCCGGCCCGCGACCGGGACGTCACCTGCCAGGGCGAAGGCGCCGCGCAGGTTGCGCCGGCGGGCCCGGGCATCCAGTCCCTGCTGGGCCGGGGTGTCGTGGATGCGTTGCAGCAGGTGCGATTCGACGGGTAGTTTCAGTTGCTGACCCAGCCAATGGGCGAGCATGCCGGCCTGGTTGAAGCCGCGCTGGCGCAGGCGTCGACGGGACAATGGCACCGGCAGCAGGCCGTCCGGGCGCGACAGGCCCTCGTCATACCGATAGTGCAGGAACTGGGCGAGAAGTTCGGCCATCAGCCGGCCAAAAGGCCATTCCTGATGGTGCTTGAAACGGCTGATCAGGCTGTCCACCGGGAACGCGTAGCGCCAGGGAGCGATGACGCGTTCGAAGGCTGGTGGCCGTTGCAGGCACTGGCCGCAGGCAGGACCGGCAACCGGCAGCGGCAGGGCGCAGACCGGGCATTGGATGTCGAGCCAGGGCAGTTCATCCAGGCAGGGCGTGCACAGCGCCATGGGCGCATCGCCGGGTTCATCGCAGAGCAAACAGGTTTGTTTGTTTTTTATCCAGATGTAAACCTGTGTTTTTTGTTCTGGTTGACAGTGCATGGTGGCTTCCTTAAATATGCCGAACATCCGTGTTGCGGCTGTGGACTTTCCCTGTACCGCACCGCCTGCAAAGCATAATCAAGGAACCGCCCATGAGCGCCAGCACCACCGCCACCTTGCGTCACGACTGGACTTTGGCTGAAGTCAAAGCCTTGTTCACCCAGCCGTTCAACGACCTGCTGTTCCAGGCGCAGACCGTGCACCGCGCGCATTTCGACGCCAACCGGGTCCAGGTTTCTACCCTGCTGTCGATCAAGACCGGCGCCTGCCCGGAAGATTGCAAATATTGTCCACAGTCCGGTCACTACAACACCGGCCTGGAAAAAGAGAAGCTCCTGGAAGTGCAGAAGGTCCTGGAGGAGGCCGCCCGGGCGAAGGCCATCGGCTCCACGCGCTTCTGCATGGGCGCCGCCTGGAAGCATCCGGCCGCCAAGGACATGCCCTATGTGCTGGAGATGGTCAAAGGGGTGAAGGCCATGGGCCTGGAAACCTGCATGACCCTGGGCAAGCTCGACCAGGAGCAGACCGAGGCCCTGGCCAAGGCCGGCCTGGACTACTACAACCACAACCTCGACACCTCGCCGGAGTTCTACGGCAACATCATCACTACCCGTACCTACAGCGAGCGCCTGCAGACCCTGGCCTATGTGCGCGATGCCGGGATGAAGATCTGTTCCGGCGGCATCCTGGGCATGGGCGAATCCCTGGACGACCGCGCCGGGCTGCTGATCCAGCTGGCCAACCTGCCGGAGCACCCGGAGTCGGTACCGATCAACATGCTGGTGAAGGTGGCGGGTACGCCGCTGGAAAATGCCGATGAGGTGGACCCGTTCGATTTCATCCGCATGCTGGCCGTGGCGCGGATTCTCATGCCGCAATCCCATGTACGGCTGTCGGCAGGCCGCGAGGCGATGAACGAGCAGATGCAGGCCCTGGCGTTCTTTGCCGGTGCCAACTCGATCTTCTATGGCGACAAGCTGCTGACCACCGCCAACCCGCAGGCCGACAAGGACATGCAGCTGTTCGCCCGCCTGGGCATCCAGCCCGAGGCGCGTGAAGAGCACGCCGACGAAGTGCACCAGGCGGCCATCGAGCAGGCGCTGGTCGAGCAGAAGAGCAGCGAGCAGTTCTACAACGCCGCCGTCTGATTCCGACCCGACACATCGCCGCCGGGCACAGGCGACTCCAGAATCGATGAGGTTCCCGCAGGGACCTTGTCGCCTGGGCGCTGCCTGCGGCGCTGGATTCTTTTCCGATCATCGAGGCCAGCATGTCTTTTGATCTTTCCGCGCGCCTCGCGGCTCGCCGAGCCGAACACCTGTACCGCCAGCGACCCTTGCTCGACAGTCCTCAGGGGCCGCAAGTGGTGGTCGACGGCCAACCGTTGCTGGCGTTCTGCAACAACGACTACCTGGGCCTGGCCAATCATCCGCAGGTGATCGAGGCCTGGCGTGACGGTGCCAGTCGCTGGGGCGTGGGCGGTGGCGCTTCGCACCTGGTGGTGGGCCACAGCGGCCCGCACCATGCCCTCGAAGAAGCCCTGGCCGAACTCACCGGCCGCCCTCGCGCCTTGCTCTTCAGCACCGGCTACATGGCCAACCTCGGAGCGGTCACGGCCCTGGTGGGGCAAGGCGACACGGTCCTGGAGGACCGCCTCAACCATGCCTCGCTGCTGGATGCCGGGTTGCTCAGCGGCGCACGGTTCAACCGCTACCTGCACAACGATGCGACGAGCCTGGCCAAGCGCCTCGAAAAGGCCACCGGCAATACCCTGGTGGTCACCGACGGGGTGTTCAGCATGGATGGCGATGTGGCCGACCTGCCGGCCCTGGCTCGTGAAACCAAGGCACGGGGCGCCTGGCTGATGGTGGACGATGCCCATGGCTTCGGCCCGCTGGGCGCCAATGGCGCCGGTCTGGTGGAACATTTCGGCTTGGGCCTGGAGGAAGTGCCGGTACTGGTGGGCACCCTGGGCAAGGCCTTCGGGACCGCAGGGGCCTTTGTTGCAGGCAGTGAGGAACTGATCGAAAGCCTGATCCAGTTCGCCCGGCCCTACATCTACACCACCAGCCAGCCTCCGGCCCTGGCCTGCGCCACCCTGAAAAGCCTGGAACTGCTGCGCAGCGAACACTGGCGGCGCGAGCACCTGGCGAACCTGATCCGCCAGTTCCGCCAGGGCGCCGAGCAGATCGGCCTGGAGTTGATGGACAGCTTCACCCCGATCCAGCCGATCCTGGTGGGCGACAGCGCGCGGGCCGTTGCGCTGTCGCACAAGCTGCGCGAGCGCGGGATCCTGGTCACCGCGATTCGCCCGCCTACGGTGCCCGCTGGCAGTGCCCGGCTGCGGGTGACCCTGTCCGCGGCCCACAGCGAGGGCCAGGTGCAGCTATTGTTAGAGGCATTGGCGGATTGTTGCAGTGAACTGCAGATGGGGCCGAGCCATGCGTGATCGACTGATCCTGTTGCCCGGCTGGGGGCTGGGCGTGTCACCGCTTGAGCCGCTGGCGGCGGCGCTGCAAGGGCTGGACGAGCACCTGCGGGTGGAGATCGAACCGCTGCCGGAGCTGACGTCCAGCGATCCTGACGACTGGCTGGATGAACTCGACGATACCCTGGCAGACGATGCCTGGCTGGGCGGCTGGTCCCTGGGGGGCATGCTCGCCTCGGCGCTGGCGGCACGTCGTGGCGAGCGCTGTTGCGGCTTGCTGACCCTGGCCAGCAACCCCAGTTTTGTCGCCCATGAGCAGTGGTCCAGTGCCATGACCGGGGAAACCTTCGATGGTTTCCTGGCCGGTTGCGCCGCCGATCCGCGCACCACCCTCAAGCGTTTTTCCCTGCTCTGTGCCCAGGGCGCCGCCGATCCAAGGGGCTTGTCCCGGCTGTTGCTGGGCGGCGCACCGGTGACCCAGCCGCAGGTACTGATGGCAGGCCTGGAGGTGTTGGCGCAACTGGACACCCGCGAAGCCTTGCAGGGCTTTCGCGGACCGCAATTGCACCTGTTCGCCGGGCTCGATGGCCTGGTGCCGGCCGAGGCGGCCGGTGAGTTGCTGGCATTGTTGCCGGATGTAGAAGTTGGCCTGATTGAACAGGCCAGCCACGGTTTTCTTCTGGAGGACCCCCATGGAGTGGCAGGGGCGATCCAGGCTTTCTTGCATGAGTCCGGTGATGACTGATCTGTCTGTTCCTGTCCTGGCTGCCAGCCTGCCTGACAAGCGTCAGGTGGCGGCTTCGTTTTCCCGCGCGGCGTCCAGTTACGACAGCGTGGCCGAGTTGCAACGTGCGGTTGGCCAGCAATTGCTGGGCCGCTTGCCAGCGGATTGGGTGCCGGCTCGCTGGCTGGACCTGGGGTGTGGTACCGGGCATTTCAGCCGGGTGCTGGGCGAGCGCTTTGCCGGCAGCCAGGGGCTGGCCCTGGATATCGCCCAAGGCATGCTCGACCATGCGCGGCCGCTGGGTGGCGCCGAGTACTTCATTGCCGGCGACGCCGAGCGCCTGCCGCTGCGGTCGGACAGTTGCGAGTTGATCTTCTCCAGCCTGGCGGTGCAGTGGTGCGCCGATTTTGCCGCCGTGCTCAGTGAAGCCCGGCGAGTGCTCAAGCCGGGTGGCGTACTGGCATTCGCCAGCCTGTGCGTGGGCACCTTGCAAGAGTTGCGTGACAGCTGGGGGCAGGTGGACGGGCAGGTCCATGTCAATCGCTTCCGGGCCTTCGAGCGATACAGCCAGTTGTGCGGGGCCAGCGGTTTGCGGCTGCACAGCCTGGAGCGGGTGCCCCATGTCCTGCACTATCCGGATGTGCGCAGCCTGACCCACGAACTCAAGGCCCTGGGAGCCCACAACCTCAATCCCGGGCGCCCTGGCGGCCTCACCGGCCGGGCACGGATTGCCGGATTGATGGATGCTTACGAAGGGTTTCGCCAGGCCAGGGGATTGCCGGCGACTTACCAGGTGGTCTACGCCATATTGGAGAAGCCGCTATGAGTCCTGCCTATTTCATCACGGGTACCGATACCGACGTGGGCAAGACCACGATCGCCGCCGGATTGTTGTATGCCGCGCGCCAGGCGGGCTTGAGCACGGCCGCGGGCAAACCGGTGGCGTCCGGCTGCGAGCGGGGCCCCAAGGGCCTGCGCAATGCCGATGCCCTGGCCTTGCAGGCACAATCGTCGTTGCCGCTGAGCTATGAAGAGATCAATCCGATTGCCTTCGAACCCGCCATCGCTCCGCACTTGGCGGCGCGTGAAGCGGGAGTGGCATTGACGGTGCAATCACTGTTGCTGCCCATGCGCCAGCTCCTGGCCAAGGGGGCGGATTTCACCCTGGTCGAGGGGGCTGGCGGCTGGCGCGTGCCACTGGCGGATCAGGACAATCTGTCGGACCTGGCCATGGCCCTGGACCTGCCGGTGATCCTGGTGGTGGGGGTGCGGCTGGGCTGTATCAACCATGCCTTGCTCACCGCCCAGGCCATTGCCCAGGACGGCCTGCAACTGGCCGGGTGGGTGGCGAATATCGTCGATCCCGATACCTCTCGTCTGGAAGAGAACCTGGCGACCCTGGCCGAGCGCCTGCCTGCGCCGTGCCTGGGAAAGGTGCCCAGGCTCAGGCCAGCCAGCGCCGAGGCGGTGGCCGAGCACCTGCAACTGGACCTGCTGGACTAGATTTTGCCTATGACAGGGCATATGGCCATTAGTGTTTTTGACGGGTGTTTTCTTGACGGGTCTGCTTCAATGACACCCGTCATTCATTTTCCAGGTCGAGTTCTCCCATGGAAATTTCCGGGAACAGCGCTTACTACGCCGGACTGAACGCCATCCAGGCCGGTCAGAACCGTGTCGACCAGGCCGCTGGCCAGATTGCCAGCACGGCCGTCGAGCGTTCCGCCGGCAGCCAGTCGTCGGAGCTTCAGGTCAATCGCCTGCGGGGTGTGGACCGCAGCCAGGAATCGGACGTGGCCAGCAGTGTGGTCCAGATGTCGGTCGGCAAGCTCCAGGTCGAACTGGGCGTCAAGGTCGCCAAGGCCTCGGATGAAGCCCTCGGGACACTGATCGATACCTACGCCTGACGCTCTTTGATTGAAGCCCGGCCCCTTTATCGGGGGCCGGGCTTTTTCATGCCTGTCTTTCTGCGACGCCCCCGACCGCGCTGATTCCTTTAGCTGGCCGAATGCCGGTAAACCGACTTCTACACTTGTCATGGCAGCTGCTGTGAGCCTTCGCCTGCACGGATGTTTCATGGCGATGACGAAAGGTATTTGTCCGATGCTTGACAAGATTTGGGCGTAAACGTATGTTTCAAACAACTGTTTGACCGCTATAAAAACTCAACGCGGTTGTTCATTCCCGGTTACATCAGCAGAGGTTTATCGCTATGCCTGACTACAAGGCCCCCTTGCGTGATATTCGCTTCGTTCGTGACGAGCTGCTTGGTTATGAGGCGCACTATCAGAGCCTCCCGGCTTGCCAGGACGCCACTCCAGACATGGTTGACGCCATTCTCGAGGAAGGTGCGAAGTTTTGTGAGCAGGTACTGGCACCGCTGAACCGCGTGGGCGACCAGGAAGGTTGCACCTGGAGTGAATCCGGCGTTAAGACCCCAACCGGCTTCAAGGAAGCCTACAAGCAGTTCGTCGAAGGCGGCTGGCCAAGCCTGGCCCATGACGTCGAGCACGGTGGTCAAGGCCTGCCCGAGTCCCTGGGCCTGGCGGTCAGCGAAATGGTCGGTGAGTCCAACTGGTCGTGGGGCATGTACCCGGGCCTGTCCCATGGCGCGATGAACACAATCTCCGAGCACGGTACTCCAGAGCAGCAGGACGCCTACCTGACCAAACTGGTCTCCGGCGAATGGACCGGCACCATGTGCCTGACCGAACCACACTGCGGTACAGACCTGGGCATGCTGCGCACCAAGGCCGAGCCTCAGGCCGACGGTTCCTACAAAGTCACCGGCACCAAGATCTTCATCTCCGCCGGTGAACACGACATGGCCGACAACATCGTCCACATCGTGCTGGCTCGCCTGCCGGACGCTCCGGCCGGCACCAAGGGCATCTCGCTGTTCATCGTGCCCAAGTTCCTGCCGAACGCCGATGGCAGCATTGGCCAGCGCAACGCCGTGAGCTGTGGTTCCCTGGAACACAAGATGGGTATCCACGGCAACGCCACCTGCGTGATGAACTTCGACGCGGCCACCGGTTTCCTGATCGGCCCGGCGAACAAGGGCCTGAACTGCATGTTCACCTTCATGAACACCGCTCGCCTGGGTACCGCGCTGCAAGGCCTGGCCCACGCGGAGATCGGTTTCCAGGGTGGCCTGAAATACGCTCGCGATCGCCTGCAAATGCGCTCGCTGACTGGCCCGAAAGCGCCGGACAAAGCCGCTGACCCGATCATCGTGCATCCTGATGTACGCCGCATGCTGCTGACCATGAAGGCGTTCGCCGAAGGCAACCGCGCCATGGTCTACTTCACCGCCAAGCAGGTGGACATCGTCAAGTACGGCGTGGACGAAGAAGAGAAGAAGAAGGCCGATGCCCTGCTGGCGTTCATGACGCCAATCGCCAAGGCCTTCATGACCGAGGTCGGCTTCGAGTCTGCCAACCACGGTGTGCAGATCTACGGTGGCCACGGGTTCATTGCCGAGTGGGGCATGGAGCAGAACGTTCGCGACAGCCGTATCTCGATGCTGTACGAGGGCACCACCGGTATCCAGGCCCTGGACCTGCTGGGTCGCAAGGTGCTGATGACCCAGGGCGAGGCGCTGAAGGGCTTCACCAAGATCGTCCACAAGTTCTGCCAGAACAACGAAGGCAACGAAGCCGTGAAGGAATTCGTTGCACCGCTGGCGGCACTGAACAAGGAATGGGGCGAGCTGACCATGAAAGTGGGCATGGCCGCGATGAAGGACCGTGAAGAGGTCGGTGCCGCGTCGGTGGACTACCTGATGTACTCCGGTTACGCCTGCCTGGCCTACTTCTGGGCCGACATGGCGCGCCTGGCGGCGGAGAAGCTGGCTGCCGGCACCACCGAGGAGGCCTTCTACACCGCCAAGCTGCAGACCGCGCGCTTCTACTTCCAGCGCATCCTGCCGCGTACTCGCACTCATGTTGCCACCATGCTGTCGGGCGCCAACAACCTGATGGACATGAAGGAAGAGGATTTCGGCCTGGCTTACTAAGCCCGTCCGGCTCCACTGCAAAGCCGTTCGCCCTTCGGGACGAGCGGCTTTTTTGCGTCTGCGCAGGCTTCGGAAAAATTCCCGACTAAATCACTAAGCTGAAGCGATTCCCTGCCGTTAAAGAGGTGGCAATGTGACGCCTGTCACATCGCATGTGCTTAACTTCCGCAGTGAAGGCACAATGCCATCTATTGATCAGCCGGGTTGGAGTTTTACCCTTGCCGCGTTCTTCCGCCGTACGTTTCAGTCACTTTCTACCGTCTTTACTGCTCCTGCTTGCTGGGCTGGCGGCCGCCTACGTCAAGGACCTCAACGTCTTCTTCACTTCTTTGTTCAATGTGCTGCCGACCCTGGTGCTGTTGCTGGGCGGGGCGTATTGCGCGGTGTATCGGCGCCAGCGTGAGCTGTTCCTCATGGTCACGGTGTACATCGCCTATTTCCTGCTGGATACCCAGACCGACTTCTACCGCGACAATGGCCGGGTCCGCGAGGATGCGGCGGTGGTGTTTCATTTGTGCTGCCTGTTGTTGCCCTTGCTGTTCGGCTTGTTCGCCGCCTGGCAGGAACGTACGCACCTGTTCCAGGACATGGTGGCGCGCTTTGCCGTGCTGCTTGCCTTCGGCAGCGTGGCCCTGGGCCTGGAACAGAGTTATCCCCAGGCGCTGCTGGCCTGGCTGGCGGAGATTCGCTGGCCGGCCCTGCATGGCAGCTGGATGAGCCTGATCCAATTGTCCTACCCGGTATTCTTCGCGGCATTCCTGCTGCTGGCCATCCAGTACTGGCGCAGCCCGCGCCCGCTGCATGCGGCGCAACTGGTGGGGCTGCTCGGGCTGTTCTGGATGTTGCCCAAGACCTTCATCCTGCCCTTCACCCTGAACATCATGTGCAGCCAGGTGATGCTGATGATTGCCGCTGCAGTGGCCCACGAGGCCTACCAGATGGCCTTTCGCGATGAGTTGACCGGGCTGCCGGGACGCCGCGCCCTGAACGAGCGCATGCAGCGCCTGGGTCGCAACTACGTGCTGGCCATGTCCGACGTCGACCACTTCAAGAAATTCAACGATACCCATGGCCACGACGTGGGTGACCAGGTGCTGCGCCTGGTGGCCAGCAAGTTGTCGAAAGTCACCGGTGGTGGTCGCGCCTATCGTTATGGCGGGGAAGAGTTTGCCGTGGTGTTCGCCGGCAAGACCCTGGATGAGTGCATGCCTCACCTGGAGATGATTCGCGAGACCATCGCCACCTACAACATTCAACTGCGCAACCAGGACAACCGTCCTCAGGACGATCAGCAAGGTCGCCAGCGCCGCGGCGCGGCGGGGGCCTCCAGTGTTTCGGTGACTATCAGCATCGGCGTTGCCGAGCGGCTGATGGAACATCGCACTCCCGAGGAAGTGCTCAAGTCCGCCGACCAGGCGCTCTACAGCGCCAAGGGCGCGGGGCGTAACTGCGTCATGGCGTTCGGGCAGAACCGCCGCGGCGCGGTGCGGATGGATGCGGCTGCGGGTTGAGTGATGACGGCGCATTCAGCGTCCGTACGGTCATTGGCAGGTTCCGGTAGCGGCAGTAGGTTGCAATGACCTGCTGCCGGAGACGCCACCATGCCCGAGTATCAAGCGCCCTTGCGCGACATGCGGTTTTTGATCGATCACGTCTTTGATTTTCATGCTGGCTACGCGGCGCTGGGGGCCGTTGATGCCAGCCCGGACACGGTCGGTGCGATCCTCGAGGAGGGTGCCAGGTTCTGCGAGAACGTACTGGCACCGCTCAATCGTTCCGGCGACGAGGAGGGCTGTCATTTCGACAATGGCGTAGTGACCACGCCCAAGGGGTTCAAGGAAGCGTTCGCCCAGTATGTGGAAGGCGGTTGGCATGGCCTGGCTGCCGACCCTGCCTTCGGGGGGCAGGGGCTGCCCCACTCGCTGGGCCTGGTGATCGGCGAAATGGTCGGCTCCAGCAATACCTCCTGGGGCATGTACCCGGGACTGACCCATGGCGCCATGTCGGCGATCCAGGCCCATGGCAGCGCCGAACAGAAGCAGCTGTACCTGAGCAAGCTGACCGCCGGCCAGTGGACCGGCACCATGTGCCTGACCGAAGCCCATTGCGGCACGGACCTGGGCCTGATCAAGACCCGCGCCGTACCCCAGGCCGACGGCAGCTATGCCGTGTCGGGGAGCAAGATCTTCATCTCTGCCGGCGAACACGACATGAGCGCGAACATCGTGCACCTGGTACTGGCCAAGCTGCCTGATGCGCCGGCCGGAACCAAGGGTATTTCGCTGTTCATCGTGCCCAAGTTCCTGCCGGACGCCAGGGGGGAGGCAGGCGAGCGCAATGGCGTGAGCTGCGGCTCCATCGAACACAAGATGGGGATCAAGGCGTCAGCCACCTGCGTGCTGAATTTCGACGACGCCAGGGGCTTTCTGATCGGCGAGGCCAACAAGGGCCTGAACTGCATGTTCACCATGATGAACCATGCGCGCCTGGGCACCGGCATGCAGGGCTTGTGCCTGGGCGAAGCGAGTTTCCAGGGCGCGATCCGCTATGCCAACGACCGCTTGCAGATGCGCTCGCTGACCGGTGCCAAGGCTCCGGCCAAGGCGGCGGACCCGATCATCGTCCACCCCGATGTACGCCGCATGCTACTGACCATGAAGGCCTTCAACGAGGGCAATCGGGCGCTGGCTTACTTCAGCGCGCAGTTGCTGGATGTGGCCCACCTGAGCGATGACCCGGCGCAGCGCCAGGAAGCCGAGAACCTGCTGGCCTTCCTCACGCCCATCTGCAAGGCCTTCATGACCGAGACGGGCCTGGAGGTGACCAACCACGGCATGCAGGTGTTCGGTGGCCATGGCTTCATCCGGGAGTGGGGCATGGAGCAACTGGTGCGCGACTGCCGGATCGCCCCGATCTATGAAGGCACCAACGGCATCCAGGCCCTGGATCTCCTGGGGCGCAAGGTACTGGGCAGCCAGGGCAAGCTGTTGCTGGGCTTCACCCGGATCGTCCACAAGTTCTGCGTGGCCCATGCCGAGCACCCACAACTCAAGGCCCATGTTGCGCGGCTCGATGGCCTGAACCGCCAGTGGGGCGAGCTGACGAGCAAGGTCGGCATGGCGGCGATGAAGAACCCGGATGAAGTGGGCGCTGCTGCCCTGGACTACTTGATGTACGGCGGCTACATCATCCTGGCCTACCTGTGGCTGCGCATGGCCCAGGTGGCCCAGGCGCAGCTCGAGGCCGGCCAGGGCGACAGCGATTTTGCCAGGGCCAAGCTGGCCACCTGTGACTTCTATTTCAAGCGGCTGCTGCCACGTACCGGCGCCCACCTGGCGGCGATCGAGGCCGGTAGCGACTGCCTGATGAACTTGCCGGCCGAGCTCTTCGCCTTGTAGATAAACGGCTGCGTCCCTGACAAGACCCGCTTTTGGCGGGTCTTGTCGTATGGTGGATGATCGTTGACCAAAATTAACAAAAAAGTCACGAGATGACCCTATGTGTCTCAAAAGTTGTTCGGGTACACTCGGATTTTCGTCAATGGGCCCGTTCCGGCCCGCTTGTTTAGATCCTGCGAGGTTTGCCATGGCTGACTACAAAGCGCCCCTGCGCGATATGCGCTTCGTCCTCAATGAAGTATTCGAGGTCGCCAAACTCTGGGCCCAGTTGCCAGCACTGGCGGAAACCGTGGATGCCGAGACTGTCGAAGCGATCCTGGAGGAAGCGGGCAAGGTCACTGCCCGCAGCATTGCCCCGCTGAGCCGCAGCGGCGACGAAGAAGGCTGCCATTGGCACGACACCGTGGTGACCACCCCGGAAGGTTTCCCACAGGCCTACCAGACTTACGCCGAAGGCGGCTGGGTGGGCGTCGGCGGTGATCCCGAATTTGGCGGCATGGGCATGCCCAAGGCCGTCTCGGCGCAGGTCGAGGAAATGGTCAACTCCGCCAGCCTGGCCTTCGGCTTGTATCCGATGCTGACCGCCGGGGCCTGCCTGTCGATCAACGCCCACGCCAGCGAAGAACTCAAGGCCACCTACCTGCCGAACATGTATGCCGGCGTCTGGGCCGGTTCCATGTGCCTGACCGAACCCCATGCCGGTACCGACCTGGGCATCATCCGCACCAAGGCCGAGCCACGCGCGGACGGCGGCTACGCCATCAGTGGAACCAAGATCTTCATCACCGGCGGGGAACATGACCTGACGGAAAACATCATCCACCTGGTGCTGGCCAAGCTGCCCGATGCTCCGGCCGGACCGAAGGGCATCTCCCTGTTCCTGGTGCCCAAGTTCATGGTCAATGCCGATGGCAGCCTGGGCGAGCGCAACCTGGTGAGCTGTGGTTCCCTCGAGCACAAGATGGGCATCCAGGCTTCCGCTACCTGCGTGATGAACTTCGACCAGGCCATTGGTTACCTGGTGGGCGAGCCGAACAAGGGCCTGGCTGCCATGTTCACCATGATGAACTACGAACGCCTGGGCGTTGGCATCCAGGGCCTGGCAACGGGCGAGCGCTCCTACCAGAACGCCGTGGAGTACGCCCGTGACCGCTTGCAGAGCCGTGCTCCGACCGGTCCGCAAGCCAAGGACAAGGCCGCCGACCCGATCATCGTCCACCCCGATGTACGACGTATGCTGCTGACCATGAAAGCTGCCAACGAAGGCGGTCGGGCATTCTCCACCTACGTGGCGATGCAGCTGGACACCGCCAAGTTCAGCGAGGATGCCGAAACCCGCAAGCGTGCGGAAAGCCTGGTGGCGCTGTTGACGCCGGTGGCCAAGGCATTTCTCACCGACCTGGGCCTGGAGACCACCGTCCATGGCCAGCAGGTCTTTGGCGGCCACGGCTACATCCGCGAGTGGGGCCAGGAGCAACTGGTACGTGATGTACGCATCACCCAGATCTACGAAGGCACCAACGGTATCCAGGCCCTGGATCTGGTGGGGCGCAAGATCGTTGGCAGTGGTGGTGCGCTCTACAAGGTGTTCGCCGAGGAAATCCGCCACTTCACCGCCACTGCCGATGAGCAGCTTGGCGAGTTCGTGCGGCCGCTCGATGCAGCACTGGACAATCTCGATGAGCTGTCCGCCTGGGTCCTGGATCGGGCCAAGGGCAACCCCAACGAGATCGGTGCAGCCTCGGTGGAATACCTGCAGGTGTTCGGTTACACCGCCTACGCCTACATGTGGGCATTGATGGCCAAGGCTGCCCTGGGCAAGGAACAGCAGGACGCGTTCTATGCCAGCAAACTGGGGACTGCACGTTTCTACTTCGCTCGCCTGCTGCCGCGTATCCACTCCCTGAGCGCTTCGGTCAAGGCGGGTAGCGAGTCGCTGTTCCTGCTGCCGGCGGAGCAGTTCTAAGAGGCAAAGTGCCTGTAAGTCATTTCTTACGTTACGTGCTGCAGATCGCCCATATCGGCGAATGAGCGTCCTGGCTAATCTACGTTACATGGACGTAGCGCAGGAAGCGCAAAGAAATAACACGGACACGTAGGATTCCGCCAGGATGGTGGATTGAAATGGATGTCAGGGAAACAGTCTGCAAAGCCCCGCTTCGGCGGGGTTTTCTTTTGTCCGGGTTTTTTGTTTACCCGTTCAGATCAAGGGCTCCGGCAGGGCAGGACCGCCCAGGCGCCCATCCTGGGAGTGCGGCGAGTCCTCCAGTAGCGAACGCAGCAATTCCAGCGTCCCCTGCTGACGCTGCAGGTCACGGCAAACCAGTCCGACTTTCAGTGGCACCCTGGGTTCACTCAGCGGCTTCCAGAGCAACTCCCTGTTGCCATGCTGCTGCTGTGAGCGTCCCGGCAGCACAGTGGCCAGCCGAGTGTGGGGCAGGCTGTCGAGAATCCCGGCCATGTTGTTCAGCTCCGCCTGCACCTGCGGGCGTCTCCCCAGGTTGGCCAGCTGCGCCTGCCAGATCTGGCGGATCTGGAACTCTTCCCCCAGCAACAGCATCGGCAGCTCGGCCGCCTGGCTCATGGAGACTTTCTTGAATTCGCGCAGAGGATGCTGTTCGGGGATGACCAGGGTCAGTTCGTCTTCGTACAGCGGTACGCCATGCAGCCCAGGCTGGCGCGGTGGCAAGTAGCTGATGCCGATGTCCAGCGAGCCGTTGAGCAAGCGTCGTTCGATTTCCAGCCCGGTCAATTCGTAGATCTGCACCACCAGATGCGGCTGAGCCTTGCGCACCCGTTCGAGCATCTGCGGCACCAGGCTGCTGTGTACGGTCTGCAGTACGCCGATGGCCAGGGTCCGCAGGGCCTGTCCCTTGAAATTGCGCAAGGCTTCGCGAGCCTGCTGCAGGCCATCGAGCAGGGGCAGGGCGTGGTTGTACAGGGTATGGGCGGCCAGGGTCGGCAGCAGGCGCTTGCTGCTGCGTTCGAACAGGCTGACATCCAGGTGCTGTTCCAACTGGCGAATCTGCTGGGACAACGCTGGTTGAGAGATTGAAAGACGCTCTGCGGCGCGCCCTACATGGCCTTCCTCATACACCGCGACGAAGTAACGCAGTTGTTTGAAATCCATAAGTAATTCTTATCGAAAAAGCTTAAAAATCGAAATGGCCCGAAGCCGCCGAGAGGCCTAGTCTACCGCCTATTCACAGGGCTTACAGGGCCACGAAAGGCGATGAATAGCGTTCAGGTCGGTGGTGTTTACATAGGAAAGGCAACAGAGCCCGGCCAGGCACTGGCCGGTAATGTAGACGAATACCCGATTGCAAACCCTCCATGCCCATGGTTGCGAGGGCTGTCGGCATGAATCTGTTCAGTTCCCGTCGCACCTCGCCCAGCCTGGATGACCTGGCCATGGCCGCCAACGCGGTCGTCGCGGCCGACAGCCTGCCCAGCGACTGCCTGATGCCCAGCGTGTCGCGGCCACAGCCAGTGTTTGTCCGTGGCCAGGGTTCCTGGCTGTGGGACAGCGACGATCACACTTATCTGGACTTCACCCAGGCCGGGGCTGCCAATAGCCTCGGTCACAGCCCTTCGGTACTGGTCAATGCACTGACCGCCCAGGCGCAATCGCTGATCAACCCCGGCTCCGGATTCTACAATCGCGGCATGCTCAAGCTCGCTACCCGGCTGTGTCGCAGTACCGGCAGCGACCAGGCCTACCTGCTGGGCAGTGGCAGCGAGGCGTGTGAGGCGGCCATCAAGCTGGCCCGCAAATGGGGGCAACTGCATCGTGCAGGGGCGGCGGGCATCATCACGGCCAGCCAGGCTTGCCACGGTCGGGGTTTCGCTGCCCTGTCGGCGGCAGGCGGCACAGTCACTGGCAATCGGTTCGAACCGTGCCTGCCAGGCTTTAGCCAGGTGCCTTTCAATGACCTGCCGGCCCTGCATGCCGCGGTGGACGCCCAAACGGTAGCCATCATGCTCGAGCCGATCCAGGGCGAGGCTGGGGTGGTGCCGGCCACCGAGCATTACCTCAAGGGCGTGGAGCGCTTGTGCCGTGAGCTGGGCATCCTGTTGATCTTCGATGAGGTGCAGACCGGCATGGGGCGTTGCGGCACGCTGTTGGCCGAACAACTGTATGGCGTGCGTGCCGATATCATCGCCCTGGGCAAGGGCCTGGGCGGAGGGGTGCCACTGGCCGCGCTGCTGGCCCGGGGCAAGGCCTGCTGTTTCGAGCAGGGCGAACTGGATGGCACCCACCACGGCAACGCCCTGATGACATGTGCTGGCCTGGCGGTGCTGGACAGCCTTCAAGAACATGGTTTCCTGCAGCAGGTGCGCAGCAACGGCCAGTACCTGGGACAAGGCCTGGCGCGCCTGGCCAGCCGTCATGCCCAGGGCCAGGTTCGTGGTCACGGGCTGCTCTGGGGCATGAGCCTGGCGGACGATTCGGCCGAGGCGCTGGTCAAGGCTGCACTGCACGAGGGCTTGCTGATCAATGCCGTGCAGCCGGACTGCCTGCGGTTCACGCCGGCGCTGACCGTGAGCAAGGGCAATATCGATGAAATGCTGCTGCGCCTGGCCCGAGCCTTTGCCCGGGTACGCACCGCGCAATTGCAGTGCCGCAAGGGAGTGACTGTCTGATGCGTGTATTGATCCTGCAGCATTCACCGGCAGCTGGTCCGGGTCGTATCAGCCAATGGTTGCTGGAGCGCGCCACGGCGGTCCACATCTGCCATCTGTACACCCAGGCTCGCCTGCCACGGCTCGACAGCTTCGACCTGCTGATCCTCCTGGGCGGCCCCATGAGCGTGCATGACGAGGTGCAGACGCCCTGGCTGGCCGCGGAAAAACGTTTGTTGCGCAAGGCCCTGTCCGCTGGCAAGCGGGTACTGGGCATCGGCCTGGGCGGGCAGCTCCTGGCCCAGGCCCTGGGCGCTCGCGTCCGCCTTTGTGCGGCCAGCGAGATTGGCTGGTGGCCGGTGGAAAAGTACCCCAGCGCCCAGGATTCGCCGCTGGGGCTGGCGCTACCGGAACGCCTGATGGCCTTCCATTGGCATGGTGAAAGCTTCGATCTGCCCAAGGGCGCCTTGCCGCTCTATCGCTCTGCCGCCTGCGCCAACCAGGGGTTCATCTGGCAGGAACGCGCCATTGGCCTGCAATGCCTGCTGCAGAGCGACTTGCAGAGCATCGAGGCACTTCTGCAATCGCGTCCCCGGGGCTGGCTGAGCGCCGAGCAGGATGCCGGGCCCGACAGTGTCGAAGACCGTCAGGCGATCCTCGCCGGTATTCCCCATTGCAGTGGCCTGGCGCCCACCTTGTTCCGGGTGCTGGACTACCTTTCCGGGCCTCACCCAACCTTGTGCTGACAGAATTCCTGAACCGTCTCGCGGTATAACGCGTCGCCCCGTGTCCGATTTTTCGCACGGGGCGTTTTTTTGTCTCTGTCCTTTTCCATGGCCCTGTTGGGCCTTGAGTCTTTGGTCGTTTCCAGGCTCGTTGTACTGGCCGGCGAGGATTGCCGCAGCTGTCGGATGAACTCCGTTCAGCAGGTCGATTTGAACATATATACCACCTGGTGGTATTTATTTATGGGAAGGGATGCCATGCCTATCAGACTGTTTCAAACCCGGGGCTTCGCTTATCGCGCCCGCAAGGCACTGATCAGCGAAGCCGAGTTGCAGCGGGCGTTCAGTGAACTGCTCAATGGGCAAGGAGACCCCATGGGCGGTGGTGTCTGGAAAAAACGCTTGGGTGCCAATCGTTATCGAGCCATCCTGCTGGCAAGGGGGGAGATTGCTGGGTCTATCAGTTCCTGTTCGCCAAGCAGGACCGGAGCAACATCGATCTCAAGGAATTGCTGATGTTTCGTGAGCTGGCCAAGTCCTACGCGCGGCTGGATGCCTGGCAGATTCAGCAGATGATTGAAATCGAGGAATTTGTGGAGATAGTCCATGACTAGAAAGTTTGTCAGCGATGCCCTGGAGTCGATTCACGAATCCGCCAGTGCCCTGCAGGTCATAGGTGCCATCGGCAAGACCACCATGCGGCGTTTCGACAAGGCCTGCATCGCCGTGGTGCCGGAGCAGATCCCGCCTGCACAGATCAAGGCGATCCGTGAGCGCAACCAGGTCAGTCAGCCGGTATTTGCCAGCTACCTGAACACCAGCGCCTCCACCGTGAAGAAATGGGAAAGTGGCGAGAAGCATCCCAGCGGCATGGCTCTCAAGCTGCTGAGCATCGTGCACAAGCATGGGATCGAGATCCTGGCCTGAGCAGGGCTGGGCCAGGCGAAAGGTGCGCTGAACCCTGGCGCCGGGCCAGGGTCGATTGCAGGTCAGGCTCATTCGAGCCGTTTCTGTCAGGAGTCGTCCCATGGATCTGATCCGCATCATCTTCGCCATCCTGCTGCCCCCTCTCGGGGTTTTCCTGCAAGTGGGATTCGGCGGTGCTTTCTGGCTGAACATCCTGTTGACGTTGTGCGGATACATCCCCGGTATCGTGCATGCGGTGTACATCATCGCCAAGCGCTGACTCGCCACCCTGCCCGTTGTCGCAACGGGCAGGGCCTGCTCAGCGCGGAGCTTGCAGCACCTTGCAGTAGAACTTCCATTCCTGTTCCAGCGCATGTGCCTGGTTCTCGGCCTGGCGAAAGCCGTGGCGTTCCTGCGGGTAGTAATGGGCTTCGGCGGCAATCCCCTGCTCTTGCAGGGCCTTGAGCATGACCCGGGTTTGCTCGGGCACCACCACGGCATCCAGTTCGCCCTGGAAGAACACCACGGGCACCTGGATGTTGCGGGCATGCAGCAAGGGTGTGCGAGCCAGGTAGCGCTCGTGGTCCTGCTCGGGGTCGCCGATCAGCCAGTCCAGGTAGTCGCCTTCGAACTTGTGGGTGACGCGTCCCAGGGCAAGGGGATCGCTGACGCCATAGAGGCTGGCGCCGGCGCGAAAGACCTGGGCGAAGGCCAGGGCGCAGAGGGTGGTGTAACCACCGGCGCTGCCGCCACGGATGAACGCTTGCCCGGGGTCGATCAGGCCTTGCTGATCCAGGTAGGCCACTACCGCGCACGCGTCTTCCACGTCCACTTCCCCCCAGCGCAGATGCAGGGCCTGGCGATAGGCCCGGCCATAACCGCTGCTGCCCCGGTAGTTGAGATCGGCCACGGCAAAGCCGCGCTGGGTCCAGAACTGGATGCGCGAGTCGAGCATCGGGTAGCAGGCCGAGGTCGGGCCGCCATGGATGAACACCACCAGCGGCGGGCGCCCCACACCGTTCATGGCCGGATAGAAGAACCCATGGGCCAGGCCCTCGCCACTGGGGTAGCACAGGGTCTGCGGGCGACTGATGCGTTCCGCGGCCAGCGGCGCGACGCCGCCGGCCAGTACCTGGACCTGGCTGGTCGCACGGTCGATGGCGATCACTGCCGAGGGGCTGGTGGGGGAGGCGGCGATGCAGTACAGCTGCTGCGAGTCCAGGGCCAGACTGCGAAAGCGACTATAGGCGCCGGTGAAGTCCTGCCGTGCACCATCGGCCTGGTGCAGGCCCAGGCGCCCGAACCCCTCTTCGGTCCAACTGCCCAGCCAACGGTCATTGCCCAGGGGCAGCCACGTGCAGCCGCCCAGTTGCCAGGGGGCCGGGGCATGGTCAGCTGCCGCACAGGGCAGGGCGCGCAAACCCAGGCCCGACTCGACCCAGGGTTGCCAGAAGCCCTGGCGATCGGTGAGGCAGTACAGAAGACCGTGCGGGTCGAAACGCGGTTGCTGCAGGGATTCCGGTTCGCCGTTGCCCGCCACGCAGCGTGGTTCGCTCCAGCGGCCATCGGCCAGGCGCTCGGCGAGCATCAGCCGGGTGCAGGTCCAGGGCTGGTGCGGGCGGTCCCATTCGATCCAGGCCAGCCGCTGACCGTTGGGGCTGAGGGTTGGCGCGGCGTAGAAGTCGGCGCCGGTCGCCAGCAGCTGGCGCTGGCCGGTATCGCTGTCGATGGCGACCAGCCGGTGTTCATCCACGTACTCCTCGACGGCCAGGACCTGCCCGGCATGATGGTGCAGATCGCCGTAGCGGCAATCGCCCTGGGTCAGGGCCACGGGAGCCCCCTCGGTCAGGGCCTGGCGGTACAGTTGCTGGTCGCTTTCATTGACGAACAGCAGGCTGTCGGCGCTGACACAGAAGGCGCCGCCACCGTATTCGTAGACCCGGCTGCGCACGCTGAAACCTGATGGCGTCAGGCAGCGAGCCTGGCCCTGGTGCCAGTGCCAGACCCGGCAGGCCGCATCTTCGGGGCGATACTCGTTCCAGAACAGGCCCTGGGGCGTCAGTTGCAGCTCGGCGAAGTCCACACCAGCGGCCGTGGCCTGGCTGGCGCTGAAGGGTTCAACCCTTGGCGATGAGGCGTGAGTTTCGTTCATTGCGAAAGGCCAGTTGTTCGATGGTCTGGGTGGCGGTTTCGGACTCTTCACGGGCCTTGAGGATCATCCCGTGGTGGGGCGACTTGCTGCACACCGGATCGGCGTTGCTGGCATCCCCGGTGAGCATGAAGGCCTGGCAGCGGCAGCCGCCGAAGTCCTGTTCTTTCTCGTCGCAGGAGCGGCAGGGTTCGGGCATCCAGTCGTAGCCACGAAAGCGATTGAAACCGAAGGACTCGTACCAGATGTGCTGCATGCTGTGGTCGCGCACATTGGGAAACTGCACCGGTAGTTGCCGGGCGCCGTGGCACGGCAGGGCGGTGCCGTCCGGGGTCACGGTGAGGAACAGGCTGCCCCAGCCGTTCATGCAGGCCTTGGGACGCTCCTCGTAGTAGTCCGGGGTGACGAAGATCAGCTTGCAGGGGTGGCCCTGGGCCTCCAGCCTGGCGCGGTACTCGTTGGTGATGCGCTCGGCGCGCACCAACTGTTCCCGGGTCGGCAACAGACCGACGCGGTTGAGCTGGGCCCAGCCGTAGAACTGGCAAGTGGCGAGCTCGACGAAGTCGGCTTCCAGGGCAATGCACAGCTCGATGATGCGGTCGATCTTGTCGATGTTGTGCCGGTGGGTGACGAAGTTCAGCACCATCGGATAACCGTGGGCCTTGACCGCGCGGGCCATTTCCAGCTTCTGGGCGAAGGCTTTCTTCGAGCCGGCCAGCAGGTTGTTCACTTGCTCGTCGCTGGCCTGGAAGCTGATCTGGATATGGTCCAGGCCGGCTTTCTTGAAGTCGCTGATCTTCTGCTCGGTGAGGCCGATGCCGGAGGTGATCAGGTTGGTGTAGAAGCCCAGCTTGCGCGCCTCACCGATCAGTTCGGCGAGGTCCTGGCGCACCAGTGGCTCGCCGCCGGAGAAACCCAGCTGCGCGGCGCCCATTTCCCGCGCTTCGCGAAAGACCTTGAGCCATTGCTCGGTGCTCAGCTCCTTGCCCTGCTCGGCGAAATCCAGGGGATTGGAGCAGTAGGGACATTGCAGCGGGCAGCGGTAGGTCAGCTCGGCCAGCAGCCACAGCGGCAGGCCGACCTCCGGCTTGGCGGGCAGAACCGCCGGTTCAGCCGAGTTCGATCCAGTGCTGGGCACGGGCGACCTCCATGAACTGCTCGATGTCCTCACCGAGCTCGACCACTCCCGGGAACTGGATTTCCAGCTCGCTGATGATCGATGCCACGTCACGTTCGCCATCGATCAGGCCGCCAATCAGCGCGGCGCTGTCATTGAGCTTGATCATGCCTTCGGGATAGAGCAGTACGTGGCCCTTTTGCGCCGGCTCGTACTGGAAGCGATAGCCGGGGCGCCAGCGTGGGGTCCTGCTGCGATCGAAACTCATAAAGTGATCCCTTTGTGCCAGACCCGCTGCTCGGTGACGCTGTGATAAGGCGGGCGGTTCAGTTCATAGGCCATGCTCATGGCGTCGAGCATGCTCCAAAGGATGTCCAGTTTGAACTGGAGAATTTCCAGCATGCGCTCCTGGCCGGCACGCGTGGTGTAGTGCTGCAGAGTGATGGCCAGGCCATGCTCCACATCACGCCGGGCCTGACCCAGGCGCGTACGGAAGTACTGGTAGCCGGTTGGGTCGATCCAGGGATAGTGCTGGGGCCAGCTGTCCAGGCGCGACTGGTGGATCTGCGGGGCGAACAGCTCGGTCAGCGAGCTGCTGGCGGCTTCCTGCCAGCTGGCACGGCGGGCGAAGTTGACGTAGGCGTCCACCGCAAAGCGTACCCCCGGCAGTACCAGCTCCTGGGAGCGCAGTTGGTCCGGGTCTAGCCCCACGGCCTGGCCCAGGCGCAACCAGGCCTCGATACCGCCGTCCTCGCCCGGGGCGCCGTCATGGTCCAGCAGGCGCTGGATCCACTCGCGGCGGACTTCCCGATCCGGGCAGTTGGCGAGGATCGCCGCATCCTTCATCGGGATGTTCACCTGATAGTAGAAGCGGTTGGCGACCCAGCCCTGGATCTGTTCGCGGGTCGCGCGGCCTTCATACATCGCCACGTGGTAGGGGTGATGGATGTGGTAATAGGCGCCCTTGGCGCGCAAGGCCTGCTCGAATTCGGCGGGTGACAGGGGGATATCGGTCATCTTGATTCTCCGGGGCGTGGCCTGGTCGCGGGTGGGCCCGCGTCTGCGTACATGGCCCCAGGGCTCTGGGGCCGAGCTTGTGGGGATCGGCCCTACAGCTCAATACTCATTCCGTCGTAAGCCACTTCCACCTTTCGGCGTACCAGTTCGGCACGTTCGGCGGAGTCTTCGTCGAGGATCGGGTTGGTGTTGTTGATGTGGATGAGCACCTTGCGCTGGCGGGGCAGCTGTTCCAGCACTTCGAGCATGCCGCCGGGACCGTTCTGCGCCAGGTGACCCATCTCCCGGCCGGTGCGGGTGCCCACGCCACGACGCTGCATCTCGTCGTCTTCCCACAGGGTGCCATCCACCAGCAGGCAGTCGCTGGCAGCCATGATCTCCAGCAGCGGGGCGTCCACCTTGCCCAGGCCCGGGGCGTAGAACAACTTGCCGCCGGTGCGCAGGTCTTTAACGATCAGGCCGATGTTGTCCCCCGGATGCGGGTCGAAGCGATGGGGCGAATAGGGTGGGGCGGCACTGCGCAGTGGCAGCGGCGTGAAGCGCAGGTTGGGGCAGGCGGCCACGGTGAAGCCCTGGTCCAGCTCGATACGGTTCCAGTGCAACCCGCCGTTCCAGTGGCTGAGCATCTTGAACAGCGGGAAACCGGTACTCAGGTCCTCGTGGACCATGTCGGTACACCAGACCTGATGCGGGCAGCCTTCGCGCAGGCTGAGCAGGCCGGTGGTGTGGTCGATCTGGCTGTCCATGAGGATGATGGCGCTGATCCCGGTATCGCGCAGGGACCGGCCCGGCTGCATGGGTGCGAAGCCTTGCAACTGGGCACGAATGTCCGGGGAGGCGTTGCACAGTACCCAGTTCACGCCGTCATCGGAGATTGCGATGGACGATTGGGTACGAGCCTGGGCCCGCAGGCTGCCGTCGCGAAAGCCTGCGCAGTTCACGCAGTTGCAGTTCCACTGCGGAAAACCGCCACCGGCGGCGGAACCTAGAATCTGGACAAACATGAGCGCTCCCTGGGCTGTGACTTGAAGATTGTGGACGACTGAAAATGAAAACGCCCCGGACGGGCCGAGGCGTTGCGCTGGATGTTCCGACCGAAGCCAGAAATCAGCGGCTGGCGAAGTACATGGTGACTTCGAAGCCGATGCGCAAATCGGTGTAGGCAGGTTTGGACCAGGTCATGTAAGTGCTCCTTTGAGGTGGGTGGGACGAGTGTTGCCTATACATATAGTCCACCTCCGGGCGGAGATGTTCAGATGCTTAGGGCGCAATCTTACTAAATTCCCACAACGGGTTGCCTGCAATTCTGAAGAAAGCTCATTGCATCACGGGTAATGATCACTTTGCCACTTGCCAGGGCGAACCCGGGCAAGGGCCATTGGCCAGGACCTTCCAACCGTTGGTGGCCTGCTGTAATTGTCGGGCGGCGTCGATCACCGCTGCTGGCGCCAGGGTTGCGATGCAGGCCGGCAACTGTTGCAGGTAATCCGCGGGATGGCCGGCCTGTTGCGCCTGCCACAGCAATTGCGCAGCCTGGTCCAGCGGTAACTGGGCGGGTTGCAGCTGTTGGGCCAGAGCCTGACGCTGATCCTGCCAGGCCTGGGGGGCGAGAGCCTGGAGCTGGTCGGGCAAGTGCTGGAGGAAGTGCTCCAGATGGCCAAGGATCTGGACAAGGCTGTTGTGTGGCGACTGAACGCCGAACAACAGGCCGGTGCGGCCATCGACCTGGCGCACCGCGCTGAACACGCCATAACCCAATTGCAGTTCGACCCGCAGGCGCTGGTAGAAGGGGGTCTGGCAGAGCTGGCCGAGCAGGCGCCAGGCCGCTTCGGCCGCGAGGTTGCCAGGCGGGGCCGGGCAGAACAGCAGCAGGGCCTGCTCGGTGCTATCCATGGGCACCGTCTGCCAGGCATGGCCCACCTCTGGTTGCGGCACCTGGCCAGGTTCGGTATTGGCAGTGCCGGGCGTGCGCTGTAGCACGCGGGCAACAGCGTCCTGCAAGTGACTCGGCAAGGCCACGGCCAGCCCGTTCCAGCGGGTGTTGCTCCATAGCACTTGCAGGGCTTGCGGGGTCAATGCCTCGTCGCTGCCGGGCACTGGCTGTTCGGCGAAGACCTTGAGCAGTTGGCGCAACGGCATGGGCGGCGCTTCACCAAGACCGGCACTTGGCTGCCAGAAGGCAGGAGAGGGCTCGGCCAGTTGCTGCAAGGCCTGTTGCAACACCGCCGGCATGGGCTGGTGCAGGCCACGCAGTTGCAGCAGCCAATCCCTGCCGCAGGCGGTGAAGCCCAGCTCCACCCCGGCCTGTCGAGCATCACCGGCCAGCGCGGTCAAATGCTGCTGCAGGCGATGGTGCAGGCCGCTCGGTGCGGGTGCTGCCAGGCGCCAGCGCAGGAGCAGCACGCCTTCGCCCGTTTGTGCAGGCAGGGCCTGGCTGAATGTCAGGCCCGGGTGGTCGCGTCGGCCCCGGCTACGATCCTGGGCGAAGGTGCGCAGCCCGCGGTGCCGGCTGCTTTGCCCGCGAATCAAGCCGGGCTGGGGAGCCTCGGCGACATTGCGCAGGAAGGGGTTGGGAGGCGGCAGCTGCCAGTCGCCACTGATGGTGCCCATCGTCTGGGGCTGCAGCTGGCGCAGCAACGCCTTGAGGGCCGCGAGTCCCGTTTCGTCGAGCGCCTGGGCAGTCTGGCAGCTGTCCCGGCGCGCCAGCTCCAGGGCGCTGCCGACTTGCAGCCGGCGTTGCTGGAGCAGGGCGTACTCCTCGCGCAACTGGGGCCAGTCGCCCTGGGCGGCGAAGAAGGCCAGCCAGCCCCTCAACAGCGTGCGGATCTGTATCGGTGCATCGGTCGTTGCCTGGGCCAGGCCCAGCTCCAGATGCAGCAATGCCTGCCCGGCGAACGTGTACAACACCTGGGCCTTGAGGCTGTGAGCCAGTGACTGCTGCCGGAGGCTGGCGAGCAATCCCCCGGGTTTGTCGGATTGCAGCCATGTGCAGAGAAAATCCAGCGCCACACTGGCGCCTTGAGGCAGTCCTTCAGCGCTAAACAGCAGGTCCAGGCGCTGGCCGTCGAGTTGCTGGTAGGTGTTGGTGGGTGTGGTCAGCAGTGCCGGCGGCGGTATCTGCTCGAGGGGCTGGCCTGTCGGCAGGCAGGCGCCATACCGTTCAGCCAGGGCCCGCAGCTCTTCCACGGGTTGCGGCCCAACCAGGCTCAGGGTCATTTGGCCGGCCTGGTAGAAGTCGCGATGGAATTGCTGCAGGCCGTGCTGGAAAGCCTGGCTGGGCAGGTTCAGGCTGTAGCGGTTGCCGGCATGGAAGGCGCGCAGCGGATGTGCGGCATTCAGGCCCTCGCACAAGGCGAACTGGCGCCGAGCCGCGGCATCCCGGGACCAGGCGATGAACTCCGCATGCAGCACTTCGCGTTCCCGCCGTTGCTCCGCGGGGTCCATGCGCGGGTGGGCGAGCATGTCGCATAAGCGCTCCAGGCCACCCGCGAAAGCGCCGACCGGCAGTTCGAAAAAGAACTCGGTGCTGCGCTCGCTCGTCTTGGCGTTCAGTTGCCCGCCCTGGGCGCGAACGAAGGCCATCAACCCCTGTTCGGCCGGGAACCGCTCGGTACCGAGAAACAGCAGGTGCTCCAGAAAGTGCGCCAGGCCCGGCCAGCTCGGCGGTACGTCATGGCTGCCGGCGGCGACCCGCAACACTGCGGCGCAGTGTTTCAGGCGAGGGACATGACGCAGGGAAACCCGAAGGCCGTTGGCCAGGATTTCCAGAGGGGGCAGGGGGTGGTTCGGCGCGAGCATGGGTGCATCCAGGACAGAGAGGTGCCCATGCTAGCGGATATCCCGGGATCAGCGCTTGCCCAGCTCGCCGTACAGTTCGGGGCGGCGATCGGACAGGTAGCGATTCAGTGCCCGGGATTCGTTCATCAACTGGCGATCCAGGGTACCGATGATCAAGGCCTCGTCCAGCCCGGCCAGGGCGATCCGGCTGCCATCGGGGGCCGCGATGCTGCTCTGGCCGCAATAGCGGATCTGCTCCTCGTGACCGCAGTAGTTGGCGTAGGCCACATAGCACTGGTTCTCGAAGGCCCGGGCGCGAATCGTCACGTCGGCGACGAAGTCATAGGGAATCATGTTGGCCGTTGGCACCAGGATCAGCTCGGCCCCGGCGAGGGCCAGGCGCCGGGCGTTTTCCGGGAACTCGATGTCGTAGCAGATCAGGAAGCCGAGCTTCCAGCCATTGAGTTCCACCAGGGGGAAATCGTCTGTGCCGGCGCTGAACATCGAGTGGTCCAGGTCGCCGAACAGATGGGTCTTGCGGTAATTGCACAGGCGCTGGCCCCTGGCGTCGATCAACTGCACGGCGTTGTAGATCCGCCCGTCGGTGTCGCGCTCGGGATATCCATAGAGAATTGCCGTGCCGGCGGCTTGGGCGATGGCGGCGATGCGCTGGGCGGCCGGGCCATCCTGGGCTTCGGCCAGGGCACCGACCGCTTCGAGGCCGATGTTGTAGCCGCTGAGGAACATCTCCGGCAGCACCAGCAGGTCGGCCTGGGTGGCTTGCATGGCCACCTGGTGCAGGCGCTGCAGGTTGCCGGCTACATCCAGCGGCAGTGGAGGGCACTGGTACAGGGCGACGCGCATGCTCATGCTCTTGACTCCTCTGACTTGCGATCCGGTCACTATAACCGGTACCGCAGGTTTGGGCCGGGTGTCCCCGGCCTTGCCCGGCGGGGCTCAGTCGGCCAGGACGACCGGGCCGAGTTCGTGGAACACATCTCCCGGCCCCGGGTTCTGCGCATGGGTGGCACCACCGAAGTGCTTCATGATGCCCCAGACGGCATTGAGCGAGGTCTGCACTGCTCCCTCGACCCAGGCCGGCGTCCAGGACACATCGTCGCCGGCGATGAAGATGCCACGCTGTTCGGCAGGCATGTCGTCCTGCATGAAGTGTGCGTACATCCGCTGGTTGTAGCGGTAGTGGCCCGGCAGTGCGCCCTTGAAGGCGCCGAGGAAGTGCGGGTCGGCTTCCCAGGACACGGTGATCGGGTTGCCGATGATGTGGCTGGCGATGTCGACTTTGGGATAGACCTTGTTCAGTGCATCCAGGGCCAGTTGCACGCGTTTTTCCACCGGGTGCGGCAGCATCTTCATGGCGTCGCTCATCCAGGAGTAGGACAGGCAGATCACCCCCGGCTTGTCGTCGCCGTGGTCGAACAGGTAGGTGCCACGGGTCAGGCGATCGGTGAGGGTCATGCTCATCACGTCGCGGCCGGTTTGCGGGTCCTTGTCCTTCCAGAATGGCCGATCGACCATCACGAAGGTCTTCGAGGACTGCATGTAGCGGGTGCGGTCCAGGGCCATCCACATCTTCTGCGAGAACAGCGCCTCCTCGCACTCGATCTGGGTGGTCAGCAGCCAGGTCTGGCAGGTCGCCAGGACCGCCGCGTAGTGGCGGGTATCGCCCCAGTAGTCGGTGACGGCGAAGGTGCCATCGGCGGCACGGGCGATCTTTTTCACGCCCGGGCGCGGCGCGCCGTTGTGCAGTGTGGCCAGGGAAGTGCCGGCCGGCCAGTGGGCGCACTGTTCCGGCACATGGCTCCAGATGCCCCGGGGAACCTGTTCGACCCCTCCTACCACCAGGTGTTGATGGTCATCGCAGTTGGTCATCACCACGCGAAAGATTTCCAGCATGGAGTTGGGGAAGTCCGAGTCCCAGCCGCCGGTGCCGAAGCCGACCTGGCCGAAGATCTCGCGGTGACGGTAGGACAGCCGCGAGAAGGCCTTGGACGTGGCGACGAAGTCATAGAAGGTGCGGTCGTCCCACTTCGGCACCAGTTCGTCCCACAGGGCCTTGAGCTTGACCGTGTCACGCTCGCGGATGGCGTCCTGGACTTCCGAGAAGCGTGAGCCGTCTTCCAGGGCTTCGGCCCAGGCCTGGGCGACTTCACGGAAGATCTCCGGCAGGTCGGCCATCTTCTCGGCGTAGTGGCTGGTGCCTTCCAGGTCTACCACGGTGCTGCCCGAAGCCGGGGTCAGCGGGTTGGGGAAGGGGCGGGTTTCCAGGCCGAGCTTGTCGACGTAGTGGTAGAAGGCGGTGCTGGACACCGGGAACCGCATGCCGCCCAGCTCCGCGATGATACCGTCGGCGCCTTCGAAGGTTTCCGAACGCAGGCGCCCCCCCATTTTCGAGGCCTCGTAGACCACGGGCTTGAGACCCAGCTTCATCAATTCGTAGGCCGCTACCAGCCCGGAGATGCCGGCGCCAATGATCGCTACTTCGGCCCCGTGTTGCGCTTGGGGAATGCTGCCCAGGCCGGCGGGGTGCTCGATCCAGTCATCGAAGGCGAAGGGGAAGTCCGGGCCGAAGATGGTGATGGGTTTCTTGCCGTCTGCAGGATGGCGATTGTTCTTGTTCATGGCTGACCTTGGCGGGCGGCTCAGCGAAATGCTGAGTATAGGAAAGGATGGCAGCCATTCTAGAGAGGGGAGAACTCGTAAATAAGACGCAATCTGTCGTCGTTATGCATCGTTATTGACCAATATGACGAAAATAAAATTCAAAGTGACGTAAATCAAACCTTAAAGCGCATGCCCACGGTCGATCTTGCTGCTGAGGATGATCGAGGTGGTGGTCTTCTCCACGCCGTCGATGCTGCCGATCTGGTCCAGCAACTGGTCCAGCTGTTCCGGGGACTCGGTGCGCAGCCAGGCCACGTAGTCGAATTCGCCGCTGACCGCGCACAGTTGCTGGACCTGGGCCATGCCGCTCAGCCGCCGCAGGACTTCCTTGCCGGAGCGGGGCTGGACCTTGATGCCGACGTAAGCCTGCAGTCCGCCATCGACGACCCGCTGGCCCAGGCGCACGCCATAGCCGGTGATGACCCTGGCCTTTTCCAGGCGCGCCAGGCGCGAGGTCACGGTGGTGCGGGCGATGCCCAATTGCCGGGCCAGCATTGCCACGCTCTCGCGAGCATTGATCTGCAAGGCGGCGATCAACTGACGGTCGACTTCGTCGAGAACGGGAGGGCGGCTATCGGACAAGATGGGCTCCAGCACGGTGATCGGGGAGCGCACATGTTAGCGCCTCCCAACGCTTGCCGCTCGTCGCCCTGGCGCGACCTGGGCCGGGGCAGGAAAAGCCGCCGGGCTGACGGCTTGCCAGTCGCCGGGAGCGGGGTTCAGCCGGGCATGACCTGGGCGAAAGCCTCGCGAAAGCGCTGCATGTCCTGCTCTGAACCGACGCTGACCCGTGCCCAGTTCGGCCAGTTGTCCCAGACCCGGCCGATCCGTACTTGCCGTGCCGCCAGGGCATCGACCACTTCCTGGGCCGGGCGCCGGACATCGATCATGAAGCAGTTGGCCTGGGAGGCCGTGCAGGTGAAGCCGCGCTTTTGCAGCCAGGTGATGGTCTGCTCAAGCAACTGCCGGTTGTGCCGCTTGCGTTCGGCCAGCAGGCCCGGCTCTTCCAGGCTGGCAAGGCCTCCCAGCAGGGTGGAGGCCGCCGGTACGTTGTAGCCACCATAGGCTTCCAGGCGCTCGAGCAGTTCCGGTTGGCCCACGGCAAGGCCCAACCGCGCGCCGGCCATGCCGTAGATCTTGGAGAAGGTGCGCAGTACCAGCAGTCCAGGGTGATCCTTGACCAGGGGGATGCAGGTGCTGGCATCGGCAAAGTCGATATAGGCTTCGTCGATCACCATGATCGAGCCCTTGGGTTTACTCGCCAGGGCCTGTTCGATGGCCTGCCGTGGCGTCAGGGTGCCAGTAGGGTTGTTGGGGTTGCACAGGTAGATCATCCCTGCAGAGCGATCGGCGGCGAGCATGGCCGTAAGGTCGTGACGGTGCTGGCTGTCGAGGGGAATCTCGTGGACCTTGACCTGCCGCCCTTCGGCTGCCTCCCTGGGCGCCTCGTAGGAGGGGGTGGCCATGACCAGGCTACCGGCCTGGGTGAAGGCCATGACGGCATGCTGCAGCGCGGCCTTGGAGCCACAGAAACTGTGTACATGGTCCTCGGGAACCCCCTGCTGGCGGGCGAAGAGTGCATTGAGCCGGTACTGGAGCTTGTAGGGATAGCGGCCGCTGAGGGCGATGCCTTGCTGCATGGCCTGGCGGCTGGCGGAAGAGGGGCCCCAGGGGTTTTCGTTGAAATTGATCAGGACATCGTCGGACGGTGGCTGGAGGGGCGGCGGAGCGGGTTCGGCGGCCCGGCTCCAACCTGGCAATGAAAGCAGCGGCAGGGCTGACGCGAGCCCCACCAGTGATCGGCGCGTAATCTCAACCATCGATAGATCCCTTTCTTATCGTGAAAGACACCGGGGCGTCTCTTGTCCTGGTTGGACATCGATATGACGGTGGGATAGTCGTGAGATTTAAGGTGGCGATTCAATAGCCAGTCGCATCGCGACGTATTGGCAGGCACAAAAAAACCGCGCATTGCGCGGTTTCGAATGTGGTGGGCCCACACGGACTTGAACCGTGGACCAAAGGATTATGAGTCCTCTGCTCTAACCAACTGAGCTATAGGCCCTCAGTAGGCGGCGGATTATAACGATGGTTTCTCGGCTGTGCTATCCGAAAAGTCGGAAACGCGGATCTGCAGGAAGCGCGCGCAGAATTCCTCGGCTTCCAGCGGCAGGCTGACGATGTAGCCCTGGATCTGCTCGCAGCCTTCCAGTGCCAGGAAGGTCTGCTGTTCCTGGTTCTCCACGCCTTCGGCGATCACCGTGAACTGCATGCTGCGGCCCAGGGCGATGATGGCGCGTACGATCGCCACGTCGTGGGGGTCGTTCGGCAAGCCACGGACGAACGACTGGTCGATCTTGAGGAAGTCCAGCGGCAGGCGCTTGAGGTAGCTCAGGGAGGAGTAGCCCGTGCCGAAGTCGTCGATGGCCAGTTGCACGCCCAGGTGCTTGAGTTGGTGCAGCACTTCCAGTGCCTCCTCGGCCTGGCTCATGATGAAGTTCTCGGTGATTTCCAGCTGCAGCAGTCCGGGCTGCAGGTTGTAGTCATGCAGCAGCTGTTCGATGCGCCCCAGCAGGTTGGGCTGGCGCAACTGGGCACCGGCGAGGTTTACCGACAGGGGGCCGAAGCTTTCGTAGTGCTGGTTCCAGTGGTGTAGGTGCTGGCAGGCCTGTTCCAGAACCCAGTCGCCGATCGGCAGGATCATGCCGTTCTCCTCGGCCAGCGGGATGAAGTGTTCCGGCGGGACCTCGCCGAAGCTGGGGTGACGCCAGCGGATCAAGGCTTCGGCGCCCACCAGCTGGTGGTTGTCGAGGCTGATCTTGGGCTGGAAATACAGGGCCAGTTCGTTGCGCTCGATGGCTCGCCGCAGTTCATGCTCCAGGGCCACGCGTTCGCTGGCCTGGGAGGTCAGGTCGCGGGTGTAGCGTTCCACGCGGTTGCGGCCCTTGGCCTTGGAGCGATACATGGCGGCATCGGCGTTCTTGATCAGGGTGGCGACGTCGCAACCGTCCTTGGGGTACAGGCTGGTGCCGATGCTGGCGCTGATGAAAAACTCGTGTTCGCCTGCCTGGAAGGGGGCGTTGAAGCAGTTCAGCAGCTTGCCGGCGATGTAGTCGGCGTCGCTGGCCTGGTGCAGGCCGGGAAGCAGGATGATGAACTCGTCCCCGCCCAGCCGGGCCACGGTATCGATATCGCGCAGTTGCTCCTTGAGGCGTACGGCGATGCCCTTGAGCAGCAGATCGCCGACAGGGTGGCCCAGGCTGTCGTTGATGTGCTTGAAGCGATCCAGGTCGAGGAACAGCACTGCGCCCTGGCCTCCGTTGTCCTGCTGGCTGTTGAGTGCCGCCAGCAGCCGGCTTTCGAACAGGGTGCGGTTGGGCAAGCCGGTCAGCGGGTCGTGGTGGGCCTGGTAGTCGAGCCGGGCCTGGGCATGCTTGAGGCTGGAGATGTCGGCGAACACCGCGACGAAGTGAGTGGTCTGGTGCTCGCGGTTGCGTACGGCGTTGATCGTCAGCCAGTTGGGGTAGAGCTCGCCATTCTTGCGGCGGTTGGAAATCTCGCCCTGCCAGTGCCCTTCCTGGGTCAACTGGTGCCACATCGCCGCGTAGAAGGCGCTGTCGTGCAGCCCGGATGCGAGCAGGCGCGGGGTGTGTCCCAGGGCCTCGCTCTCGCTGTAGCCGGTGATTTCGCTGAAGGCGCGATTGACCGCGCTGATGCGCTGTTGGGTGTCGGTGATCATCACGCCTTCGGCGGTACTTTCGAACACGGTGGCGGCCTGTTGCAGTTTTTCCTGCATCAGATGGCGGTCGGTGATGTCCCGGGCAATGGTCAGCATGCAGTCGTCTTCGCCAATGGGCAGCGGTCGGCTGGAAAGTTCGCAAAGGCGGATCTGGCCATCGCTGCGGCGGATATGACAGGTGAAGTCCCGGACGAAACCATCACGTTGCAGCAGGTCGAGCAATTGCTTGCGTTCATTGAGGTTGACCCAGATTCCCAGGTCAAGGGTCGAGCGGTCCAGGGACATGGCGCTGTTGAAGCCAGTGAGGCGGCTGAAGCCTTCGTTGACCTCGAGCAGCAGGCCATCGCGCTGGCGGCTCAGTAGCAAGCCGTCCGGCGAGGCATGGAAGGCCTTGGCGAACTTTTCCTCGGAGGTCTGCAGTTGTTGCTGGGTCTCCTTGAGTTGACTGATGTCCCGCACTACCACGACCAGCGCCGGGGTGGTGTCGAGGTCGAAGGGTTCGGCGGAAATAAGGCCGGTGAACAGCTGGCCGGTGTGGCGCCGGAAGGGCATTTCCAGGTTGCGGATGCTGCCGGCCTGCAAGCGTTGCAGTAGGCTGGGGCCGACCCCGGGGATGCCCCAGATGTTGAGATGGGTGGCGGTCTGGCCTATGACCTCGGCGGCGCTCAGGCCGATCTGCTCTTCGAAGGCCTTGTTGACCTCCAGCAGGCAACCGTCGGACAGGCGGGCAATGACCAGGATATCCGGGCATTGCTGGAACACCGAGGCGAACTTCTGCTCGGACAGGCGCAGGGCCTCCTCGGTGTGCTTGGCCTCGCTGATGTCGATCATCAGGCCGCGCATCACCGGTTCGTGGCCGTGCTCGATCAGGCTGACGATGTCGCGGACCCAGAGGCAGCGACCGTCCGCAGTGATCACTCGGTAGTCGAGGCTGTGATCGCGCCCCGCCTCGAGTTCGTGCTCGCAGAACGCCTGGGCGCGGGTCAGGTCGGCGGGGTGGATGATGTTGCGCCAGAAGCCGGGAATCAGCCAGTGGGCCAGGGGATATCCCAGCAACGGCTCGGCGTGGGGCGAGACGTAGCTGTAGGTGAAGTCACTGACGCTGGCTTCCCAGGCGATCGCCGAGAGGCTCTCCACCAGGCTGCGGTAGTGGTATTCGCTGCTGCGCAGTTCCTGTTCCAGGGCCACCCGGCGAGATATTTCCGAACTCAGGCGGCGATTGATGCGGATGACCACGGCGAGCACGGTGATCAGCAGCAGCAGGCCTGGCAGGCCATAGACCAGCACATCCAGCCAGAACATCCGGTGATCGAGCACGCTGCCCACCCAGCGCTGCTGGATGGTGTTGATTTCCTCGGAGCTGAGATCGGCCAGGACCTTGTCGATGATGCCCACCAGGACCTTGTTGTCCTGCGGTACGCCCATTGCCAGCTGGTAGCGATAGGGGGTTTCGCCACTGACATAGAGACCGTCGAGCTTGAGTTGACGCAGGCTCCAGACGCTGGAGGCGAGGTCGCCGACCACGGCGTCCACTTCATCGGTGGCCAGGGCTTGCAGGGCCGAGCTGACGTTGGGCATGGCCACCAGGTTCAGGTCCGGGTGATGGGAGCGCAGCAGTTCGTGAGGTGCGTAGTTTTCCACCACGGCGATCTTGAGGCCGTAGAGATCATTGAGGTTGCGGGGCTGGGCCCCCCCTTTATGGGCCAGGATCACGATGGGAAAGTCGAGGTAGGGCCGGGTGAAGGCCATGTAGCTCTGGCGTTCGGGGGTCGACATGATCCCCGGCAACAGGTCCAGCTTGCCTTGTCGGGCGTCTTCGAGCACGGCGGTCCAGCTGGCGGGTTCCACGGGCTTGAGGCTGATTGACAGGCGTTCCTGGATCAGCTGGATGTAGTCCGCCGCCAGGCCCTGGTAGCGGCCTTCCTCGTCTCGGTATTCGAAGGGTGGCCAGGAGGCATCAATGCCCAGGCGCAGTTCCGGGTGGGACTTGAGCCAGCTACGTTCTTCGTCGGTGAGAGTCAGTGCGCCAGCCGTTGCGGTCCAGGTAAGTAGCGCCAGTAGAAGCATGGCCGACAGTCTGGGCATAACCGTCTCGTTGTGGGGAACGGGAGAATGCTTCGAGTGTAGACGGGGTATGAGCGCAGGGAGGAACTGCAAAAAGCAAAACCCCCAGCAGGGCTGGGGGTCTTGGTGTTACTCGTCGAGGAAGGAGCGCAGATGCTCGCTTCGCGTCGGGTGGCGCAGCTTGCGCAGCGCCTTGGCTTCGATCTGACGGATCCGCTCGCGGGTCACGTCAAACTGCTTGCCGACTTCCTCGAGGGTGTGGTCGGTGTTCATGTCAATGCCGAAACGCATGCGCAGGACCTTGGCTTCACGAGCAGTGAGGCCGGACAGTACTTCGCGAGTCGCTTCTTTCAGGCTCTCAACGGTGGCAACATCGATTGGCGACTGCATGGTCGAGTCTTCGATGAAGTCGCCCAGATGGGAGTCTTCGTCATCACCGATCGGGGTTTCCATGGAGATCGGCTCTTTGGCGATCTTCAATACCTTGCGGATCTTGTCCTCAGGCATTTCCATGCGTTCGCCCAGCTCTTCCGGAGTCGGTTCGCGACCCATTTCCTGCAGCATCTGCCGGGAAATACGGTTGAGCTTGTTGATCGTCTCGATCATGTGCACCGGAATACGGATGGTGCGAGCCTGGTCGGCGATCGAACGGGTGATCGCCTGGCGAATCCACCAGGTGGCGTAGGTCGAGAACTTGTAGCCACGACGGTATTCGAACTTGTCCACCGCTTTCATCAAGCCGATGTTGCCTTCCTGGATCAGATCGAGGAATTGCAGGCCACGGTTGGTGTACTTCTTGGCGATGGAGATCACCAGACGCAGGTTCGCTTCAACCATCTCTTTCTTCGCACGACGGGCCTTGGCCTCGCCGATGGACATGCGACGGTTGATGTCCTTGATCTCGAGGATCTTCAGGCCGGTCTCGGCTTCAAGGGCGGTCAGCTTCTGCTGGCAACGAATGATGTCCGGCTGCAGGCGAGCGATGGCCTCGGCATACTTGCTCTTGCCTTTGGCCAGGGCGTCGGTCCAGCTTTCGTCCACTTCGTTGCCCGGGAACTGGCGCAGGAAGTCGGCACGCGGCATGCGGGCATCACGCACGCACAGCTGCATGATGGCGCGCTCTTGCTGACGCAGGCGATCCAGGGCACTGCGTACACGCTCGACCAGGCCCTCGAACTGCTTGGGCACCAGCTTGATCGGCATGAACAGCTCGGCCAGGGCCAGCATCTCGGCAATGGACTGCTTGTTCTCGCGACCGTGCTTCTTCAACGCCTTGCGGGTGACTTCCAGCTGGTCGGCCACTGCGCCGAAGCGCTGGGCTGCGACGATCGGATCCGGACCGCTTTCGGTTTCTTCCTCGTCGTCGGACGATTCACCGTCCTCTTCCTCGCTGTCGTCATCCTCTTTCGCCGACTTGCTGTCGACAGGCGGTGGTATCTCGGCGGCAGGCGGCGTGATGCCGTCGTCCGGATCGATGTAACCGCTGAGAACATCAGACAGGCGACCACCTTCGGTGGTGACGCGAGCGTATTCGGAGAGGATGTGTTCCACCGTGCCAGGGAAGTGCGCAATAGCGCCCATCACTTCACGGATACCCTCTTCGATGCGTTTGGCGATTTCGATTTCGCCTTCACGAGTGAGCAGCTCTACCGTACCCATCTCGCGCATGTACATGCGCACTGGGTCGGTAGTGCGACCAATGTCGGTTTCCACAGCCGCCAACGCTGCGGCGGCTTCTTCAGCTGCTGCTTCGTCGGTATCGGCTTCGGCCAACAAAAGGGCATCCGCATCCGGAGCACTCTCGAATACGTTGATCCCCATGTCGTTGATCATGCGGATGATGTCTTCCACCTGTTCCGGATCTGAAATATCCTCCGGCAGGTGGTCGTTGACCTCCGCGTAAGTCAGGTAACCCTGCTCACGTCCACGGCTGATCAACTCTTTGAGGCGAGACTGCTGTTGCGCTTTTCCGGACATAACACCCTATCCACTGAAGGTCTTGGCGGGCAAAAAACAAGCCGAGGATTATACCCGAGCTATGACCTCACGCGCCAGTTGAGGTCGGGTTTGATGCGGGAACATTGCGTTTTAGAAGCTCCACCAGCTGTTTTTTCTCTTCGCTGTTGAGCTCGCTTTGACGCGATTTCCTGAGAAGTTGCTCTAAAACACGCTCGCGTTGGCGAGCCGACAAGCTGTTAATGGTGTCGAAAAATTGTTGTTCAAGGTTATCTCCGTCGATCAGCCACTCTTTTTCTGCCAGTGCAGTGAGCAGATTCCCTTGCTGGGTACCGTGCCAGCGCGCCATCAGCTGATGAATAGAGCGTAGCTTAGGATTTTTCTGCACGGCTTCGATCAGGGCCACCAGCAGCTGGGTGTTAGTGTTGTCGTCATCGGCAAAGTGCCCGGCATCTTCAACTTTTTCTGCCAGTTGCGGGTGATGCAGCAAGGTTCGCAGGGCCGACAGGGTAGGTGGTTCCACTGCCGCGGGAATGCGTGGCGCTCGCGGCTGGTCGCGGTCCCCCTGGCGTTTGCCCTTGCCATTCTTGTCCCATGGCTTGTTTTCCCATTTCTTGCCGCCGCCCTGCTTCTTCGGCGTCCACTCCTGTTGGGGGGCGTAGGCTTCCTGGTGGGGCTCGTGGTAGTCGACGTAGTCCGGCATGCCGTCATAGTCGATGCCGGCGTCATAGACCGGTGGTGCTTGCGGTGCTGGATTGTGCGCCAGCTGGTTGACCGTTTCATTGCTCAGGCCGGTGATCTCGGTGAGGCGCTGGCGCATCAGTATCCGCAAGTTGGCGCCCGGAATCTTCTCGATCAATGGTGCGGCAAGCGTTGCAAGGTGGGCCTTGCCCTCCAGTGAGCGCGGGTCTGCTTCCTCGATCAGTTGCTGGAAGAAGTAGTCGGCCAGGGGTTGTGCGTGCTGGTTGATCCGGGCTCGGAAGGCGTCGGTGCCTTCCGAGCGAACCAGGGTATCCGGATCTTCCCCTTCCGGGAGGAACAGGAAGCGTGCGCGGCGTCCGTCCTGTAATGAGCCCAGGGTGGATTCCAGTGCGCGCCAGGCGGCCTTGCGACCGGCCTGGTCGCCATCAAAGCAGAACAGCACGCTGGGTACTATGCGAAACAGGCGCTTGAGGTGTTCTTCGCTGGTTGCGGTGCCCAGGGTCGCGACCGCGTTGCGCAGGCCTTGCTGGGCGAGGGCAATCACGTCCATGTAACCCTCGACGACGATGATTTCCTCGAGGTTGCGATTGTTCTTGCGTGCCTCGAACAGGCCGTAGAGCTCCTGCCCCTTGTGGAAGACCGGGGTCTCCGGGGAGTTCAGGTACTTGGGCTTGTCGTCGCCCAGGACTCGGCCGCCGAAGGCGATGATCCGGCCCCGACTGTCGCGGATCGGAAACATCACGCGGTCGCGGAAGCGGTCGTAACGCTTGCCGGTCTCGGCATTCTCTATCAGCAGGCCGGCGTCGATCATGGCCTTTTGCTGCAGCGTGTCGCTGCTCAGGTGCTTGAACAGGTTGTCCCAGCCGGGTGGAGCGAACCCCAGGCCAAAATCCCGGGCGATCTCGCCGGTGAGACCGCGCCCCTTGAGGTAATCCACGGCTGCCCTGCGGGCAGGATGGTTCTTCAAGGCCTGGCGGTAGTAGTCGGCGGCTGCGGTGAGCAGTGGATACAGTGGCGAGTCGGTGGGCTGGCGGGGCTTGCGCTGGCCGCGCCCACTTTCTTCACGGGGGATCTCCATGCCGGCTGCCTTCGCCAGTTCCTCCACAGCCTGGGGAAAGTCCAGGTTGTCGTGGTCCATGATGAAGCCAAGGGCATTGCCGCCGGCGCCGCAGCCGAAGCAGTAATAGAACTGCTTGTCGGGACTGACGCTGAACGAGGGGGTCTTTTCCTTGTGAAACGGGCAGCAGGCAGTGTAGTTCTTGCCGGCTTTCTTGATCTGCAGGCGCGAGCTGACGACATCGACGATGTCGGTGCGGTTCAGAAGGTCGTCAATAAAGCTCTGGGGAATGAGCCCGGCCATGGCGTTCTCGTCATCACTGCGCGGAAAAATAGCCCTGGCGATGCAGTCGAAGGGACCGGGGTGGCGAGGCGTGTGGAGTGCGCGGCTCGATCCAGGGGTTCGGCGTGATCGCAGTCGGGAAGTGTATCTGCCGATTGTCCACTGACGTTAGTTTCAATCAGTGTTCGGCTATCTGAAAGGTGTTGCGTCGAGTCCGGCAGTGGCCATCGAGAAGGCCTGGGCAGCTCATTGGGCGGGTCTCCAGGAGGACGCCTTGGGCTGGTAATCTGCAGGAATCGGTAAAGGGTGTGCTCGTCAGTAGCCTTGAAAGGCTCGTCAGAAAAGACGTGCACCGCTGGCAGTAGCCAGGTCTGACGTGGTGAAGCAGGTTTGTCTGGGTCGCCAGGGCGACTTCGACGGTGAAGCATCAAGCGTGATCCGCAAATGCCATTAGCCCGGCGGAAGGCCGGGCTTGGCAGAAGCTTGCAGCGAACGTCTGTGTATTAGTACAGGCGTACGGCGCGGCGCTGTTCGCGCTGAACTTTCTTGGCGTGACGCTTAACAGCAGCTGCTGCTTTGCGCTTACGCTCGGAAGTCGGCTTCTCATAAAATTCGCGGCTACGAACTTCAGCCAGAACACCGGCTTTTTCGCAGGAGCGCTTGAAACGACGCAGAGCTACGTCGAAGGGTTCGTTCTCTTTAACTTTGACGGCTGGCATCCAGAGCTACCTTCATTCATTACCGGGGTCAACGTTCTCCTCGCAAAAAGCGCGGTTGAGATCGTCGGTTTTTAAGGGTTGCGGATGTTAACCCCTCAAGGCCAGGAATGCAAAGCCTCTGATCGAAAACCGCTGGTCGGGCGCGGGAGTGGCGACTATCATGCGCGCCTTCGAATTCAGCCTCTACAAGGCGCAAACCCATGTTAGTACTGGGATTAGAAACTTCCTGCGACGAAACCGGCGTCGCGCTCTACGACAGTGAGCGGGGCCTGCTGGCCGACGCGCTGTTCAGCCAGATCGACCTGCATCGCGTCTATGGAGGCGTGGTGCCGGAGCTGGCTTCGCGTGATCACGTCAAGCGCATGCTGCCGTTGATCCGCCAGGTCCTGGCGCAGGCCGACTGCGTACCCACCGAGATCGACGCGATCGCCTATACCGCCGGCCCCGGCCTGGTGGGCGCCTTGCTGGTGGGGGCCTCCTGCGCCCAGGCGCTGGCGTTTGCCTGGGGTATCCCGGCCCTGGGAGTGCATCACATGGAGGGGCACCTGCTGGCGCCGATGCTGGAAGCCCAGCCACCCCAGTTCCCGTTCGTCGCCTTGCTGGTTTCCGGTGGTCATACCCAGTTGGTCCGGGTCGATGGCATCGGCAAGTACGAACTGCTGGGCGAGAGCCTGGACGATGCGGCCGGGGAAGCATTCGACAAGACCGCCAAGATGATCGGCCTGAATTATCCGGGGGGGCCTGAAATCGCCCGCCTGGCGACCCAGGGGGTGCCGGGGCGCTTCGTCTTTCCGCGGCCGATGACTGATCGCCCGGGGCTGGAGTTCAGCTTCAGTGGCCTGAAGACCTCCGCCTTGAACACCTGGCAGCAGTGTGTCCGCGCTGGAGACGACGGCGAGCAAACCCGCTGCGACATCTCCCTCGCGTTCCAGCAGGCGGTGGTGGACACTCTGACCGTCAAGTGCAAACGTGCCTTGAAGCAGACGGGCCTCAAGAGCCTGGTGATTGCCGGTGGCGTGAGTGCGAACAAGTCCCTGCGGGCATCCCTGGAGAACATGCTGGGCCAGATGAATGGCAACGTGTTCTACGCCCGTCCCGAGTTCTGCACCGACAACGGGGCGATGATTGCCTTCGCAGGGTGCCAGCGGCTGCTGGCTGGGCAGCAGGAAAGCCTGGCGATCAGTGTCCAGGCACGCTGGCCGATGGAGCAGCTGTCAGCCATTTGATGACGCTGCGGCAGGTCGCAAGCTGAAGCTTTTTCATTGGCCGGATTCAGAAATGCCGTTCGCGCCCGGCGAACAGGTCGCGTAGATTGCCGCGATGGCGCCAGACGATCAGCAGCGTGAGCACGCTCATC
The DNA here is from genome assembly GCF_020520285.1 of Pseudomonas sp. L5B5. Taxonomy (NCBI): domain Bacteria; kingdom Pseudomonadati; phylum Pseudomonadota; class Gammaproteobacteria; order Pseudomonadales; family Pseudomonadaceae; genus Pseudomonas; species Pseudomonas sp. L5B5. The sequence continues at coordinate 4,839,571 of NZ_CP084742.1, forward strand.
GGCAAGAGCGCCTCGGGTTCCTGCCAGGCCAGCAACGGCAGGGTCAGGGGCGTGGCGATCAGCGCCGCCAGTGAACTGGTACGTGTGAGGTAGAAAGTCAGGACCCAGGCGGCAATCGCCAGCAGTGCAGCGGGGGGGTACAACCCCAGCAGCATGCCGGCCGCGGTGGCGACACCCTTGCCACCACGAAAGCGAAAATACAGCGGGAACAGGTGTCCGAGCACGGCGTAGAGCCCGACCCAGGCCTGCTCTTGAAGGGAAAGCCCCGCGAGGTCGGCGATCAGCACAGGCACCAGGCCTTTGCACAGATCTCCCAACAGGGTCAGGATGGCGAGCCTCTTGCCGGCCAGGCGCAGCATGTTGGTAGCACCAGCATTGCCGGAGCCGCTCATGCGCGGGTCGGGATTGCCCGTCAGGCGGCTGAGCAGGATGGCGAAGGACAGAGAGCCGAGCAGGTAGGCGAGAATCGCCAGTAACCAAAACATGCTAACTATTCCGGGCGAGGACGCCCTGATTCTAACGGCGCATTGCGCCCTTGTCGTGCTGCGGAGAAGAGTGCTTGGACAGAGTGTTTATCGAAGGGCTGGAAGTGGACACCGTGATCGGCGCCTACGACTGGGAGCGAGGCATCCGACAGTGCCTGCGTCTTGACCTGAGCTTTGCCTGGGACAATCGTCCGGCCGCTGCCGGCGATGACCTGACCCTGGCACTGGACTATGCCAGTGTCTCGGCCCGGATCCAGGCATTTGCCGAACACGCCCAGTTCCAGTTGGTGGAAACCTTTGCCGAGCGCCTCGCCGAGGTGCTGATGAGCGAATTCAACATTCCCTGGCTGCACTTGAAGCTGACCAAGCCGGGCGCCGTATCGGCTGCCAAGGGCGTGGGTGTGGAGATCGAGCGCGGATGTCGCTGACTCAGGTATTCCTAGGGCTCGGTAGCAATATCGAGCGTGAGACCCACTTGCGGGCGGGGCTCGATGCGCTGGCCGGTTTCCTGGTGGACATGCGCTGTTCGGCGGTGTTCGAAAGCCAGCCGGTGGGCATCAAGAGCGGTCCGTTCTTCAACCTGGTGGTATCGGCCTTTACCGACCTGCCATTGATCGAGCTCGACCGGCGCCTGAAGTTCATCGAAGCGGACAATGGCCGTTATGCTCCAGATCGCAAAGGCCTGCCGCTGGACATCGACGTGCTGCTATACGGCGACCTGACCGGCAACTTCGATGGCTTGGTGCTACCCCGTGCGGAGATCCTGAAGAATGCCTTCGTGCTGTGGCCGTTGTCGCTGATGGCACCTGAACGGCTGCACCCGCTGGCCGGCAAGAGCCTGGGGGACCTCTGGCAAGAGGCGCGAATAGACCAGGTACTGGCCCCCGTCGCCTTCGAGTGGCGTGGTCAGCAGCTCACGCCGCCACAGCTCTAGACCGCTGCCTGGCGGACAAGGCCGGGCCTTGTCCGCCAGGCTTCAAGCGGTGTGCCGCTGCTTGTAGGCCTTGATCGCCTTCAGGCGCTCCAAGCGCAGCGCTTCACCCAGTTCAGGCCCCTTGAATCCCTGCTCCAGTAGCGGCTGCACTGCGACTGAGCGTGCCGCGCTGGCGGCACCCCGCAGGTAATCGGCCTGTGGATAAGGTCGCGACTCCAGGCCAAGGCGGCCGCGAGCATCCATTTCGCAGGCGGCGATGAACTCTTCGAAGCGCTGGGGGCGACGGAAGATATCGAAGTGCTGCAGCAACTCCAGCAGCGTCGAAGCCTTGAGCTCCTGTGCACGGTGGCCGTGGGTGTGGAACTGGCCCACCAGCAGGGCCAGTTCCTGGCATTCCCGGGGAGCCTTGAAGCGCTCGTTGACTGCCCTGATCAGATCGAGCCCGGCCTGCTCATGGCCGATATGCCGTGGCCACTGGTCCTCGGGCGTGGCGCCCTTGCCGAGATCGTGCAGCAGGCAGGCCCAGCGTACGCTCAGTGGTTGCTGATGCTGAGCCGCTTGGTGCAGGACGCTGAGTACGTGCAGGCCAGTGTCCACTTCCGGATGGTGGGCCGGGGGCTGGGGCACCCCGAACAGGGCGTCGACCTCCGGCATCAGTACTGCCAGGGCGCCGCAGTCGCGAAGCGCCTGGATGAACACCTGGGGCTGCTCTTCCATCAGGGCGCGGGAGATCTCCTTCCAGCTGCGTTCCGCTGTCAGGGCCTGCAACTCCCCTGACTGGCTGAGCTGGCGCATCAGTTCCAGCGTCTGCGGGGCCACGCTGAAGCCCAGTCCGGCGTAACGAGCGGCGAAGCGGGCAACTCTCAGTACCCGCAGGGGATCTTCGGCGAATGCCGGGGAAACGTGGCGCAACAAGCGATGTTCAAGGTCCTGCTGGCCCTGGTAGGGATCGGTGATCAAGCCCTGTTCATCCTCGGCCATGGCGTTGATGGTCAGGTCGCGACGAATCAGGTCTTCTTCCAGGGTGACCTCTGGGCTGGCGTGGAAGGTGAATCCGCCATAACCGCGCCCGCTCTTGCGTTCCGTCCGGGCCAGGGCATATTCCTCGCCACTTTTGGGGTGCAGGAACACCGGGAAGTCGGCACCCACCGGCCGAAAGCCCTGGTCGATCATTTCCTGTGCGCTGGAACCCACCACGACCCAGTCGATATCGGTGACCGGCCTGCCCAGCAAGCGATCCCGTACCGCACCACCGACTTTGTAAATCCGCATAAAAAACCTCCGTTAGCGCGACAGGATACCCCTTGTGTCGCGCCAACGGAGGCTTGTCGTCAGGCTCAGAGGTGGATCACCGCGAGGTCCAGTCGCCCGTAGTCATTTTCGTTGTTCTCGGTCCTGGGGGGGACATGGTGGGTCTTCATCAACTGGTCGCCCTGCAGGGTCTCGAGGTGAATATCGAAGCCCCAGAGGCGGTGCAGGTGCTTGAGCACTTCGTCGGTGGAATCACCCAGCGGTTTGCGGTCGTGTTGCTGGTGGCGCAGCGTCAGCGAACGGTCGCCGCGGCGATCGATGCTCCAGATCTGCACATTGGGTTCGCGATTGCCCAGGTTGTATTGCGCAGCCAGGGTCTCGCGAATGATGCGATAGCCGCTTTCGTCGTGGATGGCCGGGACCAGCAGGTCGTCCTTCTGGTCGTCATCCATGATGCTGAACAACTTGAGATCGCGAATCACCTTGGGCGAGAGGTACTGCAGGATGAAACTCTCGTCCTTGAAGCTGCTCATGGCGAACTTGATGCTCGACAACCAGTCGGTGCCGGCCAGTTCCGGGAACCAGCGGCGGTCCTCCTCGGTCGGTTCCTCGCACATGCGCCGGATGTCCCGGTACATGGCGAAGCCCAGGGCATAGGGGTTGATGCCGTTGTAGTAGGGGCTGTCGAAACCCGGCTGGAACACGACGCTGGTATGGGAGGCGAGAAACTCCATCATGAAGCCTTCGGTGACCAGGCCCTCGTCGTACAGGTCGTTCATCAGGGTGTAGTGCCAGAAGGTGGCCCAGCCTTCGTTCATCACCTGGGTCTGGCGTTGCGGGTAGAAGTACTGGGCGATCTTGCGCACGATGCGCACGATTTCCCGTTGCCAGGGTTCCAGCAGCGGGGCGTGCTTCTCGATGAAATAGAGAATGTTCTCCTGGGGTTCGGCGGGAAAACGCGCATTGTCCTTGTCGCTGAGCTTGTCAGCGCCCTTGGGGATGGTGCGCCACAGGTCGTTGATCTGCTTTTGCAGGTGCTCTTCGCGGTCCTTCTGCCGGCGCCGTTCCTCTTCCGCGGAGATTGGATAGGGCCGCTTGTAGCGGTCGACACCGTAGTTCATCAGGGCGTGGCAGGAGTCCAGCAGGTCTTCCACCGCGTCGATGCCGTGGCGTTCCTCGCATTGCATGATGTACTGCTTGGCGAACACCAGGTAGTCGATGATCGAGCTGGCATCGGTCCAGGTACGGAACAGGTAGTTGCCCTTGAAGAAGCTGTTGTGTCCGTAGCAGGCGTGTGCGACCACCAGGGCCTGCATGCAGATGGTGTTCTCCTCCATCAGGTAGGCGATGCAGGGATCGGAGTTGATGACGATCTCGTAGGCCAGGCCCATCTGGCCTCGGCTATAGGACTTCTCGGTGCTGAGGAAATGCTTGCCGTAGGACCAATGGTGATAACCCAGGGGCATGCCCACCGAAGCGTAGGCATCCATCATCTGTTCGGCGGTGATCACCTCGATCTGGTTGGGGTAGGTGTCCAGCGCATAGCGGGCCGCGATACGGCTGATTTCGCGGTCGTAGGCCTGGATCAGCTCGAAGGTCCATTCCGAGCCGGTGGAGATGGGCTGGCGTTTCTGCTCTCTGGAGGTCATGTCACTAACCTGCGCTGGAAGAGTTCACGGAAGACCGGATAGATGTCCCCGGCCGAAACCAGTTGTTGCTGGGCGAATGTGTCGGAAAACGCCTCGGCGATGCGTTCGTACTCGTACCACAAGGCCTGGTGTTCCCGAGGTGTGATCTCGACATAGGTGTAGTACTGCACGAACGGCATGATCTGGTTGATCAGGATATCGCGGCAGATGGGCGAGTCGTCATTCCAGTTGTCGCCATCGGAAGCCTGGGCAGCGTAGATGTTCCATTCATTGCTGGGGTAGCGCTCGGCCATGATCTCCTGCATCAGCTTCAGGGCGCTGGAGACGATGGTGCCGCCGGTTTCCCGCGAATAGAAGAATTCTTCCTCGTCCACTTCCCGTGCGCTGGTGTGGTGGCGGATGAACACGACGTCGATCTTGTCGTAGTTGCGCTTGAGGAACAGGTACAAAAGAATGAAGAAGCGCTTGGCGATGTCCTTGGTGGCCTGCGTCATGGAGCCGGAAACATCCATCAGGCAGAACATCACCGCCTTGGAGCTGGGATTGGGCTGTTTTACCAGCAGGTTGTACTTGAGGTCGAAGGTGTCGAGGAACGGCACACGGTGGATTCGTGCACTCAAGCGCTCGATTTCTATCTCGAGTTCCTGGATATCGCCAAAGTTGTCTGGTTCTTCGCGTTTCAGGCGCGCCAGTTCTTCCTTGGCTTCGCGCAGTTTGGCCCGGCTGCTGCCGGACAGCGCGATGCGCCGGGCATGGGCCGAGCGCAGGGTGCGGATGATGTTGATCCGCGCCGGATTGCCTTCGTTGCTGATCCCGGCGCGTACGGTCTTGAAGGTATCGGTACCGGTCAGGTTGCGCTTGACCAGGTTGGGCAGCTCCAGGTCCTCGAACATGAACTCGAGGAATTCTTCCTGGGTAATCTGGAAGACGAACTCGTCCATGCCTTCGCCGGAGTTGCCGGCCTTGCCGCGTCCGCCGCCCCCTCCACCGCCTCCTTGCGGCCTGGCGATATGCTCACCGGCGGTGAACTCCTTGTTGCCGGGATGGACCACGGTCTGCTTGCCACCACGGCCGTGGTGCAGGATCGGTTCGTCGATGTCGCGTCCGGGAATGCTGATCTGTTCGCCATGTTCCATGTCGGTGATGGAGCGGCGACTGACGGCTTCCTCGACGGCCTTCTTGATGTGGTCACGGTAACGCCGCAGGAACCGCTGGCGGTTCACCGTGCTCTTGTTCTTGCCGTTCAGGCGTCGGTCGATTACGTAGCTCATAGGCCCCTCCGGGGAGCTTCAAGTCGTAAGCCTCAAGCTGCAAGTGAAAGCGCCGTCAGATCCCCGAGTAGGGGCTCACGGCCTTTCTCCTGCAGCTTGTAGCTAGAAGCTTGCAGCTGCTTTACTGCGATTTCCTGACCCGCAGATACCATTCCGACAGCAGGCGTACTTGCTTGTCGGTGTAGCCACGCTCCACCATCCGGGTGACGAAGTCGTTGTGTTTCTGTTGATCCTCCTTGCTGGCCTTGGCGTTGAAGCTGATGACCGGCAACAGGTCCTCGGTGTTGGAGAACATTTTCTTCTCGATGACCACCCGCAGCTTCTCGTAGCTGAGCCAGGTGGGGTTCTTGCCGTTGTTGTTGGCGCGGGCGCGCAGCACGAAGTTGACGATCTCGTTGCGAAAGTCTTTCGGGTTGCTGATGCCCGCCGGTTTCTCGATCTTTTCCAGTTCTTCGTTGAGGGCTACGCGGTTGAGGATCTCGCCGGTTTCCGGGTCGCGGTATTCCTGATCCTGAATCCAGAAGTCCGCATACAGCACATAGCGGTCGAAGATGTTCTGGCCGTACTCGCTGTAGGATTCCAGGTAAGCGGTCTGGATCTCCTTGCCGATGAACTCGATATAGCGCGGTGCCAGGTATTCCTTGAGGAAGCGCAGGTAACGTTCGCGGGTTTCGGCCTGGAACTGCTCCTGTTCGATCTGCTGCTCCAATACATACAGCAGGTGCACCGGGTTGGCCGCCACCTCATGGGGATCGAAGTTGAAGACCTTGGACAGGATCTTGAAGGCAAAGCGGGTCGACAGGCCATTCATCCCCTCATCGACACCGGCGCTGTCACGGTACTCCTGGATCGACTTGGCCTTGGGATCGGTGTCCTTGAGGTTTTCCCCGTCGTAGACCCGCATCTTGGAATAGATGTTGGAGTTCTCCGGTTCCTTGAGGCGCGAGAGCACGGTGAACTGCGCGAGCATCTTCAGGGTGTCCGGGGCGCAATGGGCCTTGGCCAGGGAGCTGTTGAACAGCAGCTTGTCGTAGATCTTCACTTCATCGGTCACGCGCAGGCAGTACGGCACCTTGACGATATAGATCCGGTCGATGAAGGCCTCGTTGTTCTTGTTGTTGCGGAAGGTGTGCCACTCCGACTCGTTGGAGTGGGCCAGCAGGATACCGGTGAACGGAATCGCCCCCAGGCCCTCGGTGCTGTTGTAGTTGCCTTCCTGGGTAGCAGTCAGCAGTGGGTGCAGCACCTTGATCGGCGCCTTGAACATCTCGACGAATTCCATCAGGCCCTGGTTGGCCCGGCACAATGCCCCTGAATAGCTGTAGGCATCGGCGTCGTTCTGCGGGAATTCCTCGAGCTTGCGAATATCCACCTTGCCCACCAGGGCCGAGATGTCCTGGTTGTTCTCGTCGCCAGGTTCGGTCTTGGCCACGGCGATCTGGTTGAGGATCGACGGATACAGCTTCACTACCCGGAACTGGCTGATGTCACCGCCGAACTCCGACAGGCGCTTGGTGGCCCATGGCGACATGATGGTATTGAGGTAGCGCCGAGGAATGCCGAAGTCTTCCTCGAGGATGGCGCCATCTTCCGTGGCATTGAACAGCCCCAGGGGCGATTCGAAGACCGGCGATCCCTTGATGGCGTAGAAGGGCACTTTTTCGATCAGTTGCTTGAGCTTTTCGGCCAGGGAGGACTTGCCGCCGCCCACCGGGCCCAGGAGGTAGAGGATCTGTTTCTTCTCTTCCAGGCCCTGGGCGGCATGACGGAAATAGGAAACGATCTGGTCGATGCACTCCTCCATGCCATGGAAGTCTTCAAAGGCTGGATAGCGCCGGATCACCTTGTTGGAAAAAATTCGGGACAGCCTCGAATTGCTTGAGGTGTCCAGCAGTTCGGGCTCGCCGATAGCCAGCAACAGGCGTTCGGCGGCCGAGGCATAAGCGCTGCGGTCCTTCTTGCACAGTTCCAGGTATTCCTGCAGGGATAACTCTTCCTGGCGTGTGGACTCGAAGCGTTGTTGGAAGTGGCTAAAAATACTCATGACGTCACCTCGCTCGATACGTGGAGCCGGCCGCGGATCAGTCAGTCAAGTGCTGGCATGCAACTGATGAAATTCCAGTTGCTGTTGACCCCCCAGAACACTTTCAAAGCTATCGAGCTTGAAAGCTAGTACCGATGATCCGCTCGCCGGTGTACCGGCTCTCCCCTGATTTGGATGGCCTGTGGCTAAGGATAGTTCGGAATCGCACAGGTCAAGGCGAGATGACGGATTAGTTGCCGGATACCGTTCGTCTGGTGTTGCGTCAGCCCACGTAGTACGCGGGCTAGAGCGGTAGAAAAAAATTATTCGGCGTTGCCCTGGGCGATTTCCGCCGGGTAGGTGTTGCGCCAGAGTTCGAAGCCGCCGTCGAGGCTGTACACATCCGAGAAACCCTGGCTGATCAGGTAGGCGGCGGCGCTTTGGCTGGAGTTGCCGTGGTAGCACACGACCACCAGCGGAGCATCCAGATCGGCGTTGCGGATGAAGTCGGAGATGGAGTGGTTGTCCAGATGGAGCGAGCCGCTGATGTGGTTCAGGGCATAGGTTTGCGGGTCACGGATATCCACCACAACGGCGCCTTGTTCGCGCAGTGCCTGGGCCTGTTCTGGGGGGATGCGTTTGAATTCGCTCATGGCGGACTCCTGGGGTGGGTCGGCACCGTCTAGCGGACGGGCAGGGGTTGAGAGGGGGCGGGCGCTGCGTGGCCATGGGCATCGCAATCGCAGGTCAGGCGCAGGCCGGTATCGACATTCATCAGGGTCATGGACCCGCCCCAGACGCATCCGCTATCCAGGGCGATCACGTTCGGTTCGTCACAGTGGCCTTCCAGCGCTGCCCAGTGACCGAAGATGATCTTCAGGTCCCGGGTCTTGCGCTCCTTGTGGCTGAACCAGGGCGCGTAGCCCGGTGGCGCCGTCTCCAGGCCTTCCTTGGTCTTGAGGTCGAGCTTGCCCTCGCTGGTGCAGAAGCGCATGCGGGTGAAGTAGTTGGTGATGACCCGCAGGCGGGTGACGCCCTTGAGGTCACTGTCCCACTTCGCCGGGTCGTTGCCGTACATGCCATCCAGGAAGGGCTCGAAGAGCGCGTCGTCGTGCAACGCTTGCTCGACTTCGGCCGCGCATTTCAGGGCCTTCTTCAAGGACCATTGCGGGGCAATGCCGGCGTGCACCATGGCGATGTTGCGGGTTTCGTCGTAGTGCATCAGCTTCTGCTGGCGCAGCCATTGCAGCAGCTCATCGCAGTCGGGAGCCTGCAGTATCTCGCGCAGCGTATCGGACTTCTTCAGGCGCTCGATGTTGCGCCAGGCGGCCAGCAGGTGCAGGTCATGGTTGCCCAGCACGCAAATCAGCGAATCGCGGATGGAATACAGATAGCGCAGCGTCTCCAGGGACTGGGGACCACGATTGACCAGGTCGCCGACCAGCCACAGGCGGTCCCGGGCAGGGTCGAAGGCCACCTGTTCCAGCAGGCATTGCAGTGGCTCCAGGCAGCCTTGCAGGTCGCCAACGGCGTAGGTGGCCATCAGTGCAGCGCTCCAGGGACCGCAAGGCGGAAGGGCGCGATGATGGCGTCGAACTGTTTGCCGTCTTCGGCCAGCATCTGGTAGCTGCCTTGCATGTTGCCGACCTGGGTGGTCATCACTGTGCCGCTGCTGTAGGTGTGGCTCTTGCCGACGGCGATCAGGGGCTGCTGGCCAACCACGCCAGCGCCGCGGACTTCTTCCACGTGCCCGTCGCCATCGGTGATCACCCAGTGTCGGGACAGCAGTTTGGCTGGCAGCAAACCGTTGTTCTGCACGGTGATGGTGTAGGCGAAGGCGAAACGGTTGTGCTCGGGTTGCGATTGGTCTGCCAGAAAGCGGGTGACGACGCTGACGTCGACCTGATAGCGGGGATCGGACATGCAAAGGGCCTTTAAAGCAAAGCGAGGGCGCGGGACAAGACTGACGCAGGTCAGTCTAGGTCAAGTATCGGGTAGTAGACCAGACATCCCGCCTGGCGTCCTACCCGCTATCGCTTGGTGGGGGCGCTCAAATGGCGGCGGGTTTGGCCTGTTCCGCCAGCTGGTCGGCCAGGCGCACGAACGCCGCCAGGTCCAGCTGTTCGGGGCGCAGGCTGCCGTCGACGCCGGCGGCTTCGATCTCGGCGTTGCTCAGGAGCGCCTTGAGTGTGTTGCGCAGGGTCTTGCGGCGCTGGTTGAAGGCTTCGCGAACGATGCGCTCCAGCAGCCGATGGTCCTTGGCCGGGTGTGGCAGCACTGCATGGGGCACCAGGCGCACGATCGCCGAATCGACCTTGGGTGGTGGATTGAAGGCGCCAGGGCCGACGTTGAACAGGTGCTCCACGCGGCAATGGTACTGGACCATGATCGACAGGCGGCCCCAGTCGCCACCGCCCGGGCCGGCAGCCAGGCGCTCGACCACTTCCTTCTGCAGCATGAAGTGCATGTCACGGATCAGGCTGGCGTTGTGCAGCAGGTGAAAGATCAGCGGCGTGGAAATGTTGTAGGGCAGGTTGCCGACTACCCGCAGGCTGCCTGGGGCGGCGCCCAGGGTATTGAAGTCGAACTTCAGGGCGTCGCCTTGATGCAACTTGAAGTTGTCCCGGCCAGCGAACTGCTGGTTAAGGATCGGTATCAGGTCCTTGTCCAGCTCCACGACGTCCAACTGCGCGTCGCTGCCCAGCAGGCCTTCGGTCAGGGCGCCCTGGCCCGGGCCGATTTCCAGCATGCGGTCTGTGGACTTGGCATTGATGGCCCGCAGAATGCGGTCGATGACGCCGGCATCGTGCAGGAAGTTCTGGCCGAAGCGCTTGCGCGCCCGGTGTTGGTATTGCTCGCTCATATACGGTTCTCGGCCATCTGGTAGGCGGTTTCCAGCGCGACCTGCAGGCTGCCGGTGTCGATCTTGCCGCTGCCGGCCAGGTCCAGGGCGGTGCCATGGTCGACCGACGTGCGAATGATCGGCAGGCCGAGCGTCACGTTGACGGCCGCGCCGAAGCCTTTGTATTTCAGCACGGGCAGGCCCTGGTCGTGGTACATCGCCAGCACTGCGTCGCAGTGCTCCAGATATTTGGGGGTAAACAGAGTGTCGGCCGGCAGGGGACCGCGCAGGTCCATGCCCTCTTGGCGCAGACGCTCCAGGGTAGGTTCGATGATGTCGATTTCTTCGCGGCCCAGGTGACCGCCTTCGCCGGCGTGAGGGTTGAGCCCACAGACCAGGATTCGCGGTTGGGCGATGCCGAACTTGTGTTGCAGGTCGGCGTGCAGGATCCGTGTGACCCGCTCCAGGCGCTCGGCGGTGATGGCATCGGCGATGTCCCGCAGCGGCAGGTGAGTGGTCACCAGCGCCACGCGCAGGCCACGGGTGGCCAGCATCATGACGACTTGCTCGGTATGGGTCAGGTCCGCGAGAAATTCGGTATGGCCGGAAAAGGCGATGCCGGAATCATTGATCACGCCCTTGTGCACAGGGGCCGTGATCATCCCGGCAAAGCGCCCGTCCAGGCAGCCCTGGCCGGCGCGGGTCAGGGTCTGCAGGACGAAGGCGGCATTGGCCTGGTCCAGCTGGCCGCTGACCACCGGCTTGCCCAGGGGGGTGTCCCAGACATACAGGCTGCCTGCTGCTGCCGGCGCATCCGGGAGATGCTCCGGGTCCACTGGCAGCAGGTTGACGGCCACGCCCAGTTGCGCGGCCCGCTCGATGAGCAGGTCGCGGCTGGTAATGGCTATCAGGGGGTGGGGCTGGTGTTGCGAGGCGAGCAGCAGGCATAGGTCAGGGCCTATACCCGCAGGCTCGCCGGGTGTCAGGGCGAAACGTTGGGGTTTCACTGTGCGGCCTGTTCAGCGCCAGGCAGCTTGATCTCAACATAAGCTTCGTCGCGGATCTGCCGCAGCCAGGTCTGCAGCTCCTCGTCGTACTTGCGGTTGCGCAGGACGGTCATGGCTTGCTGCTCGCGCGCCTGGCTGGTGCTGTCGGTGGCACGACGGCCAAGGACTTCCAGGACATGCCAGCCGTAAGGGCTCTTGAACGGTTTGGACAGCTGGCCCTGCTGGGTCTTGGCCATCACTTCGCGGAACTCCGGCACCAGGGCGTTCGGGTCGATCCAATTGAGGTCGCCGCCGTTGAGCGCCGAGCCTGGATCTTCCGAGTAGTTCTTGGCCAGTTCGGCAAAGTCCTCGCCTGCGGTGATGCGCTCGTAGAGCTTCTGCGCCAGGCGCTTGGTCTCTTCTTCGCTGCGAATCTCGCTTGGCTTGATCAGGATGTGGCGCACATGCACCTCGTCACGGACCTGATTGCCGCCGCCACGCTTGTCCAGCAGCTTGAGAATGATGAAGCCGCCTGGAGTACGCGCCGGCTGGGTGATGTCGCCCACCGACATTGCGCTCAGCTCACGATCGAACGGAGGAGGCAGTTGCGCGGCCTTGCGCCAGCCCATGTCGCCGCCTTCCAGTGCGTTGTCGCTGCCGGAACGGGCAATCGCCAGCTGGGCGAAGTCGGCACCCTGCTTGAGCTGCTGGTACACCTCCATGGCCTGGCGGGCAGCGCCCTGGATGGCTTCGGAATTGGCGCTCTCCGGAGTCGGGATCAGGATGTTGGCCAGGTGCAGTTCTTCGGACAACTGCATCTTGCCCAGGTCCGAGGCCAGGAAGTTCTTCACTTCCTGTTCCGATACCTGGATGCGCTCGGCCACACGGCGTTGGCGCACGCGGCTAATGATCATCTCGCGGCGCACTTGCTCACGGGCGTCTTCATAAGACAGGCCGTCACGAGCCAGGGCGGCGCGGAACTGCTCGGTGCTCATGTTGTTGCGCTGGGCGATGGTGCCGATGGCCTGGTTCAGTTCTTCATCGCTGATGCGGATACCGGAACGTTCGCCAATCTGCAGTTGCAGGTTCTCGACGATCAGGCGCTCCAGCACCTGCTGTTCCAGGACGCTGGCAGGCGGCATGCCGCCGCCGCGCTTGGCGATGGTCTGCTGGACTTCCTGGACCCGCTGGTCCAGCTGGCTCTGCATGACCACATCGTTGTCGACGATGGCCACGACCTTGTCGATGGACTGCACCGCGGCGCTGGCCGCAGTGCTCAGGAACAGCGCGCCCAGCATCAGCGGGCGCAGACAATCAGAAAGCTTGGTCTTCACGTTCACGATAACCTTGGATGCCTTTGTCGAGGAAGCTCTCTACTTTGGTGCCCATGACGCCACCGAGACCCTTCAGAACAATTTGGAGGAAGATGCCGCGGTCGCCTTTCTCGTTTTCCGGAGCGTTCTGACTGAACTCGTCATACTTGACCCAGTAACGGCTGATCAGGCGCAGTTTCCAGCAGCAGTTGTCGTATTCGAAGCCACCGAAGGCCTCGAGCGTACGGTTACGGTTGTAGTCGTACTGCCAACGGCTGATGGCGTTCCACTGCGGCACGATCGGCCAGATCACCGAGAAGTCGTGCTGCTGGATCTTGTAGTAGTCCTTCACGTAGCCAGGCTGGCCCGGGCTGAGATAGCTGCCGCCCATTTCCCATTTGCCGCTGTTCTGGTTGTAGCGGATCTGGTCGTTGCGATAGCGATAACCGACGTTGACCACCTTGTTCGGGTTGTCTTCGGGCTGGTAGTGGAGCATGGCGCTGCCGGAGCGTGGGCTGCGGCTGTCCGGGTCCCAGTTGTACTCGGCGGTGGTGCGCCAGTCGCGGTTGTAGCGGTATTCGTATTCCAGTGCGTACGGCGACACATTGGAGGTTGCATCATCGCGGTCACGGTAGTCCATGCCGGGCAATTGAACGGTGCGGTCCTTGAAGTACAGGGCCTGGCCGATGCTGATGCGCTGGCGCTGGAAGCCGTTGTCTTCGATCCAGCGGCTGGTCACGCCCAGGGACAGTTTATTCTCGTCGCCGACTCGGTCCGAGCCGCTGAAGCGGTTGTCCCGGAACAGCGAGGCGTAGTTGAAGGTCGGTTCGCCGGTATCGAATACCGGGATGTCTTCCTGGTCCTTCTCGGGAACGTAGAGGTAGAACATCCGCGGTTCCAGGGTCTGGCGATAGTTCTTGCCGAACCACTGGGTATTGCGGTCGAAGTACAGGCCGCCATCGACGCTGGCGATCGGTACGCCACGACTTTGCGAGCTGCTGTAGTCGCCACCAATGTAACGGGTGCCACTAGCGGCGGCTGCGTTGCGTGCGGTGACGATGCCTTGTTTGCCTGTCGAGTCGAGGTCGAGGTTATAGCGGGTGTACATGTACTTGAGCGACGGCGTCAGGTAGCCATAGCTCCAGTTCAGCGGCAGGCTGACACCAGGCTTGAGGTTCAGGCGGTCGCCGTTGGCACGGTCCAGACCGGCAACGTTGGCGTCCAGGCGGCCAGTGCCTATGGCATTGCCGTTGCTGTCGAACGGGCCGCCGTCCTTGTCGAAGAAGCGGCCTTTCTGCAGATCCCGCTCAAAGCGCACCAGCTCGGTTTCATAGGTGAAATCCAGGCCTTCGGGGTGGTAGGGCAGGGAACCGTTGAAGGTGATCTGCGGCAGCTTGTCATACGGGGTGATGTTGGCCACCGTCGCCAACTGGTACGCCTGCACGTTGAGACGCGCAGTGTAGTTGTCGCCACGGTAGGACACGGCGCCCTGCTGGTTGACGTAGTCGGCGGACTTCACGCCGATCTGGTCGGTCTGCAGGTCCTGGAAGTAGTACGGATCGCTGATCTTGGTGTAGTCGACCTCGGTCATCGTCCGCGAATCGAGCCCGCCCTTGTGCTGCCAGTTGAGCATGTAGCGGGTTTTTTCGTAGTCGGTCTGTTTCTTGCGATCGTCGTTGTCGTCGTTCAGGTAGGCGGCGCCGAACTGGCCTTCGCTGCTCTTGGTCAGGTAACGGAACTCGCCTTCCATCAACATGCCGCGCTTGGCCATGTAGCGTGGATACAACGTGGCATCGTAGTTCGGTGCCAGGTTGAAGTAGTACGGGGTGACCAGCATGAAGCCGGTGTCGCTGCCGGTGCTGAAGCTTGGCGGCAGGAAGCCGGACTGGCGGCGATCGTCGATCGGGAAGTAGATGTACGGGGTGTAGAGGACCGGGAAGTCCTTGACCCGCAATGTCACGTTGGTCGCGGTACCGAAGCCGGTAGCCGGGTTCAAGGTGATGTTGTTGCCCTTGAGCTGCCAGGCGTTGCTGTTGGGCTCGCAGGTGGTGTACGTACCATCCTTGAGGCGGATGATGGCGTTTTCCGCGCGCTTGGCGTACAGCGCACTGCCACGAACCCGCGACTTGTGCATCACGTACTCGGCGTTGTCGACCTTGGCCTCGCCAGTATCGAGTTGCACGTCGGCGTGGTCGCCGACCATCAGCGTACCGTTGTCACGGATGCGCACGTTGCCGTTCAGTTCACCACGGTTCTCGGCCTGGTACAGGTTGGCCTCGTCGGCCTCGACCTGCATGCTGCCCTGGCGCATGACCACGTCGCCGGCCAGGGTCGCTACCTGCTGTTCCTGCAGATAACGCGAAGCCTTGGCGCCGATGAAGGTCGGTGCGTCACTTTTCTTCGTCTTGTCATTCATGCCAGGACGAATCGGTTCGATATAGGAACCAGAGCAGTAAGGACCGGTTTCGGCCAGTTGCGCGGCGGTGAGCTGCTCACGCGGTACCCAGTCGAGATGGCTGTAGTCCGCGCTGCGGGACTTCAGGCCGCGGCCCTTGGCCTCGGTCACCAGGACGGGCTTGTCGCCGCTGGCCTCCTGCACTGCACCGTCATCGGTCGCGCTGGAGGTGAGCGAGCTGGCGTCGTGGACCGGTCGAGGAGGCAGTTGGGCTGCGCTGGTTTTCGGGGCGCAGGCCCAGCCACCGGCAGCCGAGACCGAACAGTCGTACTGTTCCGCGGCAACCACGAAGGAAGTGGCTAGAGGTTGCAGGGCCAGCAAACTGCCGGTAACCAGCAACGGGAATTTTTTACGAAACGCGGGGGATTTCAATGCCATCTTATTAGTCCGGGCTTCCTGCGTGCCATCTGCCCGCGGTGTTGGGCCGCACGCCTCTCGATGGTCTGAAAAAGATGCTGGATAATAAAGCATGACCCGCTTGACGGCTAGGGCCGTCGGAGACCCTTGTAATGCCTGACCAAGATGTACGCTTGCAGCACCTGAAAGTTTGGCTCGATGAGCAATTGGCGATTGTCCATGCAGCACAAGGCTGGGGCGAAGTCCCCCCGGCAACATTGACCGCGGCCAGCAGCGACGCGAGTTTCCGCCGTTATTTCCGTTGGCAGGGCGCCGACCGCAGCTTCGTGGTCATGGACGCTCCGCCCCCCCAGGAGAACTGCCGACCCTTCGTGGAAATCGCCGGTCTGCTGGCGACTTGCGGCATCAATGTGCCGAAAATTTTTGCCCAGGACCTGGATCGCGGCTTCCTGTTGCTCAACGACCTGGGTAGCCAGACCTACCTGGATGTCATCGACGAACACAATGCCGATGCGTTTTTCGAGGACGCATTCCAAGCCTTGCTGGCCTTCCAGCAACTGCCGATGGACGCACCTTTGCCCAGCTACGATGTCGCCCTGCTGCGCCGCGAGCTGGAATTGTTCCCCGAGTGGTACGTCGGGCGTGAACTGGGCGTCACCTTCAACGCCGAACAGCGCCAGCAGTGGCAGCAGGTCAGTGATCTGCTGATCGACAGCGCCCTGGCGCAGCCCAAGGTGCTGGTCCATCGCGACTATATGCCGCGCAACCTGATGCTCAGCCAGCCGAACCCAGGCGTGCTGGATTTCCAGGACGCGGTCTACGGCCCCGTGACCTACGATGTCACCTGCCTGTTCAAGGATGCGTTCCTCAGCTGGCCTGAGCCGCGAGTGCGCAGTTGGCTGGAGAACTACTGGAATCAGGCCCGGGCACGGGGAATTCCGGTCCAGGAGGACTTCCAGGAGTTCCTGCGGGCCAGCGACCTGATGGGCGTGCAGCGCCATCTCAAGGTGATCGGTATCTTCTCGCGCATTTGCCATCGCGACGGCAAGCCCCGCTATCTGGCCGATGTCCCGCGATTCCTTGCCTATATAGAAGCCGTGCTGGCCCGTCGCCCGGAGCTGGCGCCGCTGTCGCAGTTGCTGCTCAGCCTGCGCCAACCAGCGGAGGGCCAGGCATGAAGGCAATGATCCTGGCGGCGGGCAAGGGGGAGCGCATGCGGCCCCTGACCCTGACCACACCCAAGCCCCTGTTGCCCGTGGCCGGCGTACCGTTGATCGAATATCACCTGCGGGCCCTGGCGGCGGCGGGTTTTCGCGACATAGTCATCAACCATGCCTGGCTCGGCCAGCAGATCGAGGACGCCCTGGGTGACGGCCAGCGCTGGGGGCTGAACATCCGCTATTCGGCCGAAGACCAGCCGCTGGAGACCGGTGGCGGTATTTTCCAGGCGCTGCCATTGCTGGGTGACGAGCCATTTCTGGTGGTCAATGGCGACATCTGGACCGACTACGACTTTGCAACCCTGCGCCGGCCCCTGGAGGGCCTGGCCCACCTGGTGATGGTCGACAACCCGGCACATCACCCCACCGGCGGCGACTTCTGTCTGGAAAACGGTGTGTTGCATGACGGCCAGCCTGGCGCGGCAACCCTGACCTACAGCGGTATATCGATACTGCATCCGCGGCTGTTCCAGCATTGTTCCGCCGGCGCCTTCAAGCTGGCGCCACTGCTGCGCGAGGCCATGGCCCGCGACCAGGTCAGCGGCGAGCACATGAGCGGCCAGTGGGTCGACGTGGGAACCGTCGAACGCCTGGCGCAGGTCGAGCGCCTGCTGCAAGCGGGGCGCTGACATGTGGTGGCCAGGGACTCTGATCGGAGCCGGAGCGGGTTTTGCAATTGCCAGCATTCCGGGGGCCATGCTTGGTGCGTTGCTGGGGCAGGCGCTGGATCGACGCCTGCAACTGCACAGCTGGGCACATGTACGTGAACGCCTGGGCGGGCGCCCGGCGTTGCGCAACGATGAATTGCTGTTCGTGCTGCTCGGGCGCCTGGCGAAAAGCGATGGGCGGGTGGTCGATGGACATATCCAGCAGGCCCGTCAGGAGATGCGTTCGCTGGACATGAGCGAGGTCGCGCAGCGTCGGGCGATTGCTGCCTTCAACCGTGGCAAGTCGGGCAATGACCGCCTGCGTGGTTATCTGCGACGCCTGGGCGCGCAGCCCCATGCCGCCGAGGGCGTGTTGCGCGCTTGCTGGCGAATGGTCTGGGCCGACGGCCGAGTCGGTGCGGCGGAGCGCGAGTTGATCCAGTCATGGGGCAAGTGGCTGGGTTGGACCCAGGAGCAGATCCAGGCGCTGGCGCAGGATTACGGGCCTGCCAGGAGACATCCGGTCGAGGTTGGGATGACCTATCAGGAGGCCTTGCGCTTGTTGGGGGTGGCGGTGACCGCCGAGCCGGCGCAGATCAAGCACGCCTATCGACGACTGCTCAGTCGCCACCATCCGGACAAGGTCGCCGGCGGTGGCGCCACACCGGACCAGGTGCGCGATGCTACGGAAAGAACCCGCGAACTGCACAGCGCCTACGCGCTGATTCGCCAGCGACGGGACTTTCGCTGACGAAGAGCCGGGCCGCCGTTGCCTGTCCGGCAAAGGCGGCCCGTTGTCTTCAACCCTCGGCGTTTTGCGGATTGAGCCAGCCACGGACTCGACGGAACAGCTGTTCCTGCTGGGCGCTGTTGTTGCCAGGCAAGGCCTTGAGGGAAATCTGGCTGAAGTTCGAGTGCTTCTGGCGCTTGCTGGCCTGCAGTCGTTCGAGCGCCGCCTTGCGCGCCGCTGCCTTGTCGACGTAGAAAAGGTCGACGGTGGGCAGTTTCAGGGTGGGCGTCAGCTCTGCCAGTTGCGGTTTGCCGTTGGCGGGCGACCGGGCTGCCACCATCACCAGCTTCTGTACCTGTGAGGGCTGTTTTTCGTCCAGATAGCGTGCGGCCCAGTAGGCCCCGGTGCCATGGCCCAGCAACACGATGCTGCGGGCGTTCTGCTGTTCTGCGAAAGCCAGGGCCGAGTCGATCCGGGCGAAGATGCGCTCGGCGTCGGCCTTGACTTGTTCCTCGGTACTTTCGGCGACCACGCGGTCGGCCACGTCGGCTTCACCGCCGGCGACTTGCTCGATGGGCTTGGCCTCGGTGCTGGCGTCCTTGGCGGTGTTCTCGGTTTCGGCTGGCGCCGGGGTGGCTGCTTCGACCACGCGCGGTTGCGCCGCTTCACTCTGCATGTCCGGGAGCGTCAGGCTCAGGCTGCCCCAGTCGGTGTCCGGCAGCTTGTTGCGCAGGGGTGCCACCACTTGCGGCCAGTCGGCGCTTTCACCGGCGCCGGGGAGGATAATCACCACGCCCTTGGGCTCACTGGTGTTGGCCGGCTTCCACAGGGCCAGGAAGCTGCTGCCGCTTGCTTGCAGTTGCTGTTGCTCCTGGGCCGGCAACTGGCGCTCCAGGGCGCTGGCCTCTTCCTGGCTGCGTTCGGGCAGGGGTTGGCGTGGCGCCGGCTGGTCCTCGGAGGGCTTGTCTTGCGGCGCCGGATCGGCGGCGTGTGCGCAAAAGCTCCAGGGCAGGATCAGCGACAGGCACAATGCAGGTAGTGCCGAGCGGGGAACGAGGGGCATCGGATATTCCAGGCCAGAAGTAATTCCGGCAGCCTAATGGGTTGATCAGTATTTGTCAGGGTGTGAGATTTCAGATGATGCGCTTTCGCTGCCTCCTGCTTATCGGCTGTCTGTGCCTTCCCTTGATAGCCAAGGCGGAGCCGGCGCCCCATGTGCCCGGTGCGGTGCTCAACCAGACGTTGCGCCAGTGGCTGGAGCAGCACCCCGAACTGCGCGTGGGGGTGGTGCTGCAGGCTCCGTTTGCCCAGTACGACCGGCGCCTGCAACGCTTGTCCGGGGCCAACGTCGAACTGATGCAGGCACTGGCCAGGACCTTGGACATCGAGCTCAGCTGGCGCAACTTTCCCGACCAGGCCCAGCTGGAGAAAGCCCTGCGCGAGGGTGAGATCGACATGGCCCCGGGCCTGACCCAGACCCCCTCGGGCCTGCGCCTGTGGTTGTTCAGCGACCCCTACATGCGGGTGCCGCAACTGGTGGTGGGGGAACAGAAGGCTTCCGGGGCAGTGGAGCTGGAGAAGCTCGACAACCAGGCCCGGGTGGCGGTGCGCATGCCCAGCGCGGTGGCCGACTACCTGCGCCAGACCTACCCCAACCTCAACGTGCAGGGGGTGCCCCTGGAACGCCAGGCCCTGCAACTGCTGCTGAGCCGCCAGGCCCGCTACGCCGTGGTGGACGAAGCCCAGCTCAGCCGCCTGTCCGCCGAAGCGGAGTTTTCCGGGTTGGCGGTGGTGGGGGATATCGGTTTGCCGCAGTTGCTGCGGGTGGCTACCCGCCGCGATTGGCCGGAGCTGGCCAGCATCATGCAGATCGCCCTGCGCACGATCCCGGCCAAGGAACTGGAGCAGTTGCACAACCGTTGGCTGCAACCCAAGTACCCGCGCCTGGGCGAGTCTCCCGGAGCCTGGCGCAGCCTCAGCCTGTTGCTGGCGCTCCTGCTGCTGGCCAGCCTGGCGCTGATTGTCTGGCAGCGTCGCCAGCAACTGGGGCTGGAGCAGCGGTTGCTGGCGGCGCGCGAGGACATCGCCTTGCGCGCCGCCAGCGAAGAAGCCCTGCGCCTGACCCAGTTCTCCATCGACCAGAGCACCGTGGGCATCCTCTGGGTCAACTGGGACAGTCATGTGCGCTACGCCAACCGCGCCGCGGAAGAGATGCTCGGCTATTCGCCAGGCGCAGTGATCGACCGGCCGCTGATCGACTTCGAGCCCAACCTGCACATGGATCGCTGGCTCAATCTGTGGAAGCGTGCCCGGGCCAGCGCGGAGGGCGTGCAGAGCTTCGAGACCCAGTGTGTGCGGGCCGATGGCAGCATCCTGCCGACGGACGTATCGCTGAGCTTCCTGCGCTTTCGCGACAGCGAATACCTGGTGGTCTACCTCACCGATGTCACCGAGCGCCGCCGGGCCCTGGCGGCCCTGCGCGAGAGCGAGGCGCGCCTGCAGGGCATCGCCGCCAACGTGCCGGGCCTGGTGTTCCGCCTGGAGCGGGCAGCGGTCAGCGGCCAGATCGATTTTGCCTACATCAGCGAAGGCAGCGAGACCCTGGTGGGTTATGCGCCCGCAGTACTCGCCCATCGGGACAAGGGCCTGCGCAGCCTGGTGCACCCGGACGACAAGGCCAGCTACCACCGGACCCAGGACCAGGCCCTGGATACCGACAGCGACTGGTCCTGGCAGGGGCGCATCCTCACCCGCCAGGGCCAGCAGCGCTGGGCCGAGATCAAGGCCATCACCCGGCAGCTGGATGACGGTACCTATGTCTGGGACGGTATCGTCTGGGACATCAGCGAGAGCAAACGCATCGAGCTGGAGCTGGCCAGCTCGCGCGAGCAATTGCGCGAACTGTCGGCGCACCTGGAGAGCGTGCGCGAGGAAGAAAAGGCCCGCATTGCCAGGGAAGTCCATGACGAACTGGGGCAGATGCTCACCGTGCTCAAGCTGGAAACGTCCATGTGCGAGCTGGCCTACGCCCAGCTCGATCCCGGGTTGAATGAGCGTCTCAACAGCATGAAGCGCCTGATCGCCCAACTGTTCCAGCTGGTACGGGATGTGGCCACGGCCCTGCGCCCCCCGATCCTGGATGCCGGCATCGCCTCGGCCATCGAATGGCAGGCCCGGCGTTTCGAGGCGCGCACCCAGATTCCCTGCCTGGTGCAGGTGCCGGACAACCTGCCGCGCTTGAGCGACGCCAAGGCTATCGGCCTGTTCCGTATCCTCCAGGAGGCCCTGACCAATGTCATGCGCCATGCCCAGGCGCATACTGTGGAACTGTCGCTGGCGTTGGAGGGGAACGAGCTGTGCCTGAGCATCAGCGATGATGGCCTGGGCTTCGATACGACCAGCACGCGCCCGACCTCCTTTGGCCTGGTGGGCATGCGTGAACGGGTGCTGATCATGGGCGGCAGCCTGGCGCTGCACAGCGAGCCGGGCGAGGGCACCACCCTGGTCGTCAGGGTGCCCCTGGACTCACAACAATAACGAGGAGAACCGCGTGATCCGTGTACTGGTAGCCGAAGACCACACCATCGTTCGCGAAGGCATCAAGCAATTGATCGGCCTGGCCAGGGACCTGACGGTGGTGGGGGAGGCGAGCAACGGCGAACAGTTGCTGGAGACCCTGCGCCAGGTGCCCTGCGAGGTGGTGCTGCTGGACATCTCCATGCCAGGGGTGAACGGCCTGGAGGCCATTCCACGGATTCGCGCCTTGAGCGATCCGCCGGCCATCCTGGTGCTGTCGATGCACGATGAGGCACAGATGGCGGCCAGGGCCCTGAAGATTGGCGCCGCTGGCTATGCCACCAAGGACAGCGATCCGGCCCTGCTGCTGACCGCGATCCGCAAGGTCGCCTCGGGCGGGCGCTATATCGACCCGGACCTGGCGGACCGCATGGTCTTCGAAGTTGGCCTGACCGATGCCCGGCCATTGCATTCACTGCTGTCCGAGCGTGAATTCTCGGTGTTCGAGCGCCTGGCCCACGGTGCCAATGTCAACGATATTGCCCAGCAACTGGCCCTGAGCAGCAAGACCATCAGCACCCACAAGGCGCGGCTGATGCAGAAACTCAACATCACCTCCCTGGCCGAGCTGGTGAAGTACGCCATGGAGCACAAGCTGCTCTGAGGCCGCGGGCGGGCACTTCGGTGCAGAGGGGCCGCTTTGCGGCCCAGTGGGAGCAGGCGCCCTCGCCACAATGGGTACGCTCTCCTGATCAAGCCGTTGGCACGTACATATCCGTTTACGACATCGCCACTTCCCGGCCTTGGCCTGTTCTTGCGGCTTGCCGCTTCAAGCTTGCCCCTGCTCTTGTCTGTTTCCGCCATCTTTGTAGGGCAATCCCTACACGCAACCTTCCAGGCGGCTGAGGCGAATCTCTCCTGCCCCCCGATTTGCGGGCCTTGAGGCCTCCACTAGGCTTGTTCCACAGCCGTCTAAAACAAAAAGGTGCGGGTATGAGCGAGGTCGATTCAAGCGCTGGGGCCAATGATGTTCTGGTCAGCTTTCGTGGGGTGCAGAAGAGCTACGACGGCGAAAACCTGATCGTCAAGGACCTCAACCTGGAAATTCGCAAGGGCGAGTTCCTCACCCTGCTGGGGCCGTCCGGTTCCGGCAAGACCACCAGCCTGATGATGCTGGCCGGCTTCGAGACGCCGACCGCCGGGGAAATCCAGCTGGCCGGGCGTTCGATCAACAACGTGCCGCCGCACAAGCGCGACATTGGCATGGTGTTCCAGAACTACGCCCTGTTCCCGCACATGACCGTGGCCGAGAACCTGGGCTTCCCGCTCTCGGTACGCGGCCTGGGCAAGACCGACATCAGCGAACGGGTCAAGCGTGTGCTGAGCATGGTCCAGCTGGAATCCTTCGCCCAGCGTTATCCGGCACAACTGTCCGGCGGCCAGCAGCAGCGGGTTGCCCTGGCCCGGGCCCTGGTGTTCGAGCCACAGCTGGTGCTGATGGACGAGCCTCTGGGGGCCTTGGACAAGCAGCTGCGCGAACACATGCAGATGGAAATCAAGCACCTGCACCAGCGCCTGGGCCTGACCGTGGTCTACGTGACCCACGACCAGGGCGAGGCGCTGACCATGTCCGACCGGGTGGCAGTGTTCCACCAGGGCGAGATCCAGCAGATCGCCCCTCCCCGAACCCTCTACGAAGAACCGAAGAACACCTTCGTCGCCAACTTCATCGGCGAGAACAACCGTCTCAGCGGTCGCTTGCACAGCCACAGCGGCGAGCGCTGCGTGGTGGAATTGGGCCGGGGCGAGAAAGTCGAGGCGCTGGCGGTCAATGTCGGCCAGGTCGGTGGCCCGGTGACCCTGTCCATCCGCCCGGAGCGAGTGAGCCTCAACGGTTCCAGCGAACACTGCGCCAATCGCTTCTCCGGACGAGTGGCGGAATTCATCTATCTGGGCGACCACGTCCGGGTGCGCCTGGAAGTCTGCGGCAAGGGCGACTTCTTCGTGAAACAGCCGATTGCCGAGCTCGATCCAGCGCTGGCGGTGGGCGACGTGGTGCCGCTTGGCTGGCAAGTCGAGCACGTTCGCGCGCTCGACCCGCTTCTAGAGGCGAATTGATCGCCCCCTGCAACACCAACCTGCACGTGGAGAAAACAATAAATGTCGAGATCCCTGAAACTCACAGCCCCCATCAGCGCTGTCGCTGTGGCCCTGGGCATGCTGGGAGCGGCGCACGCTCTGGCGGCCGGACCTGACCTGACCGTGGTGTCCTTTGGCGGCGCGAACAAGGCCGCCCAGGTCAAGGCCTTCTATACCCCGTGGGAAACAGCGGGCAACGGCAAGATCGTCGCCGGTGAGTACAACGGCGAGATGGCCAAGATCAAGGCCATGGTCGATACCAAGAGCGTGTCCTGGGACCTGGTAGAGGTCGAATCCCCTGAACTGTCCCGCGGTTGTGATGAAGACATGTTCGAGCAACTCGACCCGGCGCTGTTCGGCAAGGGCGAAGACTACGTCAAGGGCGCCATCCAGCCGTGCGGTGTAGGTTTCTTCGTCTGGTCCACCGTGCTGGCCTATAACGCCGACAAGCTCAAGGCGCCACCAGGCAGCTGGGCCGACTTCTGGGACACCAAGAAATTCCCGGGCAAGCGAGGCCTGCGCAAGGGCGCCAAGTACACCCTGGAGTTCGCCCTGATGGCCGACGGTGTCGCGCCCAAGGATGTGTACAAGGTGCTGGCGGGCAAGGATGGCCAGGACCGCGCCTTCAAGAAACTCGATGAGCTCAAGCCCAGCATTCAATGGTGGGAAGCCGGCGCCCAGCCGCCGCAGTACCTGGCTTCGGGCGATGTGGTCATGAGCTCGGCCTACAACGGCCGGATCGCCGCCGTGCAGAAGGAAAGCAACCTGAAGGTGGTATGGAGCGGCGGCATCTACGACTTCGATGCCTGGGCCATTCCCAAGGGGCTGGACAAGGCCCGTGCCGAAGCTGCGAAGAAGTTCATCGCCTACTCGGTGCAGCCACAACAGCAGAAGACCTACTCGGAAAACATCGCCTACGGTCCCGCCAATACCCAGGCCGTGCCGCTGCTGGCCAAGGACATCCTCAAGGACATGCCTACCACCCCGGAGAACATTGCCAACCAGGTGCAGATCGACGTCAGCTTCTGGGCTGACAACGGCGAGCAACTGGAACAGCGTTTCAACGCCTGGGCAGCCAAGTAACCACCCCTGCCGTTGTAGGAGCGAGCTTGCTCGCGAAGGCGTCATCAGCGGCACCATCGGTGCTGGCTGATGCGCCTGGCGCGCGGCCAAGCCCGCTCCTGCCGGTGGTGTGCATTCGAAAGTTCGATTCGCGGAGTTTGTCATGACCATCACCGTTCCCCTGAACGCGGTCACCGGCCCGACCCTGAAGCAGCGGCTGGCCCGTGCCGAGCGGGTCAACCGCTGGAAGGCCCAGGCCCTGATCGCACCCCTGGTGCTATTCCTGCTGCTGGTGTTCCTGGTCCCGATCGTGGCCCTTCTGTACAAGAGCGTCGGCAACCCGGAGGTGGTCGGTGGCATGCCACGCACGGTGACGGCCGTCAGTAGCTGGGATGGTCGCGGGCTGCCCGCCGAGGCGGCCTACAAGGCCTTGAGCGAAGACCTGGCCGATGCGCGCAAGAACCAGACCCTGGGCGACCTTTCCAAGCGCCTGAACATGGAGCTGGCCGGCTATCGCAGCCTGCTGACCAAGACCGCCCGAGCCTTGCCATTCAAGGCCGAGCCTGAATCCTATAAAGAAGCCATGGAGGGCCTGGACGAGCGCTGGGGCGACCCGGCCTACTGGCAGGCCATCCGGCGCAATACCAGCAACCTGACCCCCTACTACCTGCTGGCGGCGGTAGACCACCGGATCGACGACTTGGGCGAACTGGCCCCGGCCACCCCGGACCAGTCCATCTACCTGGACATCTTCGCCCGTACCTTCTGGATGGGCCTGGTGATCACGGCTATCTGCCTGGCGCTGGCCTATCCCCTGGCGTACCTGCTGGCCAACCTGCCGGCGCGCAAGAGCAACCTGCTGATGATCCTGGTGCTGCTGCCGTTCTGGACCTCGATCCTGGTGCGGGTGGCGGCGTGGATCGTGCTGTTGCAGTCTGGTGGGCTGATCAACAGCACGCTGCTGGCCATGGGGGTGATCGACAAGCCCCTGGAGCTGGTGTTCAACCGCACCGGGGTCTACATCTCCATGGTGCACATCCTGCTGCCGTTCATGATCCTGCCGATCTACAGCGTGATGAAAGGCATTTCGCCGACCTACATGCGTGCGGCGATTTCCCTGGGTTGCCATCCGTTCGCCAGCTTCTGGCGCGTGTATTTCCCGCAGACCTATGCCGGTGTCGGCGCCGGTTGCCTGCTGGTGTTCATCCTGGCGATTGGTTACTACATCACCCCGGCGTTGCTGGGCAGCCCGAACGACCAGATGGTCAGCTACTTCGTCGCCTTCTACACCAACACCAGTATCAACTGGGGCATGGCCACGGCCCTGGGCGGCCTGCTGTTGCTGGCGACCATCGTGCTGTATCTGATCTACAGCTGGCTGGTGGGCGCCAGCCGCCTGCGCCTGAGCTAAGGAGAGAATCGAAATGCTGAGCCCCTACATGTCGCCCGTCGAGCGGGTCTGGTTCTACAGCCTGCGGATTCTCTGCGGCCTGATCCTGTTGTTCCTGGTGTTGCCGGTACTGGTGATCATCCCGTTGTCGTTCAACTCCGGCAGTTTCCTGGTGTACCCGCTGCAAGGCTTCTCCTTGCACTGGTACCAGGACTTCTTCGCCTCCGCCGAGTGGATGCGCGCCCTGAAGAACAGCGTCATCGTGGCGCCGGCCGCGACCTTGCTGGCCATGGTCTTCGGCACCCTGGCGGCCATCGGTCTGACCCGTGGCGAGTTTCCCGGCAAGGCGCTGGTCATGGCCCTGGTGATTTCACCGATGGTGGTGCCGGTGGTGATCATCGGTGTGGCCAGCTACCTGTTCTTCGCCCCGTTGGGCATGGGCAACAGCTTCTTCTCGCTGATCATCGTGCATGCGGTGCTGGGCGTGCCCTTCGTGATCATCACCGTGTCGGCGACCCTGCAGGGTTTCAATCACAACCTGGTACGGGCCGCGGCCAGCCTCGGCGCCTCGCCGCTGACGGCCTTTCGCCGGGTGACCCTGCCGCTGATCGCCCCTGGCGTCATCAGTGGGGCGTTGTTCGCCTTCGCCACCTCGTTCGATGAGGTGGTGGTGACCCTGTTTCTCGCCGGCCCGGAGCAGGCCACCTTGCCGCGGCAGATGTTCAGCGGCATCCGCGAGAACCTCAGCCCGACCATCGCTGCCGCGGCCACGCTGCTGATCGCCTTCTCGGTGATCCTGCTGCTGACCCTGGAATGGCTGCGCGGGCGCAGCGAGAAACTGCGCACCGCTCAGGTCTGACCTCTCGGGCGACCTTGTACCAAGGTCTGGGTCGCCCCATCCCCTCTGGTGGTCGTTCACCCGTAAACTGCCGGCTTCCCATGCTGAATGTGGAGTTGCGGGTGAACCTCAACGATGCCAGTTTCGAAGAGCTGCTCAATGCGCTGCATGACGGCGTCTATATCACCGATGGCCAGGGCCAGACCCTCAAGGTCAACCAGGCCTACGAGCGCCTCACCGGCCTGAACGGTGGCGAGCTGCTGGGGCGGCCGATGCAGGAGCTGGTCAAGAGCGGGGTGATTTCCCAGTCCGCTTCGCTGCGTGTCCTGCAGGACGGCCGGCCCGTGTCGGTGATGCAGAGCCTCAGCCACGGCAAGAAGCTGCTGGTCAGCGCCACGCCGATCCTCGCGGCCGACCAGAGCATTCGCTATGTGGTCAGCACCGTGCGCGACATGACCGAGCTGCTGCGGATCAAGCGCGAACGCGACGAGCTGCAACAGCTCAAGCAACTACGCACCAGCACCGCGCGACTGCATGCCGGCCAGCGCGACGACCTTCTGCAATCCCCGCTGATGGCCGACCAGGAGGTTTCCGGGCGGGTGTTCGCCCAGGCCCGGCAGGTGGCCGACTGCGACGTGAAGGTGCTGCTGCAGGGCGAGACCGGCGTCGGCAAGACCCTGGTGGCGCAGTTCATCCATAACGCCAGCGCGCGCGCCCGGGAGCCGTTTCTGGCTCTCAACTGCGGGGCGCTGCCGGAGAACCTGATCGAGGCCGAGCTGTTCGGTTATGCCCCGGGGGCCTTCACCGGCGCCGGCAGCAAGGGCAAGCGCGGGCTGCTGGAACTGGCCCACAACGGTACGCTGTTTCTCGACGAGATCGGCGACCTGCCCCTGGCGGTACAGGTCAAGCTGCTCAAGGTCATCGAAGAGAACCGCTTCATTCCGGTGGGCGGCCTGGAGCTCAAGGAGGTGGATGTGCGCATCATCAGCGCCACCCATCACGACCTCAAGCAGCGAGTGGCCGAGGGCAAGTTCCGCGCCGACCTGTATTACCGCCTGAATGTGGTGCCCATTGCGATTCCGGCCCTGCGCGAGCGCAGCGAGGAAATCGGCCCCTTGCTGGAGTACTACCTCGAGCACTTCAACCAGCGCTATCAGCGTCGGGTGCGATGGAGCCTGGAGGCCCTGGAGCTGCTTGGGGAGTACGCGTGGCCGGGGAACATCCGCGAGCTGATCAACGTGGTGGAGCGCCTGGTGGTGACCTGCACCGGGCAGGTGATCGAGGCCCTGGACCTGCCGGAAGACCTGATAGAGCAACAGGCACGCAACACCGACGACAGCCGCCTGCCGCTGCGCAAGGTGCTGGAGAACGCCGAGCGCCAGGCGATTCGCGCAGCCCTGCAACTGCACAAGACCACTCGCCTGGCCGCCAAGGCGCTGGGGGTGAGCCAGGCCACGGTGGTGCAGAAGATGAAACGCTGGGAACACTCTGATTAGGATTCTGATCGGAGGCCTCGCCAGCGATCAGCAATTCAATCGCGGCTGCCCGGTCATCCCTCCTGGATTTCCTGCCAGGGCCTTGTAGATCAAGGCTTTTGGCATCTTGGCACAGCTTTCGCTCTACAGCTTTCGAGCCCATTGAAGAGAGGCCGCCTGGCGGCGCTCTTGCCACAACAATTAAACAAGGCCGAGCTGATGAGTATTTCTGCATTCAAGATTGCCAACAAACTGATTACCGGCCAGGGCGCCATCGAGCAACTGGACGCCGAGCTGGCGCGCCTGCAGATCAGTAATCCGCTGATCGTCACCGATGCGATCCTGGTCAAGTCCGGCACCGTCGATCTGGCCCTGGCCCATCTGGGCGGGCGGGCCTACCGGATCTTCGACGAGGTCCAGCCAGAGCCGGAAATCGCCATTGTCCAGGCCTGCACCCAGGCTTACCGGACCGGCGAGCACGATGGCCTGATCGGCCTGGGCGGCGGCAGTGCCATCGACATCGCCAAGGCGGTGGCGGCGTTCGCCGGCCATGAAGGCGCCCTGGAGGAGCTGTTCGGGGTGGATCAGGTGCAGCGCAAGGGCCCGCCGCTGATCGCCATTCCCACTACCGCCGGCACCGGTTCGGAGGTGACCAATGTGGCGATCCTCTCGGACAAGGTGGCTCAGCTGAAGAAGGGCATCGTCAGCGATTACCTGCTGCCGGACGTGGCGCTGGTGAGCCCGGTGATGACCTTGACCTGCCCGCGCGGCGTCACCGCTGCCAGCGGCGTCGATGCCCTGGTGCACGCGGTGGAATCCTACCTGTCGCTCAATGGTTCACCGATCACCGATTCCCTGGCCCTGGGGGCGATCCGCCTGATCGTCAAGGCGCTGCCCAAGGCCTACGCCAACCCGGCCAACCTGCAGGCCCGGGAAGACATGGCCACCGCCAGCCTGATGGCCGGCATGGCCTTCGGCAATGCCGGGGTCGGCGCGGTGCATGCCCTGGCCTATCCCCTGGGCGGGCGCTTCAACATCGCTCACGGGGTGAGCAATGCGCTGCTGCTGCCTTACGTCATGGCCTGGAACAAGATGGCCTGTGTCGAGCGCTTTCGCGATATCGCCCAGGCCATGGATGTGCCGGTGACCGGGCTCAGTGATGGGCAAGCGGCGGAGCAGGCGGTGCAGGCCATGGCCGCGCTGTGCGCCGTCGTGGACATTCCCACGGGCATGCGCAGCTTTGGTGTGCCCGAGGACGCGATCCCGGCCATGGCCGTGGAGGCCGCAGGTATCCAGCGGTTGATGCGCAACAACCCGCGCCAGCTGAGCCCCGGCGATATCGAGCAGATCTACCGGGCCGCCTATTGATCGATCCTTGCCCGTGCCAGCTGGCGCGGGCCGCTTTACACCGCCACCAATACCAATAAGACAGGTGCAGTTGATGCCAACGCCTCCCGACACTCGGCACGAAACGCCGTACATCGCCCTTGGCCCGTTCAAGGTGCGTTTGCCCTTTATCCACTACAAATTCGAGCTGCCGGACTACCTGCAAGGCTTGTTGATGTGCGCCGTCGACCTGGCGGCCATTCCGCTGATGACCGAGTTCCTCGGCATGCCCTTCGAGATGGCCCTGGCCGTGGTCATGCTCAACGGCTTGCTGTACCTGGCCCACCACTTGCTGGGCGACCCCGTGGTACCTGGCTGGATCACCCCGGCGGTGCCGCTGCTGATGGCCTATTGCGCGCAGTTTCCGGTAGGGCCGGAGCGGGTCCACGCGCTGATTGCCTTCCAGCTGATGCTTGGGGTGTTCTCCATCGCCCTGGGCGCCACCGGGATGGCGCGCAAGGTGGTGGGCTTCGTGCCCTCGGCGATCAAGTCGGGCGTCATCGTCGGCGCCGGGCTCAGCGCGGTGACCGCGGTGTTCCAGGTGGGTGGCAAGTTCGACAGCTTCCCCTGGACCATTTCCATTGCCATCGGCATTGCCTTCTACCTGATCTTTTCCCAGCACTTTGCCCAGCTCAAGTTGCGCAATCGTTTCTGGTGGAACTTCGCCAAGCTGGGCATCCTGCCGATCATCCTGCTGGCGGTGGTGCTGGCGCCGCTGTTCGGCGAAGCGCCGTGGCCGACGATCCAGTGGGGCCTGAGCCAGCCGGACTTCGTCGGCCTGTGGAACAACTACACGGTGTTCGGCCTGGGCATGCCGCCGCTGTCGATGTTCATCAGCGCGCTGCCCACCATGCTTGCGGTGTACATCATCGTCTTCGGCGACGTGCTCAGTGCCAAGGTGCTGCTGGATGAAGCCGGGCAAATCCGCACCGACGAGAAGGTCGACTACGACCCGGACCGCTCGCACCTGATCTTCGGCGGGCGCAATGCCTTCATGAGTATCTTCGGCCCGGACATCGCCATGTGCGGCCCGAAGTGGGCAGCGATGCTGGTGGTGATCATCGAGCGTTTCAAGGGCGGACCCAAGGCCATGAAGTCGATCTACGGCGGCATGGGCTCGTTCCGCTGGGGCACCAACACCGGCCTGCTGCTGTTGCCGGTGGTGACCCTGGTACAGCCGATCCTGGGGGTGGCGCTGGCGCTGACCCTGCTGATCCAGGGGTATGTCAGCGTGCGCCTGGGCATCCTCGAGGCCCGCAGCCAGCGTGACCTGGGGATCGCCGGGGTGATCGGCGCGGTGCTGGCGATCAAGGGCGCCAGTTGGGGGTTCGCCATCGGCGTGGTGCTGTGCCTGCTGATCTACGGCAAGAACTTCTTCAAGGGCGAGAACGACAATACCTTCACCAAGGACCTGGACAGCCCTGACGCCCCGGCGCCAGGGGCCCGGCCGGAACCCGGGGTGAAGGCTCATGCAGTGGCGAAGAGCGAGGCAGCTTGAGGTCGTACCGGCCTGCTGCGGGTCGTGGTGATGCCGATCGCGCATCACCACGGCCCGGTTCTGCAATCCCCAGCTACGCTTGTGTCGGCTCCCATCTCTATATAAGAGGCTGCGCACATGAGTATTTCCTCTTTCAAGATCGCCCACAAACTGCTCTCCGGCAGTACCGCCATCGAGCAGTTGGCTGCCGAGTTGACCCGCCTGGATGTGGACAACCCGCTGATCGTCACCGATGCCGCGCTGGTCGAGTCCGGCACCGTGGCACTGGCGCTGGCGCATCTGGGGGAGCGTGACTACGAGATCTTCGACCGGGTGCGCCCGGACCCGGAAATTGCCATTGTCGAAGACTGCATGCAGGTCTATCGCGAGGGCGGGCATGATGGCCTGATCGGCCTGGGCGGCGGCAGCGCCATCGATATCGCCAAGAGCGTTGCGGCCTATGCCGGTTACCACGGCGCCCTGGAGGATCTGTTCGGCGTTGACCTGGTGCCGCGCAAGGGCCCGCCGCTGATCGCCATTCCCACCACCGCCGGCACCGGCTCGGAAGTGACCAACGTGGCGATCCTCTCGGACAAGGCCGCGCAACTGAAGAAGGGCATCGTCAGCGACTACCTGCTGCCGGACGTGGCGCTGGTCAGCCCGCAGATGACCCTGACCTGCCCGCGCAGCGTCACGGCCGCCAGCGGTGTCGATGCCCTGGTGCATGCAGTCGAAGCTTATCTGTCGCTCAATGCCTCACCCGTCACCGACTCCCTGGCCATAGGGGCCATCCGCCTGATCGTCAGGGCCCTGCCCAAGGCCTTTGCCAACCCGGCCAACCTGCAGGCCCGCGAGGACATGGCCACGGCCAGCCTGATGGCCGGCATGGCTTTCGGTAACGCCGGCGTGGGGGCGGTGCATGCCCTGGCCTATCCGCTGGGTGGGCGCTTCCACATGTCCCATGGCGTGAGCAACGCCTTGCTGCTGCCCTATGTCATGACCTGGAACAAGATGGCCTGTGTCGAGCGTATGCAGGACATCGCCGCCGCCATGGGGGTGCGTACGGCGCGCTTGAGTGCCAGCGAAGCGGCGGACCAGGCCGTCGAGGCCATGGCGGCATTGTGTGCCGCGGTGGAAATCCCCAGTGGCCTGCGCAGCTTCGGGGTGCCGGAGGACGCGATTCCGGCCATGGCCCGGGAAGCGGCCGGCATCGAGCGGCTGATGCGCAACAATCCTCGCCGGCTGAGTTGCGCCGATATCGAGAAGATCTATCGGGCGGCCTACTGATCATTGCGGTGACGGTGTGCGCTCCAAAGCATGAGGTATACAATGCGCGCCATCGTGATTCCGCTCATAAAAGGTGCGTTATGCAGCCCTTCGCTATTGCTCCGTCGATTCTTTCCGCCGACTTCGCCCGCCTGGGCGAGGAAGTGGACAACGTCCTGGCCGCCGGCGCCGATATCGTCCACTTCGATGTCATGGACAACCACTATGTGCCGAACCTGACCATCGGCCCGATGGTGTGTGCCGCACTGCGCAAGTACGGGGTTACCGCGCCGATCGACGCGCACCTGATGGTGACGCCGGTGGATCGCATCATCGGTGACTTCATCGAGGCGGGCGCTACCTATATCACCTTCCACCCGGAAGCCACGCTGCATGTGGACCGCTCCCTGCAACTGATCCGCGAAGGGGGTTGCAAGGCCGGCCTGGTGTTCAACCCGGCAGCTTCGCTGGATGCGCTCAAGTACGTGATGGACAAGGTCGACATGGTCCTGCTGATGAGCGTCAACCCGGGATTCGGCGGCCAGAAGTTCATTCCCAGCGTTCTCGACAAACTGCGTGAGGCGCGGGCATTGATCGACGCCTCCGGTCGGGATATCCGCCTGGAAATCGACGGCGGCGTGAATGTGGGCAACATCCGCGAGATCGCTGAGGCCGGAGCGGACACCTTCGTTGCCGGCTCGGCGATCTTCAATGCACCCAACTATCAGGAAGTGATCGAGAAAATGCGCGCAGAGCTGGCGCTGGCTCGACCATGAGTGCGTTCGAGCAGCTGTTCTCGGGCAACCTGCCGCGGCTGGTGATGTTCGACCTGGATGGCACCCTGGTCGACTCGGTGCCAGACCTGGCCGCTGCCGTGGACCAGATGCTGCTCAAGCTGGGCCGTCCGCCCGCAGGCCTCGAGGCGGTGCGCCTGTGGGTCGGCAATGGTGCGCCGATGCTGGTGCGCCGGGCCCTGGCCAATAGCCTGGATCCCCAGGACATCGACGACGGCGAGGTCGAGTACGCCCTGGAGCTGTTCAATGCGGCCTATGAGGGCAATCACGAGCTGACCGTGGTCTATCCCGGCGTGCGCGAGACCCTCAAGTGGCTGTACAAGCAAGGTGTGGAACTGGCCCTGATCACCAACAAGCCCGAGCGCTTCGTCGCTCCCTTGCTGGACCAGATGCGCATCGGTCGCTATTTTCGCTGGATCATCGGCGGCGATACCCTGCCGCAGAAGAAGCCCGACCCGGCGGCGCTGTTTTTCGTGATGAAAATGGCCAGTATTCCGGCCTCGCAATCGCTGTTCGTCGGCGACTCGCGCAGCGATGTCCTGGCGGCTCGGGCGGCGGGAGTCAAGTGCGTGGCCTTGAGCTACGGCTACAACCATGGCCGGCCGATTGCCGAGGAGTCGCCTGCCCTGGTGATCGACGACTTGCGGGCGCTGATCCCCGGTTGCTTAGAACCTGCCGCTGAGATAACGTTGCCCGACGCTGTTCCATCCCCTTCTGGAAACTCCATCGTGGTGGTCACTCGCAAACTCTGGATGAAAGTCATCAAGGCCTTGGCCCGCTGGCGTTGGCGCGCCTGATTTTTGTCTGGCCGGCCCTGCCGGCTCGTTTGCATACCTGACTGTTAGACCCTCAAGCCACGAGGCATCCCATGATTCGCGAAGAATTCCTGCGCCTGGCCGCAGCTGGTTACAACCGTATCCCGCTGGCCTGCGAAACCATTGCCGACTTCGATACCCCGCTGTCGATCTACCTGAAACTGGCCGACCAGCCCAACTCCTACCTCCTGGAGTCGGTGCAGGGCGGCGAGAAATGGGGACGTTATTCGATCATCGGTCTGCCGTGCCGCACCGTATTGCGGGTGCGCGGCTACCAGGCCAGCGTGACCCATGACGGCGAGGAGATCGAAACCTGCGAAGTGGCCGATCCGCTGGCCTTCGTCGAGGAGTTCAAGGCGCGCTACAACGTACCGACCATTGCCGGCCTGCCGCGTTTCAACGGCGGCCTGGTGGGCTACTTCGGTTATGACTGCGTGCGTTATGTGGAACCACGCCTGGGCCAGTGCCCGAATCCGGACCCGATAGGCGTGCCGGATATCCTGCTGATGGTTTCCGATGCGGTGGTGGTATTCGACAACCTGGCAGGCAAGATGCACGCGATCGTGCTGGCCGACCCGAGCCAGGACAACGCCTACGAGGCTGGCCAGGCGCGCTTGCAAGCGTTGCTCCAGCAACTGCGTCAGCCCATTACCCCCCGTTGCGGGCTGGACCTGGACCGGCCACCGGCTGCCGATCCGGTGTTCCGCTCCAGCTTCACCCAGGGTGACTATGAGCGGGCGGTGGAGACCATCAAGGAGTACATCCTGGCCGGCGACTGCATGCAGGTCGTGCCGTCCCAGCGCATGTCCATCGACTTCCAGGCGGCGCCCATCGATCTGTACCGGGCGCTGCGCTGCTTCAACCCGACCCCCTACATGTACTTCTTCAACTTCGGTGATTTCCATGTGGTGGGCAGCTCGCCAGAGGTGCTGGTGCGGGTCGAGGACAACCTCATTACCGTGCGGCCGATCGCGGGCACCCGTCCACGGGGCGCCACCGAGGACGCCGACCTGGCCCTGGAGCAGGACCTGCTGTCGGATGCCAAGGAAATTGCCGAACACTTGATGCTGATCGACCTGGGGCGCAACGACACTGGGCGGGTCTCGGAAATCGGCTCGGTGAAGCTCACCGAGAAGATGGTCATCGAGCGTTATTCCAACGTGATGCACATCGTGTCCAACGTCACCGGTCAATTGAAGGAAGGCCTGACGGCGATGGATGCGCTGCGAGCGATCCTGCCGGCCGGCACCTTGTCCGGCGCACCGAAGATCCGCGCCATGGAAATCATCGACGAACTGGAGCCGGTCAAGCGTGGAATCTATGGCGGCGCCGTGGGTTACTTCGCCTGGAACGGCAACATGGACACCGCGATCGCCATCCGCACGGCGGTGATCAAGGATGGCGAGCTGCATGTCCAGGCCGGCGGAGGCATCGTCGCCGACTCGGTACCGACCCTGGAGTGGGAAGAGACGCTGAACAAGCGTCGTGCAATGTTCCGTGCCGTGGCACTGGCTGAACAACCCCCCGCATCCAAGGCTTGAGGAGTTTCCACTATGTTGCTGATGATCGATAACTACGACTCCTTTACCTATAACGTCGTGCAGTACCTGGGTGAGCTGGGTGCCGAGGTGAAGGTGGTGCGCAATGATGAGTTGACCGTGGCCCAGATCGAAGCGCTCAAGCCCGAGCGCATCGTGGTCTCGCCCGGACCCTGCACGCCAACCGAGGCCGGTGTTTCTCTCGAGGCGATCAAGCATTTCGCCGGCAAGCTGCCGATCCTGGGCGTCTGCCTGGGCCACCAGTCCATCGGCCAGGCCTTTGGCGGCCAGGTGGTGCGGGCCCGCCAGGTGATGCACGGCAAGACCAGCCCGGTGTTTCATCGCGACCAGGGTGTGTTCAGCGGCCTGAACATGCCGCTGACCGTGACGCGCTACCACTCGCTGGTGGTCAAGCACGAAACCTTGCCCGAGTGCCTCGAGGTCACCGCCTGGACCCAGCTGGACGACGGCTCCGTTGACGAGATCATGGGGCTGCGCCACAAGACTTTGAACATCGAGGGTGTGCAATTTCACCCCGAATCCATCCTCACCGAGCAGGGCCACGAGCTGTTCGCCAACTTCCTCAAACAGAGCGGCGGCACGCGCTAAGGACTTTTCATGGATATCAAGACTGCCCTGAGCCGGATTGTCGGCCACCTGGACCTGAGCACCGATGAAATGCGCTCGGTGATGCGCGAAATCATGACCGGCCAATGCACCGATGCGCAGATTGGCGCCTTCATGATGGCCATGCGCATGAAAAGTGAAAGCATCGACGAGATCGTCGGTGCGGTGTCGGTGATGCGCGAGCTGGCGGACAAGGTCGAGCTCAAGACCCTCGACGGTGTGGTGGATGTGGTCGGCACCGGTGGTGATGGCGCCAACATCTTCAACGTGTCCACCGCTTCCGCCTTTGTGGTCGCCGCTGCCGGCTGCACCGTGGCCAAGCACGGCAACCGCGCGGTGTCCGGCAAGAGCGGCAGCGCCGATCTGCTGGAGGCGGCCGGGGTCTACCTGAACCTGACGCCGGTGCAGGTGGCGCGTTGCATCGATAACGTCGGCATCGGTTTCATGTTCTCCCAATCCCACCATGGCGCCATGAAGTATGCGGCGGGTCCTCGCCGCGATCTGGGGCTGCGCACGCTGTTCAACATGCTCGGCCCGCTTACGAATCCGGCCGGCGTCAAGCACCAGGTGGTGGGTGTGTTCACCCAGGCCCTGTGCCGGCCATTGGTCGAAGTCCTGCAGCGCCTGGGCAGCAAGCACGTGCTGGTGGTGCACTCCCAGGATGGCCTGGACGAGTTCAGCCTGGCAGCACCGACCTTTGTTGCGGAGCTCAAGAACGACCAGATCACCGAGTACTGGGTGCAGCCCGAGGACCTGGGCATGAAGAGCCAGAGCCTGTTCGGGCTGGTGGTGGAAAGCCCGGCGGCGTCCCTGGAACTGATCCGTGATGCCCTGGGGCGACGCAAGACCGAACATGGCCAGAAAGCCGCCGAAATGATCGTGCTCAATGCGGGCGCCGCCCTGTATGCCGCCGATCACGCCAGCAGCCTCAAAGAAGGGGTGGCCCTGGCCCACGACGCCTTGCACACCGGGCTGGCCCGGGAGAAGCTCGAGGAGTTGGGAGCCTTTACCGCGGTGTTCAAGCAGGAGAATGAAGGATGAGTGTGCCGACAGTTCTGGAAAAGATCCTCGCCCGCAAGGTCGAGGAGGTTGCCGAGCGCAGTGCGCGCGTCACCCTGGCCGAGCTGGAAAGCCTGGCGCGGGCGGCCGACGCTCCGCGCGGGTTCGCCAGGGCCTTGCAGGACCAGGTCAAGCTCAAGCATCCGGCGGTGATCGCCGAGATCAAGAAGGCCTCGCCGAGCAAGGGCGTGATCCGCGAAGATTTCGTTCCTGCCGATATCGCCAAGAGTTATGAGAAAGGCGGCGCCACCTGCCTGTCGGTACTCACCGATGTTGATTTTTTCCAGGGTGCCGATCTCTATCTGCAGCAGGCACGTGCAGCTTGCAAGCTGCCGGTGATCCGCAAGGATTTCATGATCGACCCGTACCAGATCGTCGAGGCACGCGCCCTGAGCGCCGACTGTGTGCTGCTGATCGTTGCCGCGCTGGACGACGGCCGGATGGCGGAACTGGCATCGGTGGCCAAGGGCGTCGGCCTGGATGTTCTGGTGGAAGTGCACGATGGCGATGAGCTGGAGCGGGCCCTGAAGACTCTCGACACACCGCTGGTTGGGGTCAACAACCGCAACCTGCATACTTTCGAGGTCGATCTTGAGACCACTCTCGACCTGCTGCCGCGTATTCCTCGCGATCGCCTGGTGATCACCGAAAGTGGCATCTTCAACCGCGCCGATGTCGAGCTCATGGAAATCAGCGACGTCTATTCGTTTCTGGTGGGCGAGGCCTTCATGCGGGCCGAGAATCCGGGCACCGAACTGCAGCGCCTGTTCTTCCCCGAACGCGGTTTGCCAGTCACGGGCTCGACCCTGGACTGAACCCGAGACGATGAAAAAGCCGGCGATGCCGGCTTTTTCATGACTACTGCCAAGGAATTGCCGCTGTCATGACCCAAACCCTTGCCCTTACCGTCGAAGACGGCCTGCAGGCCGAGCAGGACCTGCTGGCCCGCGTGTGTGCCGGTGATCAGGAATTTGGCTTGCTGTTCTGGCAGCCGAGCGACCAGGCGCTGGTGATGCCACGGCGGCTGAGTCGCCTGCCCGGCTTCGAGCAGGCCTGTCAGGTCTCGCACGCCCAGGGGTGGCCAGTGCTGCTGCGCGAAACCGGTGGCGAACCGGTGCCCCAGTCGGCGGCCACGGTGAACATCGCCCTGGTCTATGCGCCACCGCGTAGCGAAGGCGACCAGGGTCGGATAGAAACCGCCTATCGACGCCTGTGCCAGCCGATCTGCGATCTGCTCAGCGAGTTGGGTGGCAATCCTTCGTTGGGGGAGGTCGACGGGGCTTTCTGCGATGGACGTTTCAACGTCAATCTCGATGGCCGCAAGATGGTTGGCACGGCTCAGCGTTGGCGCCAGAGCAAGGGGGGGCAGCGGCCGGTGGGCCTGGTGCATGGGGCGTTGTTGCTGGATGACGAGCGCGAATCCATGGTGGGGGCGGTCAATCGCTTCAACCAGGCGTGCGGGTTGGAGCAGCGTTGCCGGGCCCAGAGTCATATTGCCCTGCATGAAGCATTCGCTGCCCCGGACGCCTTGGCGCGACTGGACAGCCTGTACCGGCAGATGCTCGGCAGCTTCCTGCCCGGCTAGCGGGTGCCGAAAACCACCATGGTCTTGCCCTTGACGTGCACCAGGTTGCGTTCTTCCAGGTCTTTGAGGACGCGACCGACCATTTCCCGGGAACAACCGACGATCCGTCCGATCTCCTGGCGGGTGATCTTGATCTGCATGCCATCCGGATGAGTCATGGCGTCTGGTTGCTTGCACAGCTCCAGCAGGCATCGGGCGACGCGCCCGGTCACGTCGAAGAAGGCCAGGTCGCCGACTTTGCGTGTGGTATTGCGCAGGCGCTGGGCGATCTGGCCGCTGAGCACATAGAGAATGTCCGGGTCGCCCTGGGACAGCTCGCGGAACTTGGTGTAGCTGATTTCGGCCACTTCGCATTCCACCTTGGCTCGCACCCAGGCGCTGCGCAGCTGTTCGTGTCCAGCGTCCTCGAATAGCCCCAGTTCACCGAAGAAGTCCCCCGAGTTGAGGTAGGCGATGATCATTTCGCGGCCATCATCGTCTTCGATGAGGATGGTCACCGAGCCCTTGATGATGAAATACAGGCTGTCGGCGTTATCGCCGGCGCAGATGATGTTGCTTTTGGCCTGGTACCTGCGGCGCTGACAGTGCATCAGCAGCTTGTCGAGGTGTTTCATCCTGGGCGTAGGGGTAATAGCAACCATGGGTGGATCCCGGAAAGACTGCACGGTATGGGGGTGGTGTTCTTATGGGGCGGAAAGCGTCGGCACGTAAAAGCTGGCGATGCGCCATTCATTTGGCGTCAGCTTAACAGACACATCCTAAGCAGATTTAAGAATTTTCCTACATGTAGCTCGCTTTTGGCATCAAGATGGAGCTCGCGGGCAGTGCAAAACCCTGTGCTAAGCTGGCGACCCTTTTTTAGAGCAGTGGAGTCTGGGCGATGAAGGCACGCATCCAATGGGCTGGCGAAGCCATGTTCCTCGGTGAGTCGGGCAGTGGCCACGTGGTAGTGATGGACGGCCCGCCTGAAGCCGGAGGGCGTAACCTGGGTGTTCGCCCCATGGAGATGCTTCTGCTTGGCGTAGGCGGTTGCAGTAACTTCGATGTGGTCAGCATCCTGAAGAAGTCCCGTCAGGCGGTCGAGAGCTGTGAAGCCTTCCTTGAGGCCGAACGCGCCACCGAGGACCCCAAGGTCTTTACCAAGATCCATCTGCATTTCGTGGTCAAGGGCCGGGGGCTGAAGGAGGCCCAGGTCAAGCGCGCCGTCGAGTTGTCCGCCGAGAAGTACTGCTCGGCCTCGATCATGCTCGGTGCCGCAGGCGTGGCGATCACCCATGATTACGAGATTGTCGAGCTGGGTTGAGCCTGCGCGGGGTTTCCCGGCAAAAGAAAGGGCGCTCCTGGAGCGCCCTTTCTGGTATCTGGCTGCGGGTTTCAGATCCGGTAGGTACTTTTGGTCATGACCTTGGCCAACAGGCTCATGCCGAACTTCACCGGTGCCGGGAAACGGAAGCCGCCAGCCTCCAGGGCGGTCTCGGCGTGGTGCTCTTCGTCGATGCGCATCTGCTCGAGGATCGCCCGGGACTTTTCGTCTTCAGGCGGCAGTTGTTCCAGGTGTTCGTTCAAGTGCTTGCACACCTGGTCCTCGGTGGCAGCGACGAATCCCAGGCTGACCTTGTCGCTGATCAGGCCGGCGGCGGCACCAATACCGAACGACAGGCCATAGAACAGTGGGTTGAGCACGCTGGGGTGACTGCCCAGTTGGCGGATGCGTTGTTCGCACCAGGCCAGGTGGTCGATTTCTTCCTCGGCTGCATGCTCCATGGCCTGGCGCACCTGGGGCAGCTTGGCGGTCAGGGCCTGACCCTGGTACAGCGCCTGGGCACAGACTTCACCGGTGTGGTTGATGCGCATCAGGCCGGCGACGTGCCGGGTGTCCTCGTCACTCATCTGCGCTTCCGGCTGCACGATGGCCGGTGAGGGGCGATAAGGTTGGCCGCTGAACGGCAGCAGCGTACGCATGGCCATGTCGGCTTGCAGCAGCAGGCGGTCAATCGGCGAGTAGTGACGTTGGGTAGTCATGCTTATCTCCGGGAAGAATCACGGCGGCCAGTTTACTCCAATCAATGTGGGGAAACCTGCGCTGGATCAGCGCACCTTCGCCCGGGGCGGGCGCAAGGGCGCTGGTAGAGGCGGGTAATCAGCCCGGAGGCCAGTTCATCTGCCGCTGACCCAGGACGTGCATATGAATGTGGTAGACGGTCTGGCCGCCCATTTCATTGCAGTTCATCACCACCCGGAAACCGTCCTCGCACCCTTGTTCCCTGGCCAGGCGTTGGGCAGTGAACAGGATGTGGCCAGCCAGCGCCTTGTCGTCCTCTGTGAGGTCGTTGAGGGTGGGGATGGGTTTCTTCGGAATCACCAGGAAATGCACCGGCGCCTGTGGGGCGATATCGTGAAAGGCCAGAACCTGGTCGTCTTCGTAGATGATCTTGGCGGGTATTTCTCTGTTGATGATCTTGGTGAACAGAGTATCCACAGCTGTTTCTCCATTGGGTTGGTCCGGGCTGAGTGTACTCAGGCGCAGGTCCTGCGCCCAGCCCCGGCAGGGTGTCTAGCGTGGGCAATAGGCCCGGTTGACGTAACCGACAATCTTGCGGGTCAGCCAGCGCGAGCTCAGGCGATTGCCCCGGGCCAGCCAGCGGTTCAGGCGCCCGGGAATGATGATGGCGCGGTTCTTTTCCAGAGCCCGGACCGTGTACAGCGCCACTTCCTCGGGGCTCATGAGCCATTTGCTGTCGTCGAGCTTGCGGGTATCCATCTGGGCGGTACGGAAGAACGCAGTGCGCGTTGGCCCGGGGCAAAGCACCGAGACCTTGACCGCACACTTCTTCAGTTCCTCGCGCAGTCCTTCGGAGAAATGCAGGACATAGGCCTTGCTGGCGTAGTAGGTGCTCATCCAGGGGCCGGGATGGAAGGCGGCCACCGAGGCGACGTTGAGGATCTGGCCGCCCCCCAGCAGCGCCATGCTGTTGCCCAGGGCGTGGCACAGGCGGGTGAGGGCGAGGATGTTGACCTCGATCAGGTCCTGCTCGGTCATCCAGTCCTGGGCCAGGAATGGTCCGCTGGTGCCGATGCCGGCGCAGTTGACTAACAGGTCGATCTGCCGGTCGCCTTCTTCCAGCTCTAGCAGGAAACCGGACAGCCTCAGGGGTTCGCCCAGGTCACAGGCGCGGAACAGGACCTCGACGCCAAAGCGCTGGGTCAGTTCCAGAGCGATACTTTCCAGCTGATCACGCTGGCGGGCCACCAGGAGCAGATTGCGGCCGCGCCGGGCCAGCGCTTCGGCCATGGCCAGGCCTATGCCGCTGGAAGCACCGGTGATCAGAGCGTAACGGGTCATGCATTTCTCCATCGCAACGGCCGCCGGCCTGCGACAGGGAGGGTCGCAGGCTCGGTGCGCTTATTCTTCCTCGGATTCTACAGTGGCCGCTGCATCGGCGGCCTCTGCAGCTTCGGTTGCCGCATCGGCAGCGCTGTCGGCTTCGTCACTGCTGGAGTCGTAGGTCTCGCTGTAGCTGGTTTCGCTGTAGCGCTCTTCCAGGGAGCTCAGGCCGCCGGCCACCATGCCGATGATGAGTGCAACCAGCAGGACCACCCACATCCAGGACAGGACCTTGACCGCGGTGGTATTGGGTGGCGGTGGAGCGCCATAGCGGTTGGCCACGTTGCTGCCGGGGCTGACCATCAATACCAGAGGGAAAATGCTGCCCACGATGGGGACGAAGTTCAGTAGCCACAGCCAACCGGACCAGCCCAGGTCATGCAGGCGTTGCACGCTGATCTGGATGCTGACGACGATGAAACCGATGAACACCACGGCGCCCGCGAGAATCCCCAGTCCCATGAGCAGCGTCGAGTTGAGCACTGCCGCAGAAATGGCGCCGAAGAGTGCGCCGACGCCGACTACCGCCAGCAGGGCCACGGTCAGGACCAGGGTCCAGGCCAGGTAGCGCAGGCGGCCGATACGGCCTTCGAAGCTAAAGACGTTGAGTGTTGCGAATTGAGGAACGCTCTCACCGACGGTGGCCTGGGGCGGTGCGTAGGGAGAGTCGGCGACACTGGCTGGACGAGGGGCGGCCGGGGCGACGGCTTCCAGGTTCAGTTCCAGGGTGGGCTCGGCTTCGATCCGGGCATCCAGTCCGGCGTTCTTCAGGGCTTCCAGGTAGCGTTGGGCATCGGCCTGGGGCAGGTCGCGCTTGAGCTCAACGGGTTGCCCACTGAACAGGCGTTCCACTGCTGCCGTATCGGTCTTGAACAGCTCTGCGAGGCTCAGTTGCGCCGTGGATTTTTCGACACCGGGCAGCAATGTGCCGTCGAAGACGATCTTGTAGCGGGTTTCGCTCATGGGGGCATCCCTGTCACTTGAAATGAAGACTTACATAAAGACGCATAGTTTAAGGCCAGCGCCCCCCGGCTGGCCAAGAAACTATGAGAACTGGTTATCGTGGCCAGCGTTTGGTTAGTAGTCCTGAGCGCTCCTGGGCGCTGCGGTATTCCTTGTCCAGTCGTTCGATCAGTTGATCGACGCCGGGCAGGTCGTTGATTTCGCCCACGCCCTGGCCGGCGGACCATACGGTTTTCCAAGCCTTGGCTTCGTCGCTGATGGGTTTGAGCTTGGAGCCGAAATTGATCTCGCCCTTGCCCTGCAGGGCATCCAGGTCGAAGCCCGCGTTCTCCAGGCTCTGACGCATGAAGCTGGCGGGTACTCCAGAGACCGCGGCGGTATGCACGATATCGGCGGCGCGAGAGCCCAGCAGCATGTCCTTGTAACCCTGGGGCGCATGGCTTTCAGAGGTGGCAATGAAACGTGTGCCCAGGTAGGCCAGGTCGGCGCCCAGCACCTGGGCTGCGAGAATTTCGTGCCCATGATTCAGGCAACCGGCCAGTAGCAGGGTCTTGTCGAAGAACTGGCGGATCTCGGCGATCAGCGAGAACGGGCTCCAGGTTCCGGCATGGCCACCGGCACCTGCTGCGACGGCAATCAGGCCATCGACTCCGGCCTGGGCGGCTTTTTCCGCATGACGTCGAGTCGTCACGTCGTGGAATACCAGGCCGCCGTAGCTGTGCACGGCATCCACCACTTCCTTGACTGCTCCCAGGCTGGTGATGACGATCGGCACCCTGTGCTCGATACAGATCTGCAAATCGGCCTGCAGCCGTGGGTTGCTGTTGTGCACGATCAGGTTCACGGCATAGGGCGCCGGATTTTCCAGGAGGCTCAGGCCCGCCTCGATCTCCTCGAGCCAGGCCTTGAAGCCGCTGCTCTCGCGTTGGTTGAGCGCCGGGAAGGTACCGACCACACCGTTGCGACAGCAGGCCAGGACCAGTTCGGGGTTGGAGATCAGGAACATCGGTGCTGCCACCACTGG
Organism: Pseudomonas sp. L5B5; assembly: GCF_020520285.1. Lineage (NCBI taxonomy): Bacteria > Pseudomonadati > Pseudomonadota > Gammaproteobacteria > Pseudomonadales > Pseudomonadaceae > Pseudomonas > Pseudomonas sp. L5B5. The sequence goes on from NZ_CP084742.1 coordinate 4,884,073, forward strand.
CAGGCGCAAGCGTTGTTCGAGCAAAGCGGGCAGAGACATCGGTATACCCCCAGGGATGCGGCTAGATAGAGTCAGAACGGTCGTACGACGACCAGAATTACAATAGCCAGCAATAGCAGGACCGGTATTTCATTGAACCAGCGATAAAAGACATGGCTGCGGCCGTTTTCGCCACGGGCGAAGCGTTTCACCTGTGCGCCGCACATATGGTGGTAGCCGATCAGGATCACCACCAGAGTCAGCTTGGCGTGCATCCAGCCACCCTGGCTGAAGTAGGCGCCGGGGTTGAGACTGATCAGCCCGATGCCGAAGACCAGCGCCGCGATCATTGCCGGCCCCATGATGAAGCGATAGAGCTTGCGCTCCATGATGCAAAAGCGTTCTCGGCTGATGCTGTCTTCGCTTTGGGCGTGGTAGACGAACAGGCGCGGCAGGTAGAATAGGCCGGCGAACCAGCAGACCACACTGACGATATGAAAGGCCTTGAGCCATAGATAAAGCATGTTTTGGTTATCCCCCAGATTCACGGTGGCGACGATAGTAGAGGGTAGAGCGGGCGCACGTCACCTTGGCGGTTGTCGCAGGGGGTTGCCGCCTCTATTATCGACAGCTTTCCAATGGGTTCGTTGAGGACAGGTTTATGGTCAAGGTCGGTATCGTCGGCGGCACGGGTTACACCGGTGTCGAGCTGCTGCGTCTGTTGGCACAGCATCCGCAGGCGCGGGTAGAGGTCATCACCTCGCGATCCGAGGCAGGCTTGGCCGTTGCCGACATGTATCCGAACCTGCGTGGCCACTATGACGGTCTGGCTTTCAGTGTTCCGGACGTCAAGACCCTGGGGGCTTGTGATGTGGTGTTCTTCGCCACGCCCCACGGTGTTGCCCATGCACTGGCTGGCGAACTGCTGGCTGCAGGGACCAAGGTCATTGATTTGTCGGCGGACTTCCGCCTGCAGGATGCCGATGAATGGGCCACGTGGTATGGCCAGCCCCATGGTGCTCCGGCGTTGTTGGACGAGGCGGTCTATGGCCTGCCGGAAGTCAATCGCGAGCAGATCAAGCGGGCTCGCCTGATCGCAGTCCCGGGTTGCTACCCGACGGCCACCCAGCTGGGGTTCCTGCCACTGCTTGAGTCCGGCCTGGCCGATAGCACCCGCCTGATCGCCGACTGCAAGTCCGGAGTCAGTGGTGCAGGGCGTGGTGCAAGCGTGGGGTCGTTATATTCGGAAACTTCCGAGAGCATGAAGGCCTATGCGGTCAAGGGGCATCGTCACCTGCCGGAGATTCGCCAGGGGCTGCGTCGGGCAGCGGGCAAGGATGTAGGTTTGACCTTTGTGCCGCACCTGACCCCGATGATTCGCGGCATCCATTCCACACTCTATGCCACAGTCGTGGACAGGTCGGTGGACTTGCAAGCACTGTTCGAGAAGCGCTACGCCGATGAGCCTTTTGTCGACGTTATGCCGGCGGGCAGCCATCCGGAGACGCGTAGCGTGCGTGGTGCCAACGTCTGTCGGATTGCCGTGCATCGGCCGCAGGATGGCGACCTGGTGGTGGTGCTGTCGGTGATCGACAACCTGGTCAAGGGAGCTTCCGGCCAGGCGGTGCAGAACCTCAATATCCTGTTTGGCCTGGATGAACGTCTGGGACTGTCACACGCGGGCATGTTGCCTTGAAGTCGTTGCATTCATCATGCAAAAGGCCCGTCTGACGGGCCTTTTTGCGTTATGGGCGTCCCTGTACGACTATTGATATACCGTAACAATAGTTGACCGCTTTTCTGGGAGAAGCGGATAATGCGCGTCATCACGCAGTATGGCGGCGTAGCGCCGGGAGATAGTCAGCATGAGCGTTGAATCCTTCACCCCCATGGCTTTGCAATTCACTCAAGGTGCAGCGCACAAGGTGAAGACGCTGGTCGATGAAGAGGGTAATGATCGCTTGAAGCTGCGCGTATTCGTTACGGGCGGCGGTTGTTCGGGGTTTCAGTACGGTTTCACCTTCGATGAAGAAGTAGCCGAAGATGACACCATCGTTGAACGCGAAGGTGTGAGCCTGGTTGTCGACCCCATGAGTTTCCAGTATCTGGCAGGTGCTGAAGTGGACTATCAGGAAGGCCTTGAGGGGTCGCGGTTCGTGATCAAGAACCCTAATGCCACCACCACCTGTGGTTGCGGGTCGTCGTTCTCGATCTGACTGATCAGCAAGAGCTTTTCTCGAGCGCCGCACGGGCCGATGGTCCTGCGGCGTTTTGCTGTCCGGCGCTCAGGCCGGATAGATGGCACCCAGAATGCGCAAGCCACGGGCTCCGGTAACGCTGGGGCGATTGCCGGCAATACCTTCCAGGCAGCAGTGGGCCAGCCAGGCAAAGGCCATGGCTTCAACCCAGTTCGGGTCCACGCCGTAAACAGCGGTGCTGTTGACCTGAGTTGAGGGCAGAAGCGCCGCAAGGCGTTGCATCAGGGTTGTGTTGTGGGCGCCGCCACCACACACCAGCAACTCCTGAGTGTCGAGTTGGGCGGATTGCAGAGACTCGGCAATGGTCACAGCTGTCAGTTCCAGCAGTGTGGCTTGTACGTGCTCGGCGGGGATCGCCTGGTGTTGCGCCAGGTGCTGCTGTAACCACGGGAGGTTGAAGACTTCTCGTCCAGTGCTTTTGGGCCCGAGGGTGGCGAAGAATGGGTCGCCGAGCAGGGACTTCAGTAGCGCAGGATCAACTTGGCCGCTGGCTGCCCATTGGCCGCCCTGATCGAACTCTTCCCCCCGCTGGAGCTGGATCCAGGCATCGAGCAGGACATTACCCGGACCGCAGTCGAAGCCGGCGACCGGCTTGTCGGTCTCGATCAGGCTCAGATTGCTGAAGCCTCCTACGTTCAATACCGCACGGTTGCCCGGTCGTTGTTCGAACAGCGCTTCGTGAAATGCCGGGACCAGAGGGGCGCCTTGCCCGCCTGCAGCCACATCACGGCTGCGGAAATCGCTGACGACACTAATCCCGGTGAGTTCGGTCAGCAGCGCCGGGTTGCCTATCTGCACGGTGAAACCGCGGCTCGGTTCGTGGCGCACGGTTTGTCCGTGGCTGCCGATGGCCCGGATATCCCGGGCTTGCAGTCGTTGTTGTTGCAGGAGGCTGTGAATGCCATCTGCCGCCAGTTGCACCCAGTGTTGCTGGGCGATGGCGGAGCGGGCGATCTCGTCGGGGCCGCTGGCGCACAAGCTCAGGAGCTCGGCGCGGAGGGAGGAGGGCATGGGAATGTAGTGGGTGGCGACCAACTGGATCGCCGGGCTCTGTTCGATCAGGGCGATGTCCAGGCCATCAAGGCTGGTCCCGGACATTACCCCTATATAGAGCGCCATGGCTCAGCGCTTGCTCGAGGCCAGCATGGTGGCCTTTTCCTGGTCCATCCGGGCCATCAGTGGTTGGCTCTGCTGAAGAAAGCGTGGACGCTCGGCTTTGGCGATCGGGTCGGCCATGGGCAGCTTCTGTCCGAGTGGATCCACGTGGACCCCGTTGACCTGGAACTCGTAGTGCAGGTGCGGGCCGGTGGAGAGGCCGGTGGTGCCGATGTAACCGATTACTTGTCCCTGTTTCACCGAGCCGCCGGTCTTGACGCCTTTGGCGAAGCCTTGCATGTGGCCATATAAGGTGCGGTAGGTGTTGCCGTGCTGAATGATCACAGTGTTGCCGTAGCCGCCACGACGACCCGCCAGCAGCACCTTGCCATCGCCGGCAGCCTTGATTGGCGTGCCTCGTGGCGCGGCATAGTCGACGCCCTTGTGAGCACGGATCTTGTTCAGAATGGGGTGCTTGCGACCCGCGGAAAAGCGCGAGCTGATGCGGGCGAAGTCCACTGGCGTGCGGATAAAGGCCTTGCGCATGCTGCTACCGTCGGCGGTGTAGTAGCTACTGGAGCCCTGTTTGTTGGTATAGCGCACGGCAGTGTAGGTCTTGCCACGGTTGGTGAAGCGCGCCGAGAGGATATTGCCAGTCCCCACGACCTTGCCGTTGGCCACTTTCTGCTCGTAGATCACGTCGAACTCGTCACCCTGGCGAATGTCCTGGGCGAAGTCGATGTCGTAACCGAAGACGTTGGCCATGTCCATGGTCAGGCTATGGGAAAGGCCGGCACGAGCAGCCGACTGTGACAGGGAGCTATTGATCACACCGTGGATGTAAGCGGAGCGGACCACAGGCTTGGTGATGACCTTGGCGAAGGAAAAGCCTTTTGCACCTTTAGTCAGCGTGATGGTTTCAAGGTCACTGACCTTGCTATGAAGCTTGTTCAGTTGACCGTCGGGGGTCAATTCGAATTCGAGCTTCTGGCCATGCTTGAGCTGGGAAAACTGCTTGGCCTGCTTGTCGCTGGCCAGTACCTCATGGACTGCGGTTGCTGGCAGGCCGACCTTCTCGAACAGGGTGGAGAGGGTATCGCCCTTTGAGACGATGACCTCGCGGTGACCTGGGGCCTTGGGTTCTTCTGGAGCGGCGGGAATTGGCTCGCTTTTGGCGGTTTCTGTGGTGGGTTGTGTGGTGTCGTCGATTTGCGCGAATGGTGAAGCAGCTGCTTCGTTTGTGGCTTGATCGACGGATGCAGCGTCTTGATCTTGTCGCAGTTGCTCGATCGGGCTTTCCAGATCAAGACTCAAGGTCGTTTTTTTTGCCTCGACATCGCTGGAAGGGAATACCAGCAGGGCCAGGCTTAGAAGGGCTGCGATACCACTTGCGGCGAGCAGGTGGCTCTTCGGATAAAGCGGTGGCGCTTTAGTCGGTTCGGTGCTCATAGGTAATTTGACTTTGAAAAAGATGAAATGGAAAAGATGAATGACATGATGAAGATGAAATAACTGTATAAAATATAACCAAATCATCTGTGACGCAAGCGTGCGGGTACTCCCTTCCCCTGATGTCTCCGTACGCCGGGCAAAACTTGTAATTAGTCCGTGATCTTGTATGGTTGGTTCCTTTTTGAATCTGAGCCTTGCGGGTCTGTTATGAAGTCGGTTGAAGAACAGCTAGCGCTGATCAAACGTGGTGCGGAAGAGTTGTTGGTCGAGTCCGAGCTGATCGAGAAGCTCAAGCGCGGCGAGCCGCTGCGTATCAAGGCGGGCTTCGATCCGACTGCGCCGGACCTTCATCTCGGGCATACCGTGCTCATTAATAAGCTGCGTCAGTTCCAGGAGCTCGGGCATCAGGTGATCTTCCTGATTGGCGACTTCACCGGGATGATTGGTGATCCGAGTGGTAAAAGCGCCACACGTCCACCATTGACTCGCGAGCAGGTTCTGGAAAACGCCGAGACCTACAAGAGCCAGGTCTTCAAGATCCTGGACCCAGCCAAGACCGAGGTGGCATTCAACTCCACCTGGATGGACAAGATGGGGCCTGCGGACTTCATTCGCCTCACCTCCCAATACACTGTTGCGCGCATGCTGGAGCGAGATGACTTCGACAAGCGCTATTCGACCAACCAGCCCATCGCTATTCACGAGTTTCTCTATCCACTGGTGCAGGGTTATGACTCGGTAGCTTTGCGGGCGGATGTCGAGTTGGGGGGCACCGACCAGAAGTTCAATCTCCTGATGGGGCGTGAACTGCAGCGCGGTTATGGTCAGGAAGCCCAGTGCATCCTGACGATGCCACTGCTTGAGGGCTTGGATGGCATCAAGAAGATGTCTAAATCTCTGGGTAACTATGTTGGTATCCAAGAGGCGCCAGGTGTGATGTACAGCAAGCTGGTGTCCATTCCTGATGCCTTGATGTGGCGCTATTTCGAGTTGCTTAGCTTCCGCTCGATGGATGAGATCAATGCGCTCAGGGCTGATGTAGAGGCCGGTGCAAATCCGCGTGACATCAAGATCAAGCTGGCTGAAGAGATCGTGGCGCGTTTCCATGGCGAGGAAGCTGCCGCGAATGCTCATCGTGCTGCGGGCAATCGTATGAAGGATGGCGAGCTTCCGGATGATCTGCCTGAGGTCGAGTTGGTTGCTGCTGAAGATATGCCGATTGCGGCTGTCCTTAATAAGGCCGGGCTGGTAAAGAACTCGGCGGTCGCGCGGGATCTTTTGGGGGCTGGCGGTGTGCGGGTGGATGGTCAGGTCGTAGATCGTGCCTTTATATGTGTGCTGGGCTCGAGCTATGTTTGCCAGGCCGGGAAGAAGGCATTTGCACGTATCACGCTGAAATCCGAGTAAAGCTGAAATTAAGTGTTGACGGCAGATTCTACAGGTCTATAATTCGCCCCACTTCCGGCGCAGTCGAAACGGAAAATTCCTTGAGATTCAATGAGTTACATGGTTTTCGACAGCGGTAACGCTTCAGTTCATCGAAGCCCAGAAGGAGCTGATAAGGCAGCGTTTTTCGCCTTGTTAGCGTTTCGATCCTCTCGATCGAAAGCGGATAAAAAGAGGTGTTGACAGCAGCGTGTAGCGCTGTAGAATTCGCCTCCCGCTGACGAGAGATCGGAAGCGCAAGTGGTTGAAGTTGTTGAAGAAATCTTCGAAAGCTTCTGAAAATAATCACTTGACAGTAAATGAGGCTGCTGTAGAATGCGCGCCTCGGTTGAGACGAAAGCTCTTAACCAACCGCTCTTTAACAACTGAATCAAGCAATTCGTGTGGGTGCTTGTGTAGTCAGACTGATAGTCAGAAAGATTATCAGCATCACGAGTGACCATGCGAGAAATCACATAGTCATTTGAGATTGCTGAGCCAAGTTTAGGGTTACTTAAAAACCCAAGCAGTATTGAACTGAAGAGTTTGATCATGGCTCAGATTGAACGCTGGCGGCAGGCCTAACACATGCAAGTCGAGCGGATGAAGTAAGCTTGCTTACGGATTCAGCGGCGGACGGGTGAGTAATGCCTAGGAATCTGCCTGGTAGTGGGGGATAACGTTTCGAAAGGAGCGCTAATACCGCATACGTCCTACGGGAGAAAGCAGGGGACCTTCGGGCCTTGCGCTATCAGATGAGCCTAGGTCGGATTAGCTAGTTGGTGAGGTAATGGCTCACCAAGGCTACGATCCGTAACTGGTCTGAGAGGATGATCAGTCACACTGGAACTGAGACACGGTCCAGACTCCTACGGGAGGCAGCAGTGGGGAATATTGGACAATGGGCGAAAGCCTGATCCAGCCATGCCGCGTGTGTGAAGAAGGTCTTCGGATTGTAAAGCACTTTAAGTTGGGAGGAAGGGCAGTAAGCTAATATCTTGCTGTTTTGACGTTACCGACAGAATAAGCACCGGCTAACTCTGTGCCAGCAGCCGCGGTAATACAGAGGGTGCAAGCGTTAATCGGAATTACTGGGCGTAAAGCGCGCGTAGGTGGTTTGTTAAGTTGGATGTGAAAGCCCCGGGCTCAACCTGGGAACTGCATCCAAAACTGGCAAGCTAGAGTATGGTAGAGGGTGGTGGAATTTCCTGTGTAGCGGTGAAATGCGTAGATATAGGAAGGAACACCAGTGGCGAAGGCGACCACCTGGACTGATACTGACACTGAGGTGCGAAAGCGTGGGGAGCAAACAGGATTAGATACCCTGGTAGTCCACGCCGTAAACGATGTCAACTAGCCGTTGGGAGCCTTGAGCTCTTAGTGGCGCAGCTAACGCATTAAGTTGACCGCCTGGGGAGTACGGCCGCAAGGTTAAAACTCAAATGAATTGACGGGGGCCCGCACAAGCGGTGGAGCATGTGGTTTAATTCGAAGCAACGCGAAGAACCTTACCAGGCCTTGACATGCAGAGAACTTTCCAGAGATGGATTGGTGCCTTCGGGAACTCTGACACAGGTGCTGCATGGCTGTCGTCAGCTCGTGTCGTGAGATGTTGGGTTAAGTCCCGTAACGAGCGCAACCCTTGTCCTTAGTTACCAGCACGTTATGGTGGGCACTCTAAGGAGACTGCCGGTGACAAACCGGAGGAAGGTGGGGATGACGTCAAGTCATCATGGCCCTTACGGCCTGGGCTACACACGTGCTACAATGGTCGGTACAGAGGGTTGCCAAGCCGCGAGGTGGAGCTAATCCCACAAAACCGATCGTAGTCCGGATCGCAGTCTGCAACTCGACTGCGTGAAGTCGGAATCGCTAGTAATCGCGAATCAGAATGTCGCGGTGAATACGTTCCCGGGCCTTGTACACACCGCCCGTCACACCATGGGAGTGGGTTGCACCAGAAGTAGCTAGTCTAACCTTCGGGAGGACGGTTACCACGGTGTGATTCATGACTGGGGTGAAGTCGTAACAAGGTAGCCGTAGGGGAACCTGCGGCTGGATCACCTCCTTAATCGACGACATCAGCTGCTTCATAAGCACCCACACGAATTGCTTGATTCATTGAAGAAGACGATAGAAGCAGCTTTAAGCTCCAAGCTGATAGCTCCAAGCTAACAGTTACAAGCTCGAAATTGGGTCTGTAGCTCAGTTGGTTAGAGCGCACCCCTGATAAGGGTGAGGTCGGCAGTTCGAATCTGCCCAGACCCACCAATTTTGTTATGGGGCCATAGCTCAGCTGGGAGAGCGCCTGCCTTGCACGCAGGAGGTCAGCGGTTCGATCCCGCTTGGCTCCACCATAAACTGCTTCGAAAAGCTTAGAAATGAGCATTCAGACACGAATGTTGATTTCTAGTCTTTTGATTAGATCGTTCTTTAAAAATTTGGGTATGTGATAGAAAGATAGACTGAACACTACTTTCACTGGTAGTGGATCAGGCTAAGGTAAAGTTTGTGAGAACAAACTTTCGGCGAATGTCGTCTTCACAGTATAACCAGATTGCTTGGGGTTATATGGTCAAGTGAAGAAGCGCATACGGTGGATGCCTTGGCAGTCAGAGGCGATGAAAGACGTGGTAGCCTGCGAAAAGCTTCGGGGAGTCGGCAAACAGACTGTGATCCGGAGATGTCTGAATGGGGGAACCCAGCCATCATAAGATGGTTATCTTGTACTGAATACATAGGTGCAAGAGGCGAACCAGGGGAACTGAAACATCTAAGTACCCTGAGGAAAAGAAATCAACCGAGATTCCCTTAGTAGTGGCGAGCGAACGGGGACTAGCCCTTAAGCTTCTTTGATTTTAGCGGAACGCTCTGGAAAGTGCGGCCATAGTGGGTGATAGCCCTGTACGCGAAAGGATCTTAGAAGTGAAATCGAGTAGGACGGGGCACGAGAAACCTTGTCTGAATATGGGGGGACCATCCTCCAAGGCTAAATACTACTGACTGACCGATAGTGAACTAGTACCGTGAGGGAAAGGCGAAAAGAACCCCGGAGAGGGGAGTGAAATAGATCCTGAAACCGTATGCGTACAAGCAGTGGGAGCAGACTTTGTTCTGTGACTGCGTACCTTTTGTATAATGGGTCAGCGACTTATATTCAGTGGCAAGCTTAACCGAATAGGGGAGGCGTAGCGAAAGCGAGTCTTAATAGGGCGTTTAGTCGCTGGGTATAGACCCGAAACCGGGCGATCTATCCATGGGCAGGTTGAAGGTTAGGTAACACTGACTGGAGGACCGAACCGACTACCGTTGAAAAGTTAGCGGATGACCTGTGGATCGGAGTGAAAGGCTAATCAAGCTCGGAGATAGCTGGTTCTCCTCGAAAGCTATTTAGGTAGCGCCTCATGTATCACTGTAGGGGGTAGAGCACTGTTTCGGCTAGGGGGTCATCCCGACTTACCAAACCGATGCAAACTCCGAATACCTACAAGTGCCGAGCATGGGAGACACACGGCGGGTGCTAACGTCCGTCGTGAAAAGGGAAACAACCCAGACCGTCAGCTAAGGTCCCAAAGTTATGGTTAAGTGGGAAACGATGTGGGAAGGCTTAGACAGCTAGGAGGTTGGCTTAGAAGCAGCCACCCTTTAAAGAAAGCGTAATAGCTCACTAGTCGAGTCGGCCTGCGCGGAAGATGTAACGGGGCTCAAACCATACACCGAAGCTACGGGTATCACGTAAGTGATGCGGTAGAGGAGCGTTCTGTAAGCCTGTGAAGGTGAGTTGAGAAGCTTGCTGGAGGTATCAGAAGTGCGAATGCTGACATGAGTAACGACAATGGGAGTGAAAAACTCCCACGCCGAAAGACCAAGGTTTCCTGCGCAACGTTAATCGACGCAGGGTTAGTCGGTCCCTAAGGCGAGGCTGAAAAGCGTAGTCGATGGAAAACAGGTTAATATTCCTGTACTTCTAGTTATTGCGATGGAGGGACGGAGAAGGCTAGGCCAGCTTGGCGTTGGTTGTCCAAGTTTAAGGTGGTAGGCTGAGATCTTAGGTAAATCCGGGATCTTAAGGCCGAGAGCTGATGACGAGTTGCCTTTAGGCGACGAAGTGGTTGATGCCATGCTTCCAAGAAAAGCTTCTAAGCTTCAGATAACTAGGAACCGTACCCCAAACCGACACAGGTGGTTGGGTAGAGAATACCAAGGCGCTTGAGAGAACTCGGGTGAAGGAACTAGGCAAAATGGCACCGTAACTTCGGGAGAAGGTGCGCCGGTGAGGGTGAAGGACTTGCTCCGTAAGCCCATGCCGGTCGAAGATACCAGGCCGCTGCGACTGTTTATTAAAAACACAGCACTCTGCAAACACGAAAGTGGACGTATAGGGTGTGACGCCTGCCCGGTGCCGGAAGGTTAATTGATGGGGTTAGCGCAAGCGAAGCTCTTGATCGAAGCCCCGGTAAACGGCGGCCGTAACTATAACGGTCCTAAGGTAGCGAAATTCCTTGTCGGGTAAGTTCCGACCTGCACGAATGGCGTAACGATGGCGGCGCTGTCTCCACCCGAGACTCAGTGAAATTGAAATCGCTGTGAAGATGCAGTGTATCCGCGGCTAGACGGAAAGACCCCGTGAACCTTTACTATAGCTTTGCACTGGACTTTGAGCTTGCTTGTGTAGGATAGGTGGGAGGCTTTGAAGTGGGGACGCCAGTTCTCATGGAGCCATCCTTGAAATACCACCCTGGCAATCTTGAGGTTCTAACTCAGGTCCGTTATCCGGATCGAGGACAGTGTATGGTGGGTAGTTTGACTGGGGCGGTCTCCTCCTAAAGAGTAACGGAGGAGTACGAAGGTGCGCTCAGACCGGTCGGAAATCGGTCGTAGAGTATAAAGGCAAAAGCGCGCTTGACTGCGAGACAAACACGTCGAGCAGGTACGAAAGTAGGTCTTAGTGATCCGGTGGTTCTGTATGGAAGGGCCATCGCTCAACGGATAAAAGGTACTCCGGGGATAACAGGCTGATACCGCCCAAGAGTTCATATCGACGGCGGTGTTTGGCACCTCGATGTCGGCTCATCACATCCTGGGGCTGAAGCCGGTCCCAAGGGTATGGCTGTTCGCCATTTAAAGTGGTACGCGAGCTGGGTTTAGAACGTCGTGAGACAGTTCGGTCCCTATCTGCCGTGGACGTTTGAGATTTGAGAGGGGCTGCTCCTAGTACGAGAGGACCGGAGTGGACGAACCTCTGGTGTTCCGGTTGTCACGCCAGTGGCATTGCCGGGTAGCTATGTTCGGAAAAGATAACCGCTGAAAGCATCTAAGCGGGAAACTTGCCTCAAGATGAGATCTCACTGGGATCTTGAATCCCCTAAAGGGCCGTCGAAGACTACGACGTTGATAGGTTGGGTGTGTAAGCGCTGTGAGGCGTTGAGCTAACCAATACTAATTGCCCGTGAGGCTTGACCATATAACACCCAAGCAATTTGCGAACTCGAAAGAGGCCAGATTGCGGTGTGTGAAGATGACAGACCGAAAGTTTGAAGCACAAACCAAACCTATTACATACCCATTTGCTGGCTCGTTGCATAAGCAACGGATCGGCTCCAGAATTTCTTGACGACCATAGAGCGTTGGAACCACCTGATCCCATCCCGAACTCAGTAGTGAAACGATGCATCGCCGATGGTAGTGTGGGGTTTCCCCATGTGAGAGTAGGTCATCGTCAAGATTAAATTCCGAAACCCCAATTGCGAAAGCAGTTGGGGTTTTGTCTTTGTGCGCGGAAAACATGCCAGTGGCTCGGCTGAAGGAGTCCCCACGCTGCAACTGGCTGATCCTCCTGCCGTGCTGTTCCTTCTCCTCCTTGCATATCTTGTGTTCCAGGACTGCTCAATGGTTTGCATGGCGATTTCTATGCAATGGCCTTGGGCATGGATATCATGCCAAGCTCATTGTGACTTGGAATTTTCATGCCAACGCTGTTAGAGCTTCTTAAGGATGGACGATTTCACTCAGGGCAAGCCCTTGGGGAGGCGCTAGGTGTCAGTCGTAGTGCTATCTGGAAGCAGCTGCAGCTTCTTGAGGCAGAGTTAGGTCTTGTTATTCATAAGGTTCGGGGGCGTGGATATCAGTTGGCTTCTCCGATTATGTTGTTGAGCGCCAAAGAAATTCTCGGATACTCCTCTGATTTGGGCTGGGATATCCGGATTCACGACTCCATCGATTCGACGAATGCAGAAGCGTTGCGCTTCATTGAGCGTGGGGGTTCTGCGCCGGCCCTTGTGGTTGCAGAGCGACAAACTGCAGGGCGCGGGCGGCGAGGTCGCAAGTGGGTCAGTCCCTTTGCTGAAAATATTTATTACAGCCTTGTGCTTCGTGTCGAAGGTGGAATGCGGCAGTTGGAAGGGCTTAGCCTTGTCGTTGGGCTAGCTGCCATGCATACACTTAGAGAGTGCGGGGTACCAGGGGCAGGTTTGAAATGGCCAAATGATGTTTTGGTCGGTCAGAAAAAAATTGCCGGAATCCTTTTGGAGTTGGTTGGAGATCCGGCCGATGTTTGCCATGTGGTCCTGGGGGTCGGGATTAATGTGAATATGCAGCGCTCTGAAGAGGTCGGTCAAGAATGGACTTCTGTGAGGCTACAGTCCGGCAAGGTTGTAGATCGCAATCGTCTGATTGCTCGTTTGAATGAGGTTCTGGCGATGTATCTGGCACGTCATCGTTCGGAAGGTTTCTCCGTTATTCAGGATGAGTGGGAAAAAAACCATCTTTGGCAAGGTTGTGCGGTATCGCTCATTGCAGGTGTAAGCAAGGTTGATGGCGTTGTGCTCGGAATAGATCGACAAGGCGCCTTGCGCTTGAGTGTGGACGGCGCAGAGAGGGTATACAGCGGCGGTGAGCTCAGTTTGAGATTGCGTGCGGATTCTTGAGTTCTGCCATGGAAGGGATTTTGCTCTCTCTCGGGTTCTCCGGTTGAGCGGTTTATGGCTTTCTCACCTGAGTGCCTAATGAGAGCGATAGAGGCGTGATCAGCCGCCTTCCTGGTGCGTAAGGGAAGTGATATGGGGTCTGGTCTATGTTGGGGTAGCTGTCATTGACCCTTTGTCCTGAGGTTTTTATGCGCTGGTTGTTTCTCTTGTTGTTGGTTCTCAATGGTTTTTACTACGTCTGGCATCAGCAAGAAGCGCCGCTTCGTGCAAAAGAGGTCATGCCTTTGGCGCTCTATCGTGGTTCTCAGCAGGATATTCGGTTATTGAGTGAGTCTGCAGGCTCGATGGAGCGTCGGAATGGGAATCAAGGTGAGGAGGCTGGTGCCGGTTGCCTCTATCTTGGTGGTTTCCTTCGTCGAGAGTCGGCGCAGTCGCTCGAGCAGCAACTGGTCGGGCTAGGTCTGGATATCCGACTGCAATCCATCGCAGGGGGGGCAACTCCGGGGTTCTGGCTGCGCATATCTCCTGAAAGCAGGCATTTACTGGACGATTCCCAGTTGCAGAACCTTGCTAAGGAATTCAATGAGTTAAAACATAAAATAATGCCATGTCAGGGGGTTGCAACTGGCGATTAGGTTGCATAGAATGGCGCCCGCTCCGCAGTGAAGACTTCTTGAAGTTGAAGCTTAAGAGCAGCGTCAATGCAGCTAACCTCAAGATTTTATTGAGAAAATGCTTGACAGAAGGGTGGCATGATATAGAATGTCGCCTCGCTTAGGAGGGGTTCCCGAGCGGCCAAAGGGATCAGACTGTAAATCTGACGTCTACGACTTCGAAGGTTCGAATCCTTCCCCCTCCACCAGATTTAGCGAGAGCTGCCGGCTCCGCGGGTATAGTTTAGTGGTAGAACCTCAGCCTTCCAAGCTGATGATGCGGGTTCGATTCCCGCTACCCGCTCCAAGTTCGCAGGTTTTGCAAAGTGTTACGCTCTTGTAGCTCAGTTGGTAGAGCACACCCTTGGTAAGGGTGAGGTCAGCGGTTCAAATCCGCTCAAGAGCTCCATATAACAAGGCAGATATGAAAATATCTGCCTTTGTTTTAATGGCTTTAGTGACTTGCTTAATTCTTCTCCTAGGGGTGACTTCGATGGCTAAGGAAAAGTTCGAACGTAATAAGCCGCACGTTAACGTGGGTACTATCGGTCACGTTGACCACGGTAAAACCACTCTGACTGCTGCTCTGACTCGCGTTTGCTCCGAGGTTTTCGGTTCGGCCAAGGTTGACTTCGACAAGATCGACAGCGCCCCGGAAGAAAAAGCTCGTGGTATCACCATCAACACCGCTCACGTTGAATACGATTCGGCTGTGCGTCACTACGCGCACGTTGACTGTCCAGGTCACGCCGACTACGTAAAAAACATGATCACCGGTGCTGCCCAGATGGATGGCGCGATCCTGGTTTGTTCGGCTGCTGATGGTCCGATGCCACAAACTCGTGAGCACATCCTGCTGTCCCGTCAGGTTGGCGTTCCGTACATCGTTGTCTTCCTGAACAAGGCTGACATGGTTGATGATGCTGAGCTGCTGGAGCTGGTTGAGATGGAAGTGCGCGATCTGCTGAGCACTTACGACTTCCCAGGTGACGACACTCCGATCATCATCGGTTCGGCTCTGATGGCTCTGAACGGCCAAGACGACAACGAAATGGGTACCACCGCTGTTAAGCGTCTGGTAGAAACTCTAGATACCTACATTCCAGAGCCAGAGCGTGCAATCGACAAGCCGTTCCTGATGCCAATCGAAGACGTGTTCTCGATCTCCGGTCGTGGCACCGTGGTAACTGGCCGTGTTGAGCGTGGCATCGTTCGCATCCAGGAAGAAGTTGAGATCGTTGGTCTGCGCGATACTCAGAAAACTACCTGCACCGGCGTTGAAATGTTCCGCAAGCTGCTCGACGAAGGTCGTGCTGGCGAGAACTGCGGCGTTCTGCTGCGCGGCACCAAGCGTGATGATGTTGAGCGTGGTCAGGTTCTGGTTAAGCCAGGTACCGTTAAGCCGCACACCAAGTTCACTGCAGAAGTTTACGTTCTGAGCAAGGAAGAAGGCGGTCGTCATACTCCGTTCTTCAAAGGCTACCGTCCACAGTTCTACTTCCGTACTACTGACGTGACTGGTAACTGCGAGCTGCCAGAAGGCGTTGAAATGGTAATGCCAGGTGACAACATCCAAATGGTTGTTACTCTGATCAAAACCATCGCGATGGAAGATGGTCTGCGTTTCGCTATCCGTGAAGGCGGTCGTACCGTCGGCGCTGGCGTCGTAGCCAAAGTCATCGAGTAAGTTGTTGCAATATTCTAATCGGGCCGGCATAATGGTCGGCCTGATTTTGTTTTTAGGTCAGTAGCTCAATTGGCAGAGCGACGGTCTCCAAAACCGTAGGTTGGGGGTTCGATTCCCTCCTGACCTGCCAGATTCACTCAATGTATCTGGCTTTCTTTTTACAGGATCTTCATAGATGACTCCTAAGGCTGAAGCTCAAGGTTCTCGCTTCGATCTGCTGAAGTGGCTCGTTGTTGTCGCTTTGGTGGTTGTTGGTGTTGTTGGTAATCAGTATTACTCTGGCTCTCCAATCCTGTACCGTGTCTTGGCTCTGCTTGCTATTGCTGCTCTCGCTGCTTTTGTTGGTTTGCAGACTGCAAAAGGTAAGTCGTTCTTCGTCCTGGTTAAAGAAGCTAGAACTGAGATTCGTAAAGTCGTATGGCCTACTCGTCAGGAGACCACGCAGACCACGCTGATCGTTGTGGCTGTGGTTTTGGTCATGGCATTGCTGCTGTGGGGGCTTGACTCCCTCCTGGGTTGGCTCGTTTCCTTGATTGTTGGCTAAGGGTGTCCCGTGGCTAAGCGTTGGTACGTAGTGCATGCTTACTCGGGTTACGAGAAGCATGTCATGCGCTCGCTGATCGAGCGTGTGAAACTGGCTGGCATGGAAGATGGCTTTGGCGAAATTCTGGTCCCCACTGAAGAAGTGGTTGAGATGCGTAATGGCCAGAAACGCAAAAGTGAGCGTAAGTTCTTTCCAGGCTATGTGCTGGTTCAGATGGATATGAATGAGGGTACTTGGCACTTGGTCAAGGATACTCCTCGCGTTATGGGCTTTATTGGTGGGACTGCCGACAAACCGGCTCCTATTACTGATAAAGAGGCAGAAGCAATTCTGCGTCGCGTTGCTGATGGTAGTGACAAGCCAAAGCCCAAGACTTTGTTTGAGCCGGGTGAAGTGGTCCGTGTTACTGATGGTCCATTCGCTGACTTCAACGGTACCGTTGAAGAGGTTAACTACGAAAAGAGCCGGATCCAAGTGGCTGTGCTTATTTTCGGTCGCTCTACTCCGGTAGAGCTAGAGTTCAGTCAGGTCGAAAAGGCATAACTGAACGAGAATCCCATACCCCGCAGCCATAGGCTGTGGGGTTTTTTCGTCACTGGGATAAACGCGCAAGTAACCGGGGAGCCTTTTAGGCGTCTGAACCCGTAATTGGAGTGCCTCATGGCTAAGAAGATTACTGCTTACATCAAGCTGCAAGTTAAGGCCGCTCAGGCCAACCCAAGTCCGCCCGTTGGTCCTGCTCTGGGTCAGCATGGCGTGAACATCATGGAATTCTGCAAGGCTTTCAACGCCCGTACTCAGGGTCTCGAGCCAGGCCTGCCGACTCCTGTGATCATCACTGTTTACAGTGACCGTAGCTTCACTTTCGAAACCAAGAGCACCCCTGCTTCGGTTCTGTTGAAGAAAGCTGCCGGTTTGACCAGCGGCTCAGCTCGTCCGAACACCGTTAAGGTTGGCACTGTTACCCGTGCTCAGCTGGAAGAGATCGCGAAAACCAAAAACGCCGATCTGACAGCAGCTGATATGGATGCAGCCGTGCGCACTATCGCCGGTTCTGCTCGTAGCATGGGCCTTAACGTGGAGGGTGTGTAATGGCTAAGCTGACCAAGCGTCAAAAGGCTATCGCTGGCAAGATTGAAGCAGGTAAAGCCTACAGTTTTGTAGATGCTGCCTCTCTCCTGGCCGAGCTGTCGACCGTTAAGTTCAGTGAGTCCGTAGACGTCGCTGTGAACCTGGGCGTAGACCCACGTAAGTCTGACCAGGTTGTTCGCAGCGCTACCGTGCTGCCGCACGGCACTGGCAAGACCGTTCGTGTTGCTGTGTTCACCCAGGGTCCAGCTGCTGAGGCAGCCTTGGCTGCCGGTGCTGATCGTGTAGGTATGGACGATCTGGCTGCCGAAATGAAAGGCGGCGACCTGAGCTATGACGTGGTTATCGCTTCTCCGGATGCAATGCGCGTCGTAGGTCAGCTGGGTCAGGTTCTGGGTCCTCGTGGTCTGATGCCTAACCCGAAAGTTGGTACCGTGACTCCAGACGTAGCTTCGGCTGTTAAGAACGCCAAGGCTGGTCAGGTTCGTTATCGTACCGACAAAAACGGCATCATTCACACCTCCGTTGGCAAGGTCGGCTTCGACGCCGTCAAGCTGAAGGAAAACGTTGAAGCTCTGATCGCTGACCTTAAGCGCATCAAGCCAGCTTCCTCGAAAGGTATCTACGTTAAGCGCGTTACCCTGAGCACCACGATGGGCCCAGGTCTGGTCATCGACCAGAGCTCGCTGGACGTATAAGACACGAACTGACGCTATCAATTTCGTCAGTTGGAAAATTGGGGTCCCTGCCTGGCGGGGGCTATCCAAGACCGTAGGCGACGCAAGTCTTAAACCACAAGCCTACGCAGATGGTGCTCCCGGTTCCTTACCGAATCAGACACCAAAACGACATCCAGCTCAGGTTGGATGAAACGGTAACAAGCAGGAGTTAAACCCGTGGCAATTAAACTCGAAGACAAGAAGGCCATCGTCGCTGAAGTCAACGAGGCTGCCAAAGCTGCTCTGTCCGCTGTCGTGGCTGATGCCCGTGGTGTGACAGTAGGCGCTATGACCGGACTCCGTAAAGAGGCCCGCGAAGCTGGTGTTTATGTGCGTGTCGTACGTAACACCTTGCTCAAGCGCGCTGTTGAAGGCACTCAATATGACGTGCTCAACGACGCGTTCGTCGGCCCTACCCTGATTGCATTCTCCAAGGAACATCCGGGCGCTGCTGCCCGTATTTTCAAAGAGTTCGCAAAGGGTCAGGACAAGTTCGAGATCAAGGCAGCTGCGTTCGAGGGCAAGTACCTCGCAGCAAACGAGATCGACGTGTTGGCTTCGCTGCCAACTCGCGACGAAGCTATTGCGAAGCTGATGAGCGTGATTCAAGGCGCTACCAGCAAGCTGGCTCGTACTCTGGCGGCTATTCGCGACCAGAAAGAAGCTGCTGCTGCCTAAGGCACCGCAAGCCCTTTCAAAATCATACGTTTAATTTGATGGCTGCGTAGGCTGTCACCCCAATACAGGAATCTATAGTCATGTCTCTGACTAACGAGCAAATCATCGAAGCTATCGGCCAGAAAACTGTTCTGGAAGTTGTTGAGCTGATCAAAGCGATGGAAGAAACCTTCGGTGTTACCGCTGCTGTTGCCGCTGCTGGCCCAGCTGCTGTTGCTGCTGTTGCTGAAGAGCAAACCGAGTTCAACGTTATCCTGGCTGAAGCTGGCGATAAGAAAGTGAACGTGATCAAGGCAGTACGTGAGCTGACCGGTCTGGGCTTGAAAGAAGCCAAGGCAGTAGTTGACGGTGCTCCTGGCATGGTTCTGGAAGGCGTTGCTAAAGAAGCCGCTGAAAAAGCCAAAGCCGCTCTGGAAGAAGCAGGCGCTAAAGTCGAGCTCAAGTAAGCATCGACTTTGTGTCTCCAGCCCAAGCGTTGAGCGAACGGCTGATGGCTGGTGGCTTTTGCCACCGGCCTTTTTCCGTTATTGGCAGCCGACTGAGTTGGTGCCTTTAACGTGCTGTAATCCACCCTGAGTGGTGGCGCAAACCAAAGGGTTTGCACGATTTTCTGGCTGCTCCCGTCGGGAGGAGCCGAATAAGCAGGTGACCAAGCTGGGGAACGCTGATGGCTTACTCATACACTGAGAAAAAACGTATCCGCAAGGACTTTAGCAAGTTGCCGGACGTCATGGATGTGCCGTACCTCCTGGCCATCCAGCTGGATTCGTATCGTGAATTCTTGCAAGCGGGAGCGACTAAAGATCAGTTCCGCGACGTGGGCCTGCATGCGGCCTTCAAATCCGTTTTCCCGATCATCAGCTACTCCGGCAATGCTGCGTTGGAGTATGTCGGTTATCGTCTGGGCGAACCGGCGTTTGATGTCAAAGAATGCGTGTTGCGTGGTGTGACTTACGCCGTACCTTTGCGGGTAAAAGTTCGTCTGATCATTTTCGACAAAGAGTCGTCGAATAAAGCGATCAAGGACATCAAGGAACAAGAAGTCTACATGGGTGAAATTCCCCTGATGACTGAAAACGGTACCTTCGTTATCAACGGTACCGAGCGTGTGATCGTTTCCCAGTTGCACCGCTCCCCTGGCGTATTCTTCGACCACGACCGTGGCAAGACGCACAGTTCCGGTAAGCTGCTGTACTCCGCGCGGATCATTCCTTACCGCGGTTCGTGGCTGGACTTCGAGTTCGACCCGAAAGACTGCGTGTTCGTCCGTATCGACCGTCGTCGCAAGCTGCCGGCATCGGTTCTGCTGCGCGCGCTGGGCTACACCACTGAAGAAGTGCTGGACGCTTTCTACACCACCAACGTATTCCACGTTAAAGGCGAGAGCCTGAGCCTGGAGTTGGTGCCTCAGCGCCTGCGTGGTGAGATTGCCGTTCTGGACATCCAGGATGACAAGGGCAAGGTTATTGTCGAGCAGGGTCGTCGTATCACCGCTCGTCACATCAACCAGCTGGAAAAAGCCGGTATCAAAGAGCTGGATGTACCTCTGGACTACGTCCTGGGCCGTACCACCGCCAAGGCTATCGTGCACCCGGCTACCGGTGAAATCCTGGCAGAGTGCAACACCGAGCTGAACACCGAGATCCTGGCAAAAATTGCCAAGGCTCAGGTTGTTCGTATCGAGACTCTGTACACCAACGACATCGACTGCGGTCCGTTCGTCTCTGACACTCTGAAGATCGACTCCACCAGCAACCAATTGGAAGCGCTGGTCGAGATCTATCGCATGATGCGTCCTGGCGAGCCACCGACCAAAGATGCTGCCGAGACTCTGTTCAACAACCTGTTCTTCAGTCCTGAGCGCTATGACCTGTCCGCCGTTGGCCGGATGAAGTTCAACCGTCGTATCGGTCGTACCGAGATCGAAGGTTCGGGCGTTCTGTGCAAGGAAGACATCGTTGCCGTACTGAAGACTCTGGTCGACATCCGTAACGGTAAAGGCATCGTCGACGACATCGACCACCTGGGTAACCGTCGTGTTCGCTGTGTTGGCGAAATGGCCGAGAACCAGTTCCGCGTTGGCCTGGTGCGCGTAGAGCGCGCGGTCAAAGAGCGTCTGTCGATGGCTGAAAGCGAAGGCCTGATGCCGCAAGATCTGATCAACGCCAAGCCAGTGGCTGCCGCGGTGAAAGAGTTCTTCGGTTCCAGCCAGCTGTCCCAGTTCATGGACCAGAACAACCCGCTGTCCGAGATCACCCACAAACGTCGTGTATCTGCACTCGGCCCAGGTGGTCTGACTCGTGAGCGCGCGGGCTTCGAAGTTCGTGACGTGCACCCGACTCATTACGGTCGTGTGTGCCCGATCGAAACGCCTGAAGGTCCGAACATCGGTCTGATCAACTCCTTGGCTGCCTACGCTCGCACCAACCAGTACGGCTTCCTGGAGAGCCCGTACCGTGTGGTGAAGGAGGGTCTGGTAACCGACGAGATCGTGTTCCTGTCCGCCATCGAAGAGGCCGATCACGTGATCGCCCAGGCTTCGGCGACCATGAACGACAAAGGTCAGCTGATCGACGAGCTGGTAGCTGTTCGTCACCTGAACGAATTCACCGTCAAGGCGCCGGAAGACGTCACCTTGATGGACGTTTCGCCGAAGCAGGTAGTTTCGGTTGCAGCGTCGCTGATTCCGTTCCTCGAGCACGACGACGCCAACCGTGCGTTGATGGGTTCCAACATGCAGCGTCAGGCTGTACCGACCCTGCGTGCCGACAAGCCGCTGGTGGGTACCGGCATGGAGCGCAACGTTGCCCGTGACTCCGGCGTCTGCGTCGTGGCTCGTCGTGGCGGCGTGATCGACTCGGTCGACGCCAGCCGTATCGTGGTTCGTGTTGCTGATGACGAAGTTGAAACCGGTGAAGCCGGTGTCGACATCTACAACCTCACCAAGTACACCCGCTCCAACCAGAACACCTGCATCAACCAGCGTCCGCTGGTGAGCAAGGGTGATCGGGTTCAGCGCAGCGACATCATGGCCGACGGTCCGTCTACCGATATGGGTGAACTGGCGCTGGGTCAGAACATGCGCATCGCGTTCATGGCATGGAACGGCTTCAACTTTGAAGACTCCATCTGCCTGTCCGAGCGTGTGGTTCAGGAAGACCGCTTCACCACGATCCACATCCAGGAACTGACCTGTGTGGCTCGTGATACCAAGCTTGGGCCAGAGGAAATCACCGCGGATATCCCGAACGTGGGTGAAGCTGCGCTGAACAAGCTGGACGAAGCCGGTATCGTTTATGTGGGTGCTGAAGTCGGCGCTGGCGACATCCTGGTGGGCAAGGTCACTCCGAAAGGCGAGACCCAGCTGACTCCGGAAGAAAAGCTGCTGCGCGCAATCTTCGGTGAAAAGGCCAGCGATGTTAAAGACACTTCCCTGCGTGTGCCTACCGGTACCAAGGGTACTGTCATCGACGTACAGGTGTTCACTCGTGATGGCGTGGAGCGTGACTCTCGTGCCCTGTCGATCGAGAAGAGCCAGCTGGATGAGATTCGCAAGGACCTGAACGAAGAGTTCCGCATCGTTGAAGGCGCAACCTTCGAGCGTCTGCGTGCTGCCCTGGTTGGCCACAAGGCTGAAGGTGGTGCTGGCCTGAAGAAGGGTCAGGAAATCACCGACGAAGTTCTCGACGGTCTCGAGCATGGGCAGTGGTTCAAGCTGCGCATGGCTGAAGACGCTTTGAACGAGCAACTCGAGAAGGCCCAGGCCTACATCGTTGATCGTCGTCGTCTGCTGGACGACAAGTTCGAAGACAAGAAGCGCAAACTGCAGCAGGGCGATGACCTGGCTCCGGGCGTGCTGAAAATCGTCAAGGTCTACCTGGCAATCCGTCGTCGCATCCAGCCGGGCGACAAGATGGCCGGTCGTCACGGTAACAAGGGTGTGGTCTCCGTGATCATGCCGGTTGAAGACATGCCGCACGATGCCAATGGCACGCCGGTCGACGTGGTCCTCAACCCGCTGGGTGTACCTTCGCGTATGAACGTTGGTCAGATTCTCGAAACTCACCTGGGCCTCGCGGCCAAAGGTCTGGGCGAGAAGATCAACCGCATGGTCGAAGAACAGCGCAAGGTCGCAGAACTGCGTACCTTCCTGGACGAGATCTACAACCAGATTGGCGGTCGTAACGAAGATCTGGACAGCTTCTCCGATCAGGAGATCCTGGACCTGGCGAACAACCTGCGCGGCGGTGTGCCGATGGCCACTCCGGTGTTCGACGGCGCCAAGGAAAGCGAAATCAAGGCCATGCTGAAACTGGCAGACCTGCCAGAAAGCGGCCAGATGCAGCTGACCGACGGCCGTACCGGCAACAAGTTCGAGCGTCCAGTTACCGTTGGCTACATGTACATGCTGAAGCTGAACCACTTGGTAGACGACAAGATGCACGCTCGTTCTACCGGTTCTTACAGCCTGGTTACTCAGCAACCGCTGGGTGGTAAGGCGCAGTTCGGTGGTCAGCGTTTCGGGGAGATGGAGGTCTGGGCACTGGAAGCGTACGGTGCTGCATACACTCTGCAAGAAATGCTCACAGTGAAGTCGGACGATGTGAACGGTCGTACCAAGATGTACAAAAACATCGTGGACGGCGATCACCGTATGGAGCCGGGCATGCCCGAGTCCTTCAACGTGTTGATCAAGGAAATTCGTTCCCTCGGCATCGATATCGATCTGGAAACCGAATAACACGTGACGCGAAGGGGAGCGGGGCAGGCATTGCCCGCTCCCTGCTCCGCCAGGAGGAAAGGCCTTGAAAGACCTACTGAATTTGCTGAAAAACCAGGGTCAAGTCGAAGAGTTCGACGCCATCCGTATCGGATTGGCTTCGCCTGAGATGATCCGTTCGTGGTCGTTCGGTGAAGTTAAAAAGCCGGAAACCATCAACTACCGTACGTTCAAACCTGAGCGTGACGGCCTGTTCTGCGCCAAGATCTTTGGCCCGGTAAAGGATTACGAGTGCCTGTGCGGTAAGTACAAGCGCTTGAAGCACCGTGGTGTGATTTGCGAGAAGTGCGGCGTTGAAGTCGCGCTGGCCAAGGTTCGTCGTGAGCGCATGGCGCACATCGAGCTGGCTTCGCCGGTTGCCCACATCTGGTTCCTGAAATCGCTGCCGTCCCGTATCGGCTTGCTGATGGACATGACCCTGCGTGATATCGAGCGCGTTCTCTACTTCGAGAGCTATGTCGTTATCGATCCAGGCATGACCACCCTTGAAAAGGGTCAGTTGCTGAACGACGAGCAGTACTTCGAAGCGCTGGAAGAGTTCGGCGACGATTTCGATGCCCGCATGGGTGCCGAGGCTGTCCGCGAACTGCTGCACGCTATCGACCTGGAGCACGAGATTGGTCGTCTGCGCGAAGAAATTCCGCAAACCAACTCCGAAACCAAGATCAAGAAACTGTCCAAGCGTCTGAAGTTGATGGAAGCCTTCCAGGGTTCCGGCAACCTGCCAGAGTGGATGGTGCTGACCGTTCTGCCGGTTCTGCCGCCAGACCTGCGTCCGCTGGTACCGTTGGACGGTGGTCGTTTCGCGACGTCCGACCTCAACGACCTGTACCGCCGCGTGATCAACCGTAACAACCGCTTGAAGCGCCTGCTTGACCTGTCCGCTCCGGACATCATCGTGCGCAACGAAAAGCGTATGTTGCAAGAAGCGGTCGACGCCTTGCTCGACAACGGTCGTCGTGGCCGCGCTATCACCGGTTCGAACAAGCGTCCTCTGAAATCCCTGGCTGACATGATCAAGGGTAAGCAAGGTCGTTTCCGTCAGAACTTGCTCGGTAAGCGTGTTGACTACTCCGGTCGTTCGGTAATTACCGTAGGCCCGACCCTGCGTCTGCACCAGTGCGGCCTGCCTAAGAAGATGGCTCTTGAGCTGTTCAAGCCGTTCATCTTCGGCAAGCTGGAAATGCGCGGTCTCGCGACCACCATCAAGGCGGCCAAGAAAATGGTCGAGCGCGAACTGCCAGAGGTTTGGGACGTTCTCGCTGAAGTGATTCGCGAACACCCGGTTCTCCTCAACCGTGCACCGACCCTTCACCGTCTGGGTATCCAGGCGTTTGAGCCGGTACTGATCGAAGGCAAGGCTATCCAGCTGCACCCTCTGGTCTGTGCTGCGTACAACGCCGACTTCGACGGCGACCAAATGGCCGTGCACGTACCGCTGACACTGGAAGCCCAGCTGGAAGCGCGTGCGTTGATGATGTCGACCAACAACATTCTGTCGCCAGCCAACGGTGAGCCAATCATCGTTCCGTCGCAGGACGTTGTACTGGGTCTGTACTACATGACTCGTGAAGCGATCAACGCCAAGGGCGAGGGTCGTGTGTTCGCGGACCTGCAAGAAGTTGACCGTGTGTTCCGCGCCGGCGAAGCCGCGCTGCACGCGAAGATCAAGGTTCGTATCAACGAAACCGTCAACGATCGTGATGGCGGCAGCGTGAGTGCTACCCGTATTGTCGACACCACTGTCGGTCGTGCACTGCTGTTCCAGGTTGTGCCAAAAGGCCTGTCGTTCGACGTCGTCAACCTGCCGATGAAGAAAAAAGCGATCTCCAAGCTGATCAACCAGTGCTACCGCGTGGTTGGTTTGAAAGAGACCGTGATCTTCGCTGACCAGTTGATGTACACCGGTTTTGCCTACTCGACTATCTCTGGTGTTTCCATCGGCGTTAACGACTTCGTTATCCCTGATGAAAAGGCCCGCATCATCGGTGCTGCCACCGACGAAGTGAAAGAAATCGAGAGCCAGTACGCCTCCGGCCTGGTAACCCAGGGCGAGAAGTACAACAAGGTGATCGACCTTTGGTCGAAGGCCAACGACGAAGTCTCCAAGGCGATGATGGCCAACCTCTCGAAAGAGAAGGTCATTGATCGCAATGGTGACGAAGTCGATCAGGAATCTTTCAACTCGATGTACATGATGGCTGACTCGGGTGCGCGGGGTTCCGCCGCACAGATCCGCCAGTTGGCCGGTATGCGTGGTCTGATGGCCAAGCCGGACGGCTCCATCATCGAAACGCCGATTACTGCGAACTTCCGTGAAGGTCTGAGCGTACTCCAGTACTTCATCTCGACTCACGGTGCTCGTAAAGGTCTGGCGGATACCGCGTTGAAAACTGCGAACTCCGGTTACCTGACTCGTCGTCTGGTAGACGTAGCGCAGGACCTGGTGGTAACCGAGATCGATTGCGGCACCGAACACGGCCTGCTGATGACTCCGCACATTGAAGGCGGTGATGTTGTAGAGCCGCTGGGTGAGCGCGTATTGGGTCGTGTTATTGCCCGTGATGTATTCAAGCCAGGTACCGAAGACGTCATCGTTCCTGCGGGCACTCTGGTAGACGAGAAGTGGGTTGAGTTCATCGAGCTGAACAGCATCGACGAAGTGATCGTGCGTTCTCCGATCAGCTGCGAAACCCGCTACGGCATTTGCGCCAAGTGCTACGGTCGTGACTTGGCTCGTGGTCACCAGGTGAACATCGGTGAAGCTGTCGGCGTTATCGCTGCCCAGTCCATCGGTGAGCCGGGTACCCAGTTGACCATGCGTACGTTCCACATCGGTGGTGCGGCAAGCCGGACCTCTGCAGCTGACAGCGTTCAGGTGAAGAATGGCGGTACCGTCCGTCTGCACAACCTGAAGCACGTTGAGCGAGTGGATGGCCATTTGGTTGCTGTGTCTCGTTCGGGTGAGCTGGCTATCGCTGACGACTTCGGTCGTGAGCGCGAGCGCTACAAGCTGCCGTACGGTGCTGTGATCTCGGTTAAAGAAGGCGACAAGGTCGACGCTGGCGCAATCGTGGCCAAGTGGGACCCGCACACCCACCCGATCGTTACCGAAATGAAAGGTACCGTGACCTACGTGGGCATGGAAGAAGGCATCACGATCAAGCGTCAGACTGACGAATTGACCGGTATGACCAACATTGAAGTGCTTGACGTCAAAGATCGTCCAGCTGCCGGCAAGGATATTCGTCCTGCGGTGAAGATGGTGGGTATGGATGGCAAGGATCTGCTACTGCCGGGTACCGACGTACCGGCCCAGTACTTCCTGCCGGCTAACGCCCTGGTCGGTGTTGCCGACGGTGCGCAGATTGCGATCGGTGATGTTATCGCTCGTATTCCGCAAGAAACTTCGAAGACCCGCGACATCACCGGTGGTCTGCCGCGTGTTGCCGACTTGTTCGAAGCTCGTCGCCCGAAAGAGGCCTCGATTCTGGCTGAAGTCAGCGGCACCATCGCGTTCGGTAAGGAAACCAAGGGCAAGCGCCGTCTGGTCATTACCCCGAACGACGGAAGCGATCCGTACGAAGAGCTGATTCCGAAGTGGCGTCACCTGAACGTCTTCGAAGGCGAGCAAGTGAATCGCGGCGAAGTTATCTCCGACGGTCCGAGTGATCCACACGACATCCTGCGTTTGCTGGGTGTCAGTGCGCTGGCCAAGTACATCGTCAATGAGATCCAGGACGTTTATCGCCTGCAGGGCGTGAAGATCAACGACAAGCACATCGAGACCATCCTGCGTCAGATGCTGCGTAAGGTTGAGATTGCCGAGTCCGGCGATTCCAGTTTCATCAAGGGCGACCAGATGGAACTGACTCACGTACTGGTAGAAAACGAGCGCCTGAGCAGCGAAGACAAGTTCATCTCCAAGTACACCCGCGTGCTGTTGGGTATTACGAAGGCGTCCTTGTCCACCGAATCGTTCATCTCGGCGGCCTCCTTCCAGGAGACCACACGAGTACTGACCGAGGCGGCAGTGACTGGCAAGCGTGACTACCTGCGCGGCCTGAAAGAGAACGTGGTCGTGGGTCGTCTGATCCCGGCTGGTACCGGTCTGGCTTACCACAGCGAGCGCAAGCGTCGTCGTGATGCCGACAAGCCTCTGCGCGTAAGTGCAAGCGAAGTCGAAGCAGCACTGACTGAAGCTTTGAACTCTAGCGGTAGCTGATGCCGGTAGTGGATTGAGGCGAGGCCCCGACTTCCCGGGAGTAAACCACGGCATTTGTGTCGAGGTTCACTGATCGGGGAGGCCGGGGCCTTGTCTTGACTGGGGGCAAGATCCTCTTTAGACTCTTGTACCCCTAAATTTGGTAGAGCTCCTGCTCTGCCATTTTGTTTATGTCGAAAGACAACAGTGGAGCTAGTAGATGGCAACTATCAACCAGCTGGTACGTCAGCCGCGTAAGCGTATCGTCGAGAAATCCGACGTGCCTGCGCTGCAGAACTGCCCGCAACGTCGTGGCGTGTGCACTCGCGTGTATACCACTACGCCGAAAAAACCAAACTCGGCACTGCGTAAAGTATGCCGTGTGCGTCTGACCAACGGTTTCGAGGTTTCCTCGTACATCGGTGGTGAAGGCCACAACCTGCAAGAGCACAGCGTCGTTCTGATTCGTGGCGGCCGTGTAAAAGACTTGCCAGGTGTTCGTTACCACACCGTTCGCGGCTCTCTGGATACCTCCGGCGTTAAAGGTCGTAACCAGGGTCGTTCGAAGTACGGTACCAAGCGTCCGAAGTAATCGGTCGTTTTGCGGTTTTTATTTATATTGAGTCGATAAGAGTAAGGTCGGGCACGCATTCTTTGGATGACCTGTCCCGAGCTAACCTGAAGACCGTTTGAGGGCTTATCAATGCCAAGACGTCGCGTAGCAGCCAAACGTGAGATTCTGGACGATCCGAAATACGGAAGCCAGATCCTCGCCAAGTTCATGAACCACGTAATGGAAAGCGGCAAGAAAGCCGTTGCCGAGCGTATTGTTTATGGCGCGCTGGACAAAGTTAAAGAGCGCAAGAACAGCGATCCCCTGGAAATCTTCGAGAAAGCTCTCGACGCCATCGCTCCGCTGGTCGAAGTGAAGTCGCGCCGTGTAGGCGGTGCTACTTACCAGGTTCCGGTCGAAGTTCGTCCGTCCCGTCGTAACGCTCTGGCAATGCGCTGGTTGGTAGACTTCGCGCGCAAGCGCGGTGAGAAGTCTATGGCTCTGCGTTTGGCTGGCGAACTGCTGGACGCTGCCGAAGGCAAGGGTGCTGCAGTTAAGAAGCGTGAAGACGTTCACCGTATGGCTGAAGCCAACAAGGCTTTCTCGCACTACCGCTTCTAATATCGGCATCATTCAATTTGCGAGGGCTTTATGGCTCGTACTACAGCAATCAACCGCTACCGTAACATTGGTATCTGTGCCCACGTTGATGCGGGCAAGACTACCACTACCGAGCGGATCCTGTTCTATACAGGTCTCAGCCACAAGATGGGTGAGGTGCATGACGGCGCTGCTACTACCGACTGGATGGTGCAGGAGCAGGAGCGTGGTATTACCATCACGTCCGCTGCTGTTACTACCTTCTGGAAGGGTTCGCGCGGCCAATACGATAACTATCGTGTAAACGTTATCGATACCCCTGGTCACGTAGACTTCACTATTGAAGTAGAGCGTTCCCTGCGCGTACTCGACGGTGCGGTCGTTGTGTTCTGCGGTACATCCGGTGTTGAGCCTCAGTCCGAAACCGTATGGCGTCAAGCCAACAAGTACGGCGTTCCACGTATTGTCTACGTGAACAAGATGGACCGTGCGGGTGCTAACTTCCTGCGCGTTGTTGGTCAGATCAAGAATCGTCTGGGGCACACCCCGGTTCCGGTTCAGTTGGCTATCGGTTCGGAAGATAACTTCCAGGGTCAGGTCGACCTGATCAAGATGAAGGCGATCTACTGGAACGACGACGACAAGGGTACTACCTATCGTGAGGAAGAGATTCCTGCCGATATGCTGGACCTGG
The DNA here is from genome assembly GCF_020520285.1 of Pseudomonas sp. L5B5. Classification (NCBI taxonomy): domain Bacteria; kingdom Pseudomonadati; phylum Pseudomonadota; class Gammaproteobacteria; order Pseudomonadales; family Pseudomonadaceae; genus Pseudomonas; species Pseudomonas sp. L5B5. The sequence continues at coordinate 4,913,409 of NZ_CP084742.1, forward strand.
CTAACGAGTGGCGCTCCAACATGGTTGAAGCTGCTGCTGAAGCCAACGAAGAGCTGATGAACAAGTACCTTGAAGAAGGTGAGCTGACCGCTGAAGAGATCAAGGCCGGCCTGCGTGCGCGCACCTTGGCTAGCGAGATCGTTCCGGCTGTCTGCGGTTCTTCGTTCAAGAACAAGGGTGTTCCCCTGGTTCTCGACGCCGTTATCGACTTCCTGCCTGCTCCTACCGAGATCCCAGCGATCAAGGGTATCCATCCGGATCTCATCGAGAAGCCGAAAGAGGAGTTGGTGGAGGCGGATTACGACGAGCGTCACGCGGATGATGCTGAGCCCTTCTCTGCTCTGGCGTTCAAGATTGCCACTGACCCGTTCGTTGGTACTCTGACTTTCGTGCGCGTTTACTCGGGCTTCCTGAGCTCGGGCGACTCCGTGATCAACTCGGTCAAGGGCAAGAAAGAGCGCGTTGGTCGTATGGTGCAGATGCACGCCAACCAGCGTGAAGAAATCAAGGAAGTGCGTGCAGGTGATATCGCTGCGCTGATCGGCATGAAGGACGTCACTACTGGTGACACTCTGTGCGATCTCGACAAGCAGATCATTCTTGAGCGTATGGACTTCCCTGAGCCTGTGATTTCGGTAGCGGTAGAGCCGAAAACCAAGCAGGACCAGGAAAAGATGGGTATCGCACTGGGCAAGCTGGCTCAGGAAGACCCGTCGTTCCGTGTCAAGACCGACGAAGAGACGGGTCAAACCATCATCTCCGGTATGGGTGAGCTGCACCTGGACATCCTCGTTGACCGCATGAAGCGCGAGTTCAACGTCGAGGCCAACATCGGCAAGCCGCAGGTTTCGTACCGCGAGAAGATCAGCAAGAGCAACGTCGAGATCGAAGGCAAGTTCGTTCGCCAGTCCGGCGGTCGCGGTCAGTTCGGTCATTGCTGGATCCGTTTCTCGGAGCCGGACGTCGATGCGAGCGGCAACATCACTGAAGGCCTGGTCTTCACCAACGAGGTTGTTGGTGGTGTGGTTCCTAAGGAATACATTCCGGCTATCCAGAAGGGTATCGAAGAGCAGATGAAGAACGGCGTCGTTGCCGGCTATCCGCTGATCGGCCTGAAGGCTACCGTGTTTGATGGTTCCTACCACGACGTCGACTCCAACGAGATGGCGTTCAAGGTAGCGGCCTCCATGGCGACCAAGCAGCTGGCCCAGAAGGGCGGTGGTGTTGTGCTTGAGCCGATCATGAAGGTTGAAGTAGTAACCCCCGAGGACTACATGGGTGACGTGATGGGTGACCTGAACCGTCGTCGTGGTCTGATCCAGGGTATGGACGACTCGGTGTCCGGCAAGGTTATCCGTGCCGAAGTGCCACTGGGTGAGATGTTCGGTTATGCGACCGACGTCCGTTCCATGTCTCAGGGTCGCGCGAGCTACTCTATGGAATTCTCCAAATACGCCGAAGCTCCGTCGAACATCGTCGAAGCTCTCGTTAAAAAACAAGGCTGATTCAGCCTCCCCTTTAGGCTAGGAGTTAATTGTCGTGGCTAAAGAAAAATTTGAACGTAACAAACCGCACGTCAACGTTGGCACCATCGGTCACGTTGACCACGGTAAAACCACTCTGACTGCTGCTCTGACTCGCGTTTGCTCCGAGGTTTTCGGTTCGGCCAAGGTTGACTTCGACAAGATCGACAGCGCCCCGGAAGAAAAAGCTCGTGGTATCACCATCAACACCGCTCACGTTGAATACGATTCGGCTGTGCGTCACTACGCGCACGTTGACTGCCCAGGTCACGCCGACTACGTAAAAAACATGATCACCGGTGCTGCCCAGATGGATGGCGCGATTCTGGTTTGTTCGGCCGCTGATGGTCCGATGCCACAAACTCGTGAGCACATCCTGCTGTCCCGTCAGGTTGGCGTTCCGTACATCGTTGTCTTCCTGAACAAGGCTGACATGGTTGATGATGCTGAGCTGCTGGAGCTGGTTGAGATGGAAGTGCGCGATCTGCTGAGCACTTACGACTTCCCAGGTGACGACACTCCGATCATCATCGGTTCGGCTCTGATGGCTCTGAACGGCCAAGACGACAACGAAATGGGTACCACCGCTGTTAAGCGTCTGGTAGAAACTCTAGATACCTACATTCCAGAGCCAGAGCGTGCAATCGACAAGCCGTTCCTGATGCCAATCGAAGACGTGTTCTCGATCTCCGGTCGTGGCACCGTGGTAACTGGCCGTGTTGAGCGTGGCATCGTTCGCATCCAGGAAGAAGTTGAGATCGTTGGTCTGCGCGATACTCAGAAAACTACCTGCACCGGCGTTGAAATGTTCCGCAAGCTGCTCGACGAAGGTCGTGCTGGCGAGAACTGCGGCGTTCTGCTGCGCGGCACCAAGCGTGATGATGTTGAGCGTGGTCAGGTTCTGGTTAAGCCAGGTACCGTTAAGCCGCACACCAAGTTCACTGCAGAAGTTTACGTTCTGAGCAAGGAAGAAGGCGGTCGTCATACTCCGTTCTTCAAAGGCTACCGTCCACAGTTCTACTTCCGTACTACTGACGTGACTGGTAACTGCGAGCTGCCAGAAGGCGTTGAAATGGTAATGCCAGGTGACAACATCCAAATGGTTGTTACTCTGATCAAAACCATCGCGATGGAAGATGGTCTGCGTTTCGCTATCCGTGAAGGCGGTCGTACCGTCGGCGCTGGCGTCGTAGCCAAAGTCATCGAGTAATCGACGGCTCATGAAGAAGCCCCCGCTTGCGGGGGCTTTTTTATTGGGTTGACACTCTGTGGGGCCGTCTATAGAATTGCGCCTCCTTTTAACGGGCGTATTGCGCCCGGTGGGAATAGCAGCCTGGAGTCTGAAATCCAATGCAAAATCAGCAAATCCGTATCAGGTTGAAGGCTTTCGACCATCGCCTGATCGACCAATCCACCCAGGAAATCGTGGAAACCGCGAAACGTACTGGTGCTCAAGTGCGTGGTCCAATTCCACTGCCTACCCGTAAAGAACGGTTCACCGTTCTGGTCTCTCCGCACGTCAACAAAGACGCGCGCGACCAGTACGAGATCCGTACTCATAAGCGTGTACTGGACATCGTCCAGCCAACGGATAAAACCGTTGATGCTCTTATGAAGCTTGATCTTGCGGCAGGTGTGGAAGTGCAGATCAGCCTCGGCTAAGACTCGGTCTTAGTCGTGTAACGCTCTGAAATGGGCGGCCATAGCGGGTGAAAGCCCCGTACACTCATGAGGTTTACAACATGACTATTGGTGTAGTCGGTCGTAAATGCGGTATGACCCGTATTTTCACCGAAGAAGGTGTCTCCATTCCGGTCACGGTCATTGAGATCGAGCCGAATCGCGTCACCCAGTTCAAAACTGAAGAAACCGATGGCTATCGTGCAGTGCAAGTCACTGTAGGTGAGCGTCGTGCTTCGCGCGTGACTGCTGCTCAAGCAGGCCACTTCGCTAAAGCGAACGTTGCTGCCGGTCGTGGCGTTTGGGAGTTTCGTCTTGAAGAAGGCGAGTACCAAGCTGGCGATCTGATCAATGCAGAAATCTTCGCAGCTGGCCAACTGGTAGATGTTACCGGTCAGTCGAAAGGTAAAGGCTTCGCCGGTACCATCAAGCGTTGGAATTTCCGCGGTCAAGATAACACCCACGGTAACTCCGTCTCCCACCGCGTCCCGGGTTCTATTGGCCAGTGCCAGACTCCTGGTCGTGTATTCAAGGGCAAGAAAATGTCCGGTCATATGGGCGCTGAGCGCGTGACCGTACAGTCCCTGGAAGTAGTGCGCGTCGACGCTGAACGCAATCTGTTGTTGGTCAAGGGTGCTGTTCCTGGCGCTACTGGCGGCAATCTGGTTGTGCGTCCGGCTGCCAAGGCTCGCGGTTAAGGGGAAGCTGACATGCAATTAAATGTAAATGACGCTCAAGCGATCGAAGTTTCCGAACTGACATTTGGCGGCGAATTCAACGAGACGCTGGTTCACCAAGCAGTCGTGGCCTATATGGCCGGCGGCCGTCAGGGTAGCAAGCAGCAAAAGACCCGTTCCGACGTTTCCGGTGGCGGCAAGCGCCCATGGCGTCAGAAAGGTACTGGCCGTGCTCGTGCCGGTACTATCCGTAGCCCAATCTGGCGTGGCGGCGGTACCACTTTCGCAGCTCGTCCACAGGATCACTCCCAGAAGCTGAACAAGAAGATGTATCGCGCAGCAATGCGTTCCATCCTTGCTGAGCTGGTGCGTACTGATCGTCTGGTCGTGGTTCAGGATTTCGCTGTTGAAACTCCAAAAACCAAAGATCTGCTGGGCAAGCTGAACAGCATGAGTCTGACCGACGTTCTGATCGTGTCTGACGCTGTTGATCAGAACCTGTACCTGGCTGCTCGTAACCTTCCTCACGTCGATGTACGTGATGTGCAGGGTTCCGATCCAGTTAGTCTGATCGCATACGACAAAGTGTTGATCACTGTGTCGGCCGTGAAGAAATTCGAGGAGCTGCTGGGATGAACCAGGAACGCGTATTTAAAGTTCTGCTTGGCCCGCATGTTTCCGAGAAGGCTACGGTTCTGGCAGACAAAAAAGGCCAGTTCGTTTTCAAGGTTGCTACCGATGCAACCAAGCTGGAAATCAAGAAGGCCGTCGAAAGCCTGTTCAGCGTGAAAGTGGAACGCGTTACTACCCTGAATGTTCTGGGTAAGAGCAAGCGTACCGCTCGCGGTCTGGGCAAGCGTAATGACTGGAAGAAGGCAGTTATCTCCCTTCAGCCAGGCCAAGATCTCGATTTCAGCAGCAGTGCTGAGTAAGGAAGGGGCGCATCATGGCAATCGTTAAATGCAAACCGACTTCCCCTGGCCGCCGTTTTGTGGTCAAGGTGGTCAACCAGGAGCTGCATAAAGGCGCTCCTCACGCACCGCTGATCGAGAAAAAATCGAAGTCTGGTGGTCGTAACAACAATGGCCGTATCACTACTCGTCACGTTGGTGGTGGTCATAAGCAGCATTATCGTCTGGTCGACTTCCGTCGCAACGACAAGGATGGCATCGCTGCCACCGTCGAGCGCATCGAATACGATCCAAACCGTACTGCTCACATCGCCCTGCTGTGCTATGCAGATGGCGAGCGTCGCTACATCATCGCCCCTAAAGGCGTGAGTGCTGGCGACCAGCTGATCGCAGGTGCCCTGGCACCGATCAAGCCGGGCAACGCTCTGCAGCTGCGTAACATTCCAGTTGGTAGCACCGTGCACGGCATCGAACTGAAGCCAGGCAAGGGTGCCCAAATCGCTCGTTCCGCTGGTGCTTCGGCTCAGTTGGTCGCTCGCGAAGGTGTCTACGTCACCCTGCGTCTGCGCTCTGGTGAAATGCGTAAAGTATTGGCTGAATGCCGTGCGACCCTGGGCGAAGTCTCGAACTCCGAGCACAGCCTGCGTTCGCTGGGTAAAGCTGGTGCCAAACGCTGGCGTGGCGTTCGCCCAACCGTTCGTGGTGTTGCCATGAACCCGGTTGACCACCCACATGGTGGTGGTGAAGGTCGTACCTCCGGTGGTCGTCATCCGGTATCGCCATGGGGCTTCCCGACTAAGGGCGCGAAGACTCGTGGTAATAAGCGTACCGACAAAATGATCGTCCGTCGTCGCAAGTAAATAGAGGGATACGACAGTGCCACGTTCTCTGAAAAAAGGTCCTTTTATTGATCTTCACCTACTGAAGAAGATCGAAGTGGCGGCGGAAAAGAACGATCGCAAACCAGTTAAGACCTGGTCGCGCCGTTCCATGATCCTGCCACAAATGGTCGGTCTGACCATTGCTGTGCATAACGGTCGTCAGCATGTTCCAGTTCTCGTGAACGAAGACATGGTCGGCCACAAACTGGGCGAGTTCGCCGGTACCCGTACATATCGCGGGCACGTGGCTGACAAGAAAGCCAAGCGTTAAGGGGTAAGGAACGATGGAAGTAGCCGCTAAGTTGTCGGGCGCTCGAATCTCCGCCCAGAAAGCCCGCTTGGTCGCCGACCAGATCCGCGGGAAGAAGGTGGGCGAAGCGCTCAACCTGCTGGCTTTCAGCAGTAAGAAAGCCGCCGAGATCATGAAGAAAGTGCTGGAGTCGGCCGTAGCCAACGCCGAGCATAACGAAGGCGCAGACGTTGATGACCTGAAGGTCTCCACCGTTTTCGTCAACGAAGGGCGTTCGCTGAAGCGCATCATGCCACGTGCCAAAGGCCGTGCTGATCGCATCGTCAAGCGGTCTTGCCATATCACTGTCAAGGTTGCTGACAAGTAACGGAGTCGAAGAGATGGGTCAGAAAGTACATCCCATTGGCATTCGCCTGGGAATCGTCAAGGAGCACACCTCCGTCTGGTACGCAGACGGTCGGACTTATGCGGACTATTTGCTCGCAGATCTGAATGTGCGTGAGTATCTCCAAGACAAACTAAAAAGCGCGTCCGTAAGCCGTATCGATATTCATCGTCCGGCTCAAACTGCACGCATCACCATCCACACCGCTCGTCCCGGCATCGTGATCGGCAAGAAAGGTGAAGATGTTGAAAAACTGCGTCAGGACCTGACCAAGCAAATGGGTGTGCCTGTGCACATCAATATCGAAGAGATCCGCAAGCCGGAGCTCGACGGTATGCTGGTTGCGCAGAGCGTAGCTCAGCAGCTGGAGCGTCGTGTTATGTTCCGTCGCGCCATGAAGCGCGCCGTACAGAACGCCATGCGCATTGGTGCCAAAGGCATCAAAATCCAAGTGAGCGGTCGTCTCGGCGGTGCTGAAATCGCACGTACTGAATGGTATCGCGAAGGTCGTGTGCCACTGCACACCCTGCGTGCCGATATCGACTATGCCACCTACGAAGCTCACACCACCTACGGTGTGATCGGTGTGAAGGTTTGGATCTTCAAAGGCGAAGTAATTGGTGGTCGCCAAGAAGAGCTGAAGCCGCAAGCACCTGCGCCTCGTAAAAAAGCTGCTAAGTAAGGGGTACGCCAAATGTTGCAACCAAAGCGTACGAAGTTCCGCAAGCAAATGACCGGCCACAACCGTGGTCTGGCACTGCGCGGTAGCAAAGTCAGCTTCGGCGAGTTCGCGCTGAAGTCTGTAGCTCGTGGTCGTCTCACCGCTCGTCAGATCGAGTCGGCACGTCGTGCCCTGACCCGTCACGTAAAACGTGGCGGCAAGATCTGGATCCGTGTATTCCCGGACAAGCCTATTTCCAAGAAGCCACTCGAAGTTCGGATGGGTAAAGGTAAGGGTAACGTCGAATACTGGGTTGCCCAGATTCAGCCAGGCAAAGTCCTGTATGAAATCGAGGGTGTAACTGAAGAGCTGGCGCGTGAGGCTTTTGCCCTGGCTGCTGCAAAGCTGCCGCTCGCCACCGCCTTTGTTAAACGGACGGTGATGTGATGAAAGCGAATGAACTTCGTGAAAAATCCGCACAGCAGCTGAACGAGCAACTGCTCGGCCTGCTGCGCGACCAGTTCAATCTGCGTATGCAGAAAGCAACTGGCCAGTTGGGGCAGTCTCATCTGCTCTCGCAAGTTAAGCGTGACATCGCTCGCGTGAAGACTGTGCTCAACCAGCAGGCAGGTAAGTAATCATGGCTGAAGCCGAAAAAACTGTCCGTACGCTGACTGGCCGTGTTGTCAGCGACAAGATGGACAAGACCATCACCGTTCTGATCGAGCGTCGCGTTAAGCACCCTATCTACGGTAAATACGTTAAGCGTTCGACTAAGCTGCACGCGCACGACGAAACCAACCAGTGCCACATCGGCGACAAAGTCACTATTCGTGAAACTCGTCCGATGGCCAAGACCAAGTCCTGGGCCCTGGTTGATGTTCTCGAACGCGCTGTGGAAGTCTAAGGGCTAAGGGTCGGAGAAATTATATGATTCAGACTCAATCCATGCTCGATGTGGCCGATAACAGCGGCGCCCGCCGCGTTATGTGCATCAAGGTGCTGGGTGGCTCCCATCGTCGTTACGCTGGTATCGGTGACATCATCAAGGTTACCGTCAAGGAAGCAATTCCTCGCGGTAAGGTCAAGAAAGGCCAAGTGATGACTGCTGTTGTAGTCCGCACTCGCCACGGTGTTCGCCGTGCAGATGGCTCGATCATTCGCTTTGATGGTAACGCTGCTGTTCTTCTGAACAACAAGCAAGAGCCGATCGGCACCCGTATCTTTGGGCCAGTGACCCGTGAACTTCGTACTGAGAAGTTCATGAAGATCGTCTCGCTCGCCCCAGAAGTGCTGTAAGGAGATCCGACATGCAAAAGATTCGTCGTGACGACGAGATCATCGTGATCGCCGGCAAAGACAAAGGTAAGCGCGGTAAGGTGCTTAAGGTTCTGGCTGATGACCGTCTGGTCGTTGGTGGCCTGAATCTGGTCAAGCGTCATACCAAGCCTAACCCGATGTCGGGCGTACAGGGCGGTATCGTCGAGAAAGAAGCGCCACTGCACGCTTCCAACGTCGCCATTTTCAACGGCGAAACCAACAAGGCTGATCGCGTTGGTTTCAAAGTAGAAGACGGCAAAAAAATTCGTGTCTTCAAGTCGACCCAAAAAGCGGTTGATGCTTGAACACTGCTAGGTAGAAGACCATGGCACGACTAAAAGAGATTTACCGGAAGGAAATCGCTCCGAAACTTAAGGAAGAACTTAAGCTTTCGAACGTGATGGAAGTTCCGCGCGTTACCAAAATCACCCTGAACATGGGTCTGGGCGAAGCAATCGGTGACAAGAAAGTCATCGAGCATGCTGTTGCTGACCTGGAAAAGATCACCGGCCAAAAAGTCGTTGTGACCTACGCTCGTAAATCCATCGCTGGCTTCAAAGTCCGCGAAGGATGGCCGATCGGTGTTAAGGTGACTCTGCGCCGTGAGCGTATGTACGAGTTCCTGGATCGTCTGCTGTCGATCTCCCTGCCTCGGGTTCGCGACTTCCGCGGCCTGAATGCCAAGTCCTTCGATGGTCGTGGTAACTACAGCATGGGCGTGAAAGAGCAGATCATTTTCCCGGAAATCGATTACGACAAGATCGATGCTCTCCGCGGTCTGGACATTACCCTGACCACCACTGCCAAGAACGATGATGAAGGCCGCGCTCTGCTGCGTGCTTTCAAATTCCCGTTCCGCAACTGATTGGAGTAGGAAAATGGCCAAGAAGAGCATGAAAAACCGTGAGCTGAAGCGTCAGCTCACTGTTGCCAAGTACGCCACCAAGCGTGCAGCGCTGAAAGCTATCATCGTGGATCTGAACGCAAGTCCAGAAGCTCGTTGGGAAGCTACCGTAGCTCTGCAGAAGCAGCCACGTGACGCAAGCGCCGCGCGCATGCGTAACCGCTGCCGCCTGACTGGTCGTCCGCACGGCGTTTACCGCAAGTTCGGCCTTGGCCGTAACAAGCTGCGTGAAGCTGCTATGCGTGGTGACGTACCAGGTCTGGTTAAAGCCAGCTGGTAATAGCTATCAAAGTCTCGGCGTTCGGGGTCGCAAGATCCCGATCACCGGTGGCCTTGAACATGAATCAAGCCCCTTTTGGGGCTTGATTCATTTCTGGGGTGTGTCTAGAATGACCGGCTCGCCTGAGCCCGTGTTTTTTGCCCGGGTTTTCCAGGCGACAGTTGTGGCCGCAAGGCTAATTCTTTTTGTATCAGGAGCATCTAGCCCATGAGTATGCAGGACCCGTTAGCGGACATGCTAACTCGAATCCGTAATGCCCAGATGGCTGAAAAGTCCGTCGTAAGCATGCCGTCTTCCACGTTGAAGGTGGCTGTAGCAAAAGTCCTGAAGGACGAAGGTTACATCGCGGGTTATCAGATCAGCAGCGAAATCAAACCTCTGCTGTCCATCGAGCTGAAATACTTCGAAGGCCGTCCGGTCATCGAGGAAGTCAAGCGCGTTAGCCGTCCAGGCCTGCGTCAGTACAAGTCCGTTGAAGAACTGCCGAAAGTACGTGGCGGTCTTGGCGTGTCTATCGTCTCCACCAACAAAGGTGTGATGACTGATCGTGCTGCGCGCGCTGCCGGTGTCGGCGGCGAAGTTCTTTGCACTGTGTTCTAAGGGGGGATAAGCATGTCTCGCGTCGCTAAGAACCCCGTTAAGCTGCCAGCTGGTGTCGAAGTTAAGTTCGCCGGCCAACAGCTTTCGGTGAAGGGTGCCAAGGGCACTCTCGAACTGAACGTACACTCGTCCGTTGAAATCGTTGAGGAAGCTGGTGAGCTGCGTTTTGCTGCTCGCAACGGCGACCAACAAACTCGTGCAATGGCCGGTACCACTCGTGCTCTGGTAAACAACATGGTCCAAGGCGTAAGCCAAGGCTTCGAGCGTAAGCTCCAGCTGGTCGGTGTTGGTTACAAGGCACAAGCAAAAGGCACAGTGCTGAACCTGGCTCTCGGCTTCTCGCATCCAGTGGATTACGAACTGCCGGAAGGCATTACCGCTGAGACTCCTAGCCAGACCGATATCCTGATCAAGGGCATCGATAAGCAGCTGGTAGGTCAAGTGGCCGCTGAGATCCGCGACTTCCGTCCACCAGAGCCTTACAAAGGCAAAGGTGTGCGCTACGCGGACGAAGTCGTCCGTCGTAAAGAAGCCAAGAAGAAGTAGGGCATAGCAAATGACCGACAAAAAAGTTACTCGACTGCGTCGCGCTCGCAAAGCACGCCTGAAAATGCACGAACTCGAAGTCGTGCGTCTCTGCGTGTTCCGCTCTTCGCAGCACATCTACGCCCAGGTCATTTCGGCCGACGGCAACAAAGTCCTGGCAAGTGCCTCGACTTTGGATAAAGAACTGCGTGATGGCGCCACTGGCAACATCGACGCGGCCACTAAGGTTGGCCAGCTGGTCGCTACGCGTGCGAAAGCCGCTGGCGTCTCGCAGGTGGCTTTCGACCGCTCTGGCTTCAAGTACCACGGCCGCGTCAAGGCGCTGGCTGATGCTGCTCGTGAAGCTGGGCTGGAGTTCTAAGTTATGTCAAATAACGACCAAAAGCGCGACGAAGGCTACATTGAGAAGCTGGTTCAAGTTAACCGCGTAGCCAAAACCGTAAAAGGCGGCCGTATCTTCACTTTCACCGCGTTGACCGTGGTTGGTGATGGTAAGGGGCGTGTTGGCTTCGGCCGTGGCAAGTCGCGTGAAGTGCCTGCTGCGATCCAGAAGGCAATGGAAGCTGCTCGCCGCAACATGATCCAAGTTGATCTGAACGGTACTACTCTGCAGTACGCAATGAAGTCCGCTCACGGTGCTTCCAAGGTGTACATGCAGCCTGCCTCTGAAGGTACCGGTATCATCGCTGGCGGCGCTATGCGTGCTGTCCTCGAAGTTGCTGGCGTTCAGAACGTTCTGGCCAAGTGCTACGGCTCGACTAACCCAGTAAACGTGGTTCACGCCACTTTCAAGGGTTTGAAAGCAATGCAGTCCCCTGAATCCATTGCCGCCAAGCGTGGCAAAAGCGTCCAGGAGATTATCTGATCATGGCTACCGTAAAAGTAACGCTGATCAAAAGCATGACCGGCCGTATCCCTAACCACAAACTGTGCGTTAAGGGTCTGGGTCTGCGTCGCATCGGTCACACTGTAGAAGTCCAGGATACTCCCGAGAATCGCGGGATGATCAACAAGGCTTACTACATGCTGCGTGTCGAGGGTTAATCGATGAAACTCAATGATCTGAGTCCAGCGCCGGGTTCCCGTCGCGAAAAGCATCGTCCGGGCCGTGGTATCGGTAGTGGTTTGGGTAAGACTGGTGGCCGTGGTCACAAAGGTCAGACTTCCCGCTCCGGTGGCACCATCGCTCCAGGCTTTGAAGGCGGCCAACAGCCGCTGCATCGTCGCCTGCCAAAGTTCGGTTTCGTTTCCCTGAAAGCCATGGATCGCGCAGAAGTGCGTCTGTCCGAGTTGGCTAAAGTGGAAGGCGATATCGTCACCGTGCAGTCCCTGAAAGATGCCAACGTGATTAACCAGAACGTTCAGCGTGTGAAAATCATGCTGTCCGGTGAAGTTACTCGCGCTGTGACCATCAAGGGTATCGCCGCCACCAAAGGTGCGCGTGCGGCTATCGAAGCAGCTGGCGGCAAGTTCGAGGAATAAATGGCTAAGCAAGGTGCTCTCTCTGCGCTCGGCAAAGGCGGTATGTCTGAACTCTGGGCTCGTCTGCGTTTTCTGTTCATGGCGATTATCGTCTATCGGATAGGTGCGCACATCCCGGTTCCAGGTATCAACCCTGATCGACTCGCAGACCTGTTTCGACAGAATGAGGGGACCATTCTTAGCTTGTTCAACATGTTTTCCGGCGGTGCACTGGAGCGCATGAGTATTTTTGCATTGGGGATCATGCCGTACATTTCGGCGTCGATCATCATGCAGCTCATGACCGCTGTCAGTCCGCAGTTGGAGCAGTTGAAGAAGGAAGGTGAAGCTGGCCGTCGCAAGATCAGCCAGTACACCCGCTACGGCACTGTCGTCCTAGCTCTGGTTCAGGCCATCGGCATGTCCGTTGGTCTGGCTGGACAGGGCGTTGCGTTCACTGGTGACTTTGGCTTCCATTTCGTCGCGGTATCCACGTTTGTGGCTGGCGCGATGTTCATGATGTGGCTGGGTGAGCAGATTACTGAGCGTGGTGTTGGCAACGGTATCTCGATGTTGATCTTCGCAGGTATCGTCGCCGGTCTTCCGAGAGCGATTGGGCAGTCCTTCGAGTCTGCACGTCAGGGTGATATCAACATCTTCGCCCTGGTTGCGATCGGTTTGCTGGCGGTAGCGATCATCGGTTTTGTGGTGTTCATTGAGCGTGGCCAGCGTCGTATTGCTGTTCACTACGCCAAGCGTCAGCAAGGCCGCAAGGTCTTTGCTGCTCAGACCAGCCACTTGCCGCTGAAAGTGAATATGGCCGGTGTTATTCCAGCTATCTTCGCGAGCAGCATTTTGCTGTTTCCGGCTTCGTTGGGTGCCTGGTTCGGTCAGTCTGAAGGTATGGGCTGGTTGCAGGACATCTCGCAGTCGATCGCTCCTGGTCAGCCGTTGAATATTCTGCTGTTTAGTGCAGGGATTATTTTCTTCTGCTTCTTCTATACGGCGTTGATGTTCAATCCGAAAGACGTAGCGGAAAACCTGAAGAAGTCCGGTGCCTTTATTCCGGGCATCCGTCCAGGCGAGCAGTCGGCACGCTACATTGATGGTGTTCTGACCCGCTTGACCATGTTCGGTGCTCTATATATGACGGCCGTCTGCCTGTTGCCACAGTTCTTGGTGGTTGCTGCAAACGTTCCGTTCTACCTTGGCGGGACCTCGTTGCTGATCGTGGTTGTGGTTGTTATGGACTTTATGTCGCAAGTACAATCGCATCTCGTTTCCCACCAGTACGAATCCCTGATGAAGAAAGCCAACCTGAAGGGTTACGGCAGCGGCATGCTGCGCTAATCCATAAGGTTCGAGGAGTTGGTGATGAAAGTTCGTGCATCGGTGAAAAAGCTGTGCCGCAACTGCAAGATTATTCGCCGCGAAGGTGTTGTTCGAGTAATTTGCAGCGCGGAACCACGTCACAAGCAGCGCCAAGGCTGAGTGTGATTGTGCTTCAAGCCCGGCAGCTAGTGCGCTGCCGGGTTGATTATTTGTTATTACAGCGATATTATCTCGCGCCCTATTTCTTGGCTTCCGGGGCGTAGGTAGCTGTCAATTGGAGTCCCACTGAATGGCCCGTATTGCAGGCGTTAACATTCCAGATAACAAGCATACTGTTATCTCGCTGACCTACATCTATGGTGTCGGTCGCACTACTGCACATAAAATCTGTGCAGAGACTGGGGTCAACCCAGCTGCGAAGATCAAGGATCTGAGCGACGAGCAAATTGAACAGCTGCGTGGCGAAGTGGCGAAGTTCACCACTGAAGGTGACCTGCGTCGCGAAAACAACATGAAAATCAAACGCTTGATGGATCTGGGCTGCTACCGCGGTCTGCGCCATCGTCGTGGTCTGCCAGTACGCGGTCAGCGTACCAAGACCAACGCGCGTACTCGCAAAGGTCCGCGTAAGCCGATCCGCAAGTAATCGCACCAGCGAATCGACAGGAATTTAGTCATGGCAAAACCTGCTGCTCGTCCTCGTAAGAAAATCAAAAAGACAGTGGTTGATGGCATCGCCCACATCCACGCGTCTTTCAACAACACCATCGTGACCATCACCGACCGTCAAGGCAACGCTCTTTCTTGGGCTACCTCCGGTGGTTCGGGTTTCCGCGGTTCTCGCAAGTCCACTCCGTTTGCTGCTCAAGTAGCTGCTGAACGTGCTGGCCAAGCTGCGCTGGAATATGGCCTGAAGAACCTCGACGTTAACGTCAAGGGTCCAGGTCCAGGTCGTGAATCCGCAGTCCGCGCTCTCAACGGCTGTGGCTACAAGATCGCCAGCATCACCGACGTGACGCCAATCCCGCACAACGGGTGCCGTCCGCCGAAGAAGCGCCGCGTGTAATCCAGGAGATTGTAAAGAATGGCTCGTTACATTGGTCCAAAATGCAAACTGGCTCGTCGCGAGGGCACCGATCTCTTCCTGAAGAGCGGCGTGCGCGCTATCGAATCCAAGTGCAACATCGAAGCAGCTCCTGGCATCCATGGCCAGCGTCGTGGTCGTCAATCCGACTACGGTACCCAGCTGCGTGAAAAGCAAAAAGTTCGTCGTATCTACGGCGTTCTCGAGCGTCAATTCAGCGGTTACTACAAGCAAGCAGCCGGCAAGAAGGGCGCAACCGGTGAGAACCTGTTGCAGCTGCTGGAATGCCGTCTGGACAACGTTGTATACCGCATGGGCTTCGGTTCCACTCGTGCCGAATCCCGTCAGCTGGTATCGCACAAGTCGATCAGCGTAAACGGTCAGACCGTTAACGTTCCGTCCTACCAGGTTCGTGCTGGTGACGTGGTCGCTGTCCGCGAGAAAGCAAAAAATCAACTTCGCATTGTCCAAGCTCTCGATCTGTGTGCCCAACGTGGCCGCGTAGAATGGGTAGAAGTAGACACTGAGAAGAAGTCGGGCGTTTTCAAGAACGTTCCAGCTCGCAGTGATCTGTCCGCCGACATCAACGAAAGCCTGATTGTCGAGCTCTACTCCAAGTAAGGGCTAGAAAATAGGTGCATCCATGCAGATTTCGGTAAATGAGTTCCTGACACCCCGCCATATTGATGTGCAGGTTGTCAGTCCAACCCGCGCCAAGATCACTCTCGAGCCTCTCGAGCGTGGTTTTGGCCACACCCTGGGCAACGCGCTGCGCCGCATCCTGTTGTCCTCAATGCCCGGCTGTGCAGTAGTCGAGGCCGAGATTGACGGTGTGCTCCACGAGTACAGCGCCATCGAAGGTGTACAGGAAGACGTAATTGAAATCCTGTTGAACCTTAAAGGTCTGGCTATCAAGCTGCACGGCCGTGACGAAGTTACGCTGACCTTGTCGAAGAAGGGTTCGGGGGTGGTTACCGCTGCCGATATTCAGCTGGATCATGATGTCGAGATCGTTAACCCCGATCACGTAATCGCTAACCTGGCGTCTAACGGCGCTCTGAACATGAAGCTCGTCGTAGCTCGTGGTCGTGGTTATGAACCGGCCGACTCGCGTCAAAGCGATGAAGATGAAAGCCGCAGCATTGGTCGCTTGCAGCTCGACTCTTCGTTCAGCCCGGTTCGCCGTATCGCCTACGTGGTGGAAAACGCCCGTGTCGAGCAGCGTACCAACCTGGACAAGCTGGTTATTGATCTGGAAACCAACGGTACTCTGGATCCTGAAGAGGCTATCCGTCGTGCTGCAACCATCCTGCAACAGCAGTTGGCTGCGTTCGTCGACCTCAAGGGTGATAGTGAGCCAGTGGTAGTCGAGCAGGAAGACGAGATCGATCCGATCCTGCTTCGCCCGGTTGACGATCTGGAACTGACTGTACGTTCGGCTAACTGCCTTAAGGCGGAAAACATTTACTACATCGGCGACCTGATTCAGCGTACCGAAGTAGAACTGTTGAAGACTCCGAACCTGGGCAAGAAATCCCTGACCGAAATCAAGGATGTTCTGGCCTCCCGCGGTCTGTCCCTCGGCATGCGCCTCGATAACTGGCCGCCTGCAAGTCTTAAGAAGGACGACAAGGCGACTGCCTGATCGTCGTAATCACCGAACGTTGTGTTTGGTAAGGAATGAACCATGCGTCATCGTAAAAGTGGGCGTCACCTGAGCCGCACCAGCTCGCACCGCAAGGCCATGTTCCAAAACATGGCGGTGTCGTTGTTCGAGCACGAGCTGATCAAAACCACCCTGCCGAAAGCTAAAGAACTGCGCCGCGTTGCCGAGCCGCTGATCACTTTGGCCAAGACAGACAGCGTAGCTAACCGTCGTCTGGCTTTCGACCGTACTCGTTCGAAAGCTATCGTTGGTAAGCTCTTCAACGACCTGGGCAAGCGTTACGCTACCCGTGAGGGTGGCTACCTGCGCATCCTCAAGTGCGGTTTCCGCGCTGGTGACAACGCTCCTATGGCGTACGTTGAACTGGTTGATCGTGCTGTTGGCGGCGAAGCAGTATCCGCTGAGTAAGACATCAGTCTGAAACAGGAAACCGGGCCTAGTGCCCGGTTTTTTGTGCGTGTTTTAATTATTAATTTCTATCGTTTCACGAAATCTAATGCATTGGATGTTGTAACATCCATGGTCAATACTCTGTGTCAGCCGATTAGCCGGCAGTTTCCAGACTGACAGAGGAATATTGAGCATGAGCCAAACCAAAATTCTTACTACCGCAAGTGGCGCTCCTGTCGCGGATAACCAGAACTCCCGTTCAGCCGGCCCTCGAGGCCCATTGCTTCTCGATGATTTTCACTTGATCGAAAAGCTCGCCCATTTCAATCGCGAAAACATCCCTGAGCGACGTGTACATGCCAAGGGCTCAGGTGCCTACGGTACTTTCACGGTATCTCGCGATATCACCCAATACACCAGTGCCAAGTTGTTCGAATCGGTAGGCAAGAAGACTCCGACGTTCTTGCGCTTTTCCACGGTGGGTGGCGAGCGTGGATCGGCGGACACTGAGCGCGATCCTCGTGGGTTTGCTCTCAAGTTCTATACCGAGGAAGGCAACTGGGACATCGTCGGCAACAATACCCCGGTGTTCTTCATACGCGATCCTCTGAAGTTTCCCGACTTTATCCACACCCAGAAGCGTCTGCCTCAGAGCAATCTGAAAAGTGCCCAGGCAATGTGGGACTTCTGGTCGCATTCGCCCGAGGCTCTACATCAAGTCACGATCCTGTTCTCTGATCGCGGTATTCCCGACGGTTACCGCCACATGCACGGTTTTGGCAGCCATACCTACAGCCTGATCAACGCTAACGGCGAGCGGCACTGGGTCAAGTGGCACTACAAGACCAAGCAAGGGATCAAGAACCTGGCTCCGGCAGAGGCTGCTCGCTTGGCTGGCACCGATCCGGACTACGCCCAGCGCGACCTGTTCAATGCCATCGAGCGTGGCAACTTCCCGAAATGGAGCGTTTGCATCCAGATCATGACCGAGGCCCAGGCTGCAGCACACTACGAGAATCCCTTCGATGTGACCAAGACCTGGTCGCAGAAGGAGTTCCCACTGATCGAGGTTGGAGAGCTGGAGTTGAACCGTAATCCGCTGAACTACTTTGCCGAGGTCGAGCAGGCTGCGTTTGGCCCAAGCAACATGGTTCCGGGCGTTGGCCTGTCGCCAGATCGCATGTTGCAGGGCCGGGTCTTTGCCTACGCCGATGCACATCGCTATCGCGTTGGTACCAATCACCAGCAACTGCCGGTGAATGCGCCGCTGAGCCCGGTCAATAGCTACCAGCGCGATGGAGCGATGGCGTTTGGCACTAATGGTGGCACAGCGCCGAACTACGAGCCCAACAGCTATAGCGACGCGCCGAAACAAGCCCCACGTTATGCAGAGCCAGCCCTGGCTTTGAATGGCGCAGCCGATCGCTACGATCATCGCGAGGACACGGACTACTACAGCCATGCAGGCGCTCTGTTCCGTCTGATGGATGACGGGCAGAAGGCTCTGTTGATCAACAACATCTCTGGCGCCATGGCCGGTGTTACAGCCGATGTAGTACGGCGTCAGTTGCAACATTTCTTCAAGGCTGATCCGGCCTATGGAGAAGGTATTGCCAAAGCCTTGGGTGTATCGCTCAAGTAAGTCTAAATAAGAAGCAGAACCGCCCTCATTTGGGCGGTTTTTGCGTTATTTATCCTGTTTTTCTCGGGAAATCATTACTTTTTCAGCTGTTTTTGAGTGACCTGCGAGTCAGCTTGGTTCAAACTATCCACTTTCAAGCAGGGAGATATAGGGCGATGCAAGGTCATCCCGACGTAATCGATTACCTCAACACGTTGCTGACGGGAGAACTGGCAGCACGCGACCAATATTTCATTCATTCGCGGATGTACGAAGACTGGGGCTTCACCAAGCTCTATGAGCGCATCAACCACGAGATGGAGGAAGAGGCACAACACGCTGACGCCTTGATCCGACGCATCCTGATGCTTGAAGGCACGCCGCGCATGCGTCCTGATGATCTCGACACCGGCACGACGGTTCCGGACATGCTGGCCAGCGACCTGCGCCTGGAATACAAGGTGCGCGCCGCGCTGTGCAAGGGCATCGAATTGTGCGAGCTGCACAAGGACTACATCAGTCGTGACATCCTGAGGGTCCAGTTGGCGGACACCGAGGAAGATCACACCTACTGGCTGGAGAAACAGCTGGGTTTGATCAAGGCCATCGGGCTGGAGAACTACCTGCAATCGCAGTTCTGATCACAGGCCGTGCTGGCGAACCCCCCAGCCGATGCACGAAATGAAAGCCCCCAGCACCATAAGGTGACGGGGGCTTTTTCATGGCCTTCAGGCGCGGTCGCGGGTCAGCAATGGCTTGAGATAGTGTCCAGTGTGGGATTGAGGCATTTCCACCACTTGCTCCGGAGTACCTACCGCAATGATCTGGCCGCCCTTGGAGCCGCCTTCCGGCCCCAGGTCCACCAGCCAGTCGGCTGTCTTGATCACATCCAGGTTGTGTTCGATCACCACCACGGTATTGCCGTGGTCGCGCAGGCGGTGCAGAACGTCCAGTAGTTGCTGGATATCCGCGAAGTGCAGGCCGGTGGTAGGTTCATCGAGGATGTACAAGGTCTTGCCGGTATCGCGCTTGGACAGCTCGCGGGATAGCTTGACCCGCTGGGCCTCACCACCGGACAAGGTGGTAGCTGACTGTCCGAGCTTGATATAGGACAGGCCCACATCCATCAGCGTTTGCAGTTTGCGCGCCAGGGCCGGCACTGGGTCGAAGAACTCACGGGCTTCCTCGATGGTCATTTCCAGCACCTCGTGGATGCTCTTGCCCTTGTACTTGATCTCCAGGGTCTCGCGATTGTAACGCTTGCTCTTGCACACATCGCAGGGCACGTAGATGTCCGGCAGGAAGTGCATTTCCACCTTGATCAGGCCATCACCCTGGCAGGCTTCGCAACGACCGCCCTTGACGTTGAAGGAGAAGCGTCCGGGGCCATAACCACGGGAGCGGGACTCCGGTACTCCGGCGAACAGTTCGCGGATCGGCGTGAACAGCCCGGTGTAGGTTGCCGGGTTGGAGCGGGGCGTACGGCCGATCGGGCTCTGGTCGATGTCCACCACCTTGTCCAGGTGCTGCAGACCATTGATGCTGTCGTGCGCAGCAGCCTCCAGGGTGGTGGCGCCGTTCAGCGCGGTGGCGCTCAACGGGAACAGGGTGTTGTTGATCAGCGTCGACTTGCCTGAACCGGATACTCCGGTGACACAGGTCAGCAGGCCGATGGGGATCTCCAGGTCGACATTGCGCAGGTTGTTGCCACGAGCGCCCTTGAGGCTGAGGGTGAGCTTCTTGTTGCGCGGCGTACGTTTGGGCGGCACCACGATCTTCACCCGGCCCGAGAGGTATTTGCCGGTCAGGGAGTCCGGGTGGGCCATGACTTCCTCAGCGGTGCCTTCGGCGACGATCTGCCCACCATGCACACCGGCGCCGGGGCCGATGTCCACCACGTAGTCGGCCAGGCGAATGGCGTCTTCATCGTGTTCAACCACGATCACCGTGTTGCCGATATCCCGTAGGTGCTTCAGGGTTCCCAGCAGGCGGTCGTTGTCCCGTTGGTGCAGGCCGATGGACGGCTCATCGAGGATATACATCACCCCCACGAGGCCGGCGCCGATCTGGCTGGCCAGGCGGATACGCTGGGCTTCGCCACCGGACAGGGTGTCCGCGCTGCGGTCCAGGGTCAGGTAGTCGAGCCCCACGTTGACCAGGAACTGCAGGCGCTCGCGGATTTCCTTGAGGATCTTGTCGGCAATCTCGCCGCGGCGTCCTGTCAGCTTGAGGGTGCCGAAGTAATCGGTAGCATCGCCGATAGGCAGGCTGGTGACTGCCGGCAGGGTCTTTTCACCGACCCAGACGTGTCGCGACTCACGCCGCAGCCGAGTACCGCGGCAATCCGGGCAGGGCTGGGTGCTGAGGAACTTGGCCAGCTCCTCGCGTACTGTGGCCGATTCGGTTTCCCGGTAGCGGCGCTCCAGGTTCGGCACGATGCCCTCGAAGGGGTGGGAGCGCTTGACGATATCACCCCGGTCGTTGAGGTACTTGAAGTCGACGTTCTGCGTGCCGCTGCCGTTGAGAATGACTTTCTGCTGATCGGCTGCCAGCTGATTGAACGGCACTTCCAGGCTGAAGCCATAATGAGCGGCCAGAGAACCGAGCATCTGGAAGTAATAGACGTTGCGCCTGTCCCAGCCGCGGATCGCTCCTTCGGCCAGGGTCAACTCACCATTGACCAGGCGCTTGATGTCGAAGAACTGCTTGACCCCCAGGCCGTCGCAGGTGGGGCAGGCACCGGCGGGATTGTTGAAGGAGAACAGCTTGGGTTCCAGCTCGCTGATGGCATGACCGCAGATGGGGCAGGCGAAGCGGGCGGAGAAGATCATGTCCTCGCCAGGCTCGTCGTCCATCGGCGCCACCAGGGCGATGCCGTCGGCGAGCTTCAGCGCGGTCTCGAAGGACTCGGCCAGGCGTTGCTGCAGGTCGGCCCGTACCTTGAAGCGGTCGACCACCACATCGATCGTATGCTTCTTCTGTTTATCCAGTTTCGGCAGCTCGTCCAGTTCGTACAGCTTGCCGTTGACTCGGGCGCGGACGAAACCCTGGGCTCGCAGCTCTTCGAAGACCGAGAGGTGTTCACCCTTGCGCTCGCGGATCACCGGGGCCAGCAGCATCAGCTTGCTGCCTTCAGGCTGGGCCAGCACCAGGTCGACCATCTGGCTGACGGTCTGGGCCTCCAGGGGGATGTCGTGGTCCGGGCAGCGTGGCGTACCGACGCGGGCATAGAGCAAGCGTAGGTAGTCGTAGATCTCGGTGATGGTGCCGACGGTGGAGCGCGGGTTGTGGGAGGTGGATTTCTGTTCGATGGAAATCGCCGGAGACAGCCCCTCGATGGTGTCGACATCGGGCTTTTCCATCATCGACAGGAACTGCCGGGCATAGGCTGACAACGACTCGACATAGCGGCGTTGGCCCTCGGCATACAAGGTGTCGAAAGCCAGGGAAGACTTGCCGGACCCAGACAGCCCGGTGATGACGATCAACTTGTCCCGGGGCAGGGTCAGGTCGATGTTCTTCAGGTTGTGGGTGCGGGCCCCACGAATCAGAATCTTGTCCAAAAGAGGCCTCGATCGGCGGGCGTAAAGGCAGGAGTATAAAACTAAACACTGGATGGATGCACACTATCGACAGCGCTTTTTCGATTGCCGGAAGGGCAGCGCGGCAAAGCGTCGCCATGTATCCCCTCAATCGATCGGACTGGTAGAATCGCCGCCGGTTCATACGAGGTTATTCCATGCACGATCCCAACAGCGAACGCATGAGTGGTGGCGAGACCCGCGCGGCAAGCGGTCTGGCCCTGGTGTTCGCGTTCCGTATGCTTGGCATGTTCATGGTGCTGCCGGTCCTGGCGACCTATGGTATGGACCTGGCTGGCGCCACCCCGGCCCTGATCGGGCTGGCGATCGGCGCATACGGCCTGACCCAGGCGTTGTTCCAGATTCCCTTCGGGATCATCTCCGACCGTATCGGTCGTCGTCCGGTGATCTACCTGGGACTGATCGTATTCGCTCTGGGCAGCGTACTGGCAGCCAACGCCGATTCGATCTGGGGCGTGATCGCCGGACGTATCCTGCAGGGCGCAGGGGCAATTTCCGCCGCGGTGATGGCGCTGTTGTCCGACTTGACCCGCGAGCAGCATCGAACCAAGGCCATGGCCATGATCGGCATGACCATCGGCCTGTCCTTCGCCGTGGCCATGGTGGTCGGCCCGCTGCTGACCCGCAGTTTCGGCCTCTCGGGGCTGTTCCTGGCCACCGGGGCCATGGCCCTGGTAGGTATCCTGATCATCGCTTTCATGGTGCCGCGCTCAACCGGGCCGTTGCAGCACCGGGAATCAGGAGTGGCCCGCCAGGCGCTGATCCCGACCCTCAAGCACCCCGATCTGCTGCGCCTGGACCTTGGTATCTTCGTGTTGCACGCGATGCTGATGTCGAGCTTCGTTGCCTTGCCCCTGGCGCTGGTGGAAAAAGCCGGCCTGCCCAAGGAGCAGCACTGGTGGGTCTACCTCACAGCGCTGCTGATTTCCTTCTTCGCCATGATCCCGTTCATCATCTACGGCGAGAAAAAACGCAAAATGAAACGAGTTCTGCTGGGCGCGGTCAGTACGCTGCTGCTCACCGAGCTATTCTTCTGGCAGTTCGGCGACAGCTTGCGGGCGCTGGTGATTGGCACCGTGGTGTTCTTCACCGCGTTCAACCTGCTGGAAGCCTCCCTGCCGTCGCTGATCAGCAAGGTTTCGCCGGCAGGCGGCAAGGGCACGGCAATGGGAGTGTATTCCACCAGCCAGTTCCTCGGTTCGGCACTGGGTGGCATCCTCGGCGGCTGGTTGTTCCAGCATGGCGGTTTGTCGGTTGTGTTCCTCGGATGCGCAGTCCTGGCTGCACTCTGGCTGGCCTTTGCTGTTACCATGCGCGAGCCCCCGTATGTGACGAGCCTGCGCTTGCCGTTATCGCCTGAAGCGATCCGCGAAGCCGGCCTGGTCGAGCGCCTGAAGGCTGTCGTTGGGGTAACAGATGCCGTGGTGGTGGCCGAGGAGGCCGCCATTTACATCAAATTGGACACCGAATTATTGGATCGCACGACCCTCGAGCAGCTGGTCAATCCAGCGCCGTCGGCGAGCGAAGCCTAGGAGAACGTTATGGCCCGTGGGGTTAACAAAGTCATATTGGTCGGCACTTGCGGCCAGGATCCCGAAGTTCGCTACCTGCCTAACGGTAACGCCGTGACCAACCTGAGTCTGGCCACCAGCGAGCAGTGGACCGACAAGCAGACAGGTCAGAAGGTCGAGCGCACCGAATGGCACCGCGTGTCGATGTTCGGCAAGGTCGCCGAGATCGCTGGCGAGTACCTGCGCAAAGGTTCGCAGGTCTACATCGAAGGCAAGCTGCAGACTCGCGAGTGGGAAAAAGACGGCATCAAGCGCTACACCACCGAAATCATCGTCGACATGCAAGGCACCATGCAGCTGCTGGGTGGCCGTCCACAAGGTGACCAGCAAGGTCAGGGCGGCATGTCCAACTCGGCGCCGCGTCCTCAGCAATCCCGTCCTGCTCCGCAGCCGCAGCGTGAGTCGCGCCCAGCGCCTCAACAGGCCGCTCCGCAGCCGGCGCCGGATTTCGACAGTTTCGATGACGATATTCCGTTCTGAAACCCAGCTTTTTCAGAACTGTAAATACTAGAAGCGAAGCCATTGATTTGGCTTCGCTTTTTTATTGCTCCCAGATTTTTGTGGCGTAAAGGCGATACCTGTTAAGTGTTTACCTCTAGAAGGTATAGACATGAGCTGACGAATACCTGCCAAGGCGCGACTGGCAGGGCCAGCGCGACTTCAATCGCAGATCGACCCTCTACTGCTGCAGGCCTGGCGCGTACTCCGTGCAAGCTGGGAAATTCAGGCCTTGTTCGATGACCTGGAAGATTTCGTCGAGGACGTCGGAGTAGGGGAGAGCCGAGTTCTTTTTCCAGAGATCGTGCGCTGCGATGTGCGCGTAATCCAAGGCCCACACCAGCACATTGGGGCGGATGTCCTGGAGGGGATCGGTCCCCATGCGACGGGCGATGAGTTCGACAATGGAGTCGCGACGGTCAATGCAATTCTGCAGGTTCTTGGCCCGGACCAATGGGTGGCTGCGCAGTAGCTCCTGCAAGGTCATGAAACGGTCGGCGTTGAAGCCGTACGAGCCGTTTTCGCACCCCCTGACCACCTCCACCGCGGCATGATGCACCGCACTCAGCGCGGGTTCATCGGCGGGTCTGCGGCTGAGCGCGGCCATGAAATCCTGGTGCTCGGCTTCCTGATAGTCGAGCACCACATCCTCCTTCGATGCGAAATAACGGAAGAAGGTACGGGTGGAAACATCGACCTGTTCGGTGATGTCCTCGACACGGGTCTCATCGAAACCTTTCATAGCGAACAGCTCGTAGGCCGCTGTGATCAGCGCCTCGCGCAGCATGAGTTTCTTGCGCTCACGGCGGCCCACTTCTTCTTTGTCTGTCACGCCAGTGCTCCTCCATTTGGCCCCAGCGATCCTGAAGCAATCCCGCAGTATGGTTTCTACATGACATTTGCGCAATTTTATTAAAGTTCACTGAAGTAAAACTGTCTCTTGACACAAACTGTCAGTGATAGACATTATTCGCGCGGTCTCAGGAAGCAGGGTGCCGTCACCCTGATCAAGCTCCTGAGCAAAGGGAGCTACATGGTGCAGTCCTATGCAGGAATCCACCTTCTAAATGGAGTTAGGTACCCATGAACGTCGCGATCAACGCCGGTAAGCCGGCCCCCCACCAAGCGCAGGCCTTGAGCCCCTTTGCCCTGGATGTCTGGGTGGAGGCCCAGCGCGGGTTGCACACCCACCAGTTCACCGTGGCGCTCAGCCTGCGCCTGCCTTCGTCAGAAGGTCTGGAGGCGCTGCACCAAGCCGCGTGGACCGTGATGCAAGGCGAGTCGGCCTGCACTCGACGGCATATCGAGCAGCAAGGGGTTGTGCAGGCCGTGGTCGGAGGGGCACCGAGTGCGGTGGAGCTCTACACCTTCATCGATCAGTCCGGTGCCGAGGCGTTCTTCGATGAGTGGGCGCGCAAGGTCTGGGATCTGTCTGGTGAGCCATTGGTCAATGTGGCGCTGGGGCAGTGTGCCAGTCATACCTGGTTGATGATTCGTGCCCACCATCTGGTCGCCGACAGTTGGGCGCTGGATGTGTTGGCGCGCAAGATCCTGGATGCCCGTGACGGTGGCAACGCCCGGTTGCGCCAGGCCGCGCAGCATGCCAGCGCGGTTGCCGGCTCAACACTGGCATCGGATCAGGCCATCGATGAAATTGCAGGACGTTATGGCGAGGCCGTGTCGATGCTCTTCGGCAAGTCCGGTGTCGCCTGTTCCAGCGCTCCCGGCTATCGGCGCAGCTTCCGCCTGGCTGCCGGTGATGTGCAGCAGGCGCTTGAGGGCGGTATCACCCCGTTCATGAGCGTGTCAGCGGCGCTGGCCGTGCTGCTGTCATGCCAACATGGCAGCGAACGTTTCTTCATTGGCGTGCCGTTCCTCAACCGCGATACCGATATCCTGGTCGACATCGATCAGCGTGCCAACACCTTGCCCATCGCGGTGTCGGTCAGCGAGCAGCAGACCTTCCGCGAAATTGCCACGGCGATCAAGCACGAGGCGGCATTCCTCAAGGGCCATCAGTCGCTGCCGTTCGGCCGCCTGGTGTCTAAGCTGGCGCGCGCAGGCCATCCGCGCCAACTGTTCGATGCGACTATCTCCTACCTTCGCTACCCGGCTCACGACATCGATGGGTTGGGCGTGGACGACCTGCGTAGCATCGCCCATGTGCATGCGCAGGATGCTGTGGCCATCCACTTGCACAGCTATGGCGATTGCGCCGAAGTACGTGGCGAGATCTGCCTGAACAGCAGCGCGTTCGCCAACGAGCGTTGCGCGGTGGAATTTCTCGATACCTTCGTGCAACTGGTCGAGTGCTTCCAGGACCACCTCGATCAGCCTGTCTCGGCAATGAACCTGCTGACCACCGAGCAAGCCGGCATCCTTGAAGGTTTCGAGGACGGCCCGTGCGTCCCCTACAGCGAGCACGAGACGGTGATGTCGTTGTTCGAGGCATGTGCAGCGCGCAACCCCGAGCAGCGCGCAGTGCTTTGCGACGATGGCAGCGAGCTCAGTTACGCGCAACTCGATGACTGGGCCGCCGCAGTGGCCGTGGCGCTGGAACAGGGCGGAGTGGGCCGGGAGGATATCGTTGCAGTATCGCTGGCGCGTTCGCCACGCATGCTTGCGGCGATTTTCGGCGTGCTCAAGACCGGTGCTGCCTATCTGCCGATCGACAGCGAGTACCCCCAGGACCGTATCCAGTACATGCTTGAGGACAGCCAGGCCAAGCGGGTGATTTCCGACCTGCCTCAAGTCATCGCCCAGGATGATCCGCGCTGGTTCGATATCGATGCGGTGGTAGCCGGGCGTCCCGCGCCTGGACAGGGCTGCAGCAAGGCCCGTGCGCGCGACCCGGCGTACGTCATCTATACCTCCGGCTCCACCGGGCAACCCAAAGGCGTGGTGGTCGAGCATCACAGCGTGGTCAACCGCCTGGAATGGATGCAGGAGGCCCATCCTCTGGGCGAAGCTGACGTGATCCTGCAGAAGACGCCGGTTTCGTTCGACGTCTCGGTCTGGGAGCTATTCTGGTGGAGCATGACCGGTGCCAGCGTGGCACTGCTGGCCCCCGGTGCCCAGCGTGACCCGCGGGCGCTGATCGAAGCCATCCATACCCATGGGGTCACGGTGGCGCACTTCGTGCCATCCATGCTCGAACCCTACATCCAGGCCATGGCCGACGACCGGCGACTGGCGGCTTCGGTGAGCAGCCTGCGCTGCCTGTTCACCAGTGGTGAAGCCTTGAGCCCAGCGGTGGTCAATCGCTATCGCCAGTTGTTCGGCAATGGCCAGCGCGCCCCGCGGCTGATCAACCTCTATGGTCCGACCGAGGCGACCGTCGACGTCACCTACTACGAGCTTGCCCTGGACGGCCCGGCCGATATCGACCTGGTGCCCATCGGCTTCCCGATCAACAACACCTCGATCCGTATCGTCTCGCAGCACGGCGTGCGCCAGCCCATCGGCATCCCCGGTGAACTGCAGATCGGCGGGGTGCAGTTGGCCCGTGGTTACCTCAACCGCGCCGAACTGACGGCCGAACGGTTCATCACCGACACCGGCGACAACCGCCGCTGGTACCGCTCCGGTGACCTGGCATGCTGGGCCGAAGACGGTTCGATCCTCTATCTGGGGCGCATGGATGGCCAGGTGAAGATCCGCGGCAACCGCATCGAACTGGGCGAGATCAAGAGCGCCATGCTGGCCCAGGCGCAGGTACTCAACGCCGAGGTGCTGGTGGAGGAGGATGAGGTCCGCGGCAAGCACCTGGTGGCCGTGTACGTGGCCCGCGAGCCCCTGGATGAACGCAGCCTGCGTCGGCAGTTGGCCACCCGCCTGCCGGCCTTCATGGTGCCCTCGCGTTTCGTCGCCCTGGCGCAGATGCCACTGACGCCCAATGGCAAGTTCGACCGCACTCGTGCCCTGCAGGCGGCCTCGGTCAGCAACGAGGCTGCGGCCCCGGTGCTGCGGGAGGAAGGGCTACAGGCGCTGGTCGCCGACATCTGGCGCAAGGTCCTGGGCCGGCAGGACATCGCCTTGGATGATGACTTCTATTCGTTGGGTGGCGATTCGATCCTGATGCTCAAGGTGCGCTCGGAACTGGAGCATCACGGCTACGAGATCGACCTCTCGGCGCTGGGCGAGCACACCAGTCTGGGCGCGCTCGCCCACTGGCTGGAGCAACTTGGCCAAGGCACCGCGCAGGTCCGCGAAGCCTTGCCGCCCTTCGCCCTGGTCAGCGAAGTGGAACGCAAGCGACTGGGCGAGACCTGCGTGGATGCCTACCCGGTGTCGCAACTGCAGCTGGGGCTGCTGTTCCACAGCCGCGAAACCCAGCAGGCCCGGGCCTACAAGGACGTGTTCCGCTACACCCTGGACTGCAGCTGGGACGAGTCGGCGATGCAGCGTGCGCTGGCAGGTGTGGTCGAGCGTCATCCGGCGCTGCGCACTCGCTTCAACCTCAACGACTACGGCAGGCCCTTGCAGTTGATCGGCAAGCACCTGGACATCGACGAGGTGCTGGCGGTAGCCAGCCCCGAGGCGAGCAGGCGCGAGCGTGAGATCGAGCGGCACATGCAGGCCTGGGCGAGGCACGATTACCGTTTCGCCGAAGGGCCGCTGTTCAATGTCACCGTGTTCCCCGGCGCAGCCGAGGGTGGCCTCGACCTGATCCTGAGCTTCCACCATGCGATCCTCGATGGCGGCAGCGTCGCCAACCTGATGCGCGAGCTGTTGCTGGCCTACGCGAACGGTGGCCATCCCGACCTGCAATACCCGTCGCAGGCCTTGCCGAACCCGTCGCTGTTCATTCAAGACGAGCGTGTGGCGCTGGCCGATGAGGAGCACCGCCGCTATTGGCAGTCCTACCTGGAAGGCGCGAGCAATACCCTGCCGGCCGGCCTGGCAGGTTACCTGGATGCGCCGGCGCAAGGCGTGTTCTGCTACCGCTTCGAAATCGACCGGCAGCTGGATGCGGCCCTTGGTCGGGCGGCCAGGGCGGCCCACCTGCCGATCAAGCTGTACTACCAGGCTGCCCACTGCCTGGCGATCGGCGCCATGAGCGGTGTGCGCGAGGTGACTACCGGGGTGGTCACCCACGCCCGGCCGGAAATCGAACATTCCGAACATATCCTTGGACTGTTCCTCAACACGTTGCCTCTGCGCGTCGAGCTCGACGGCCATTGGCAGGAGCTGGTCGAGCGCCTGAACCGGCTCGACAAGCGCAGCCACAGGCACCGTCGCCTGCCATTGAGTGCCATTCAGGCAGGCAGCCCGGCGCTGACCCTGGCCACCGCGTTCAACTACATTCACTTCCATGTCCTGGATGAGGTAGCGACCAAGGCCGGCATCCGGATTCGCGCGTTCGAGCCGCTGGAGGAGACCAGCTTCGCCATTCTCGCCAACGTGATGCGAGACTTCTCCGGCGAAGGCGTGAGTGTACGGATCGACATGGATGCGTCGCGCTATGCTCACGAGCAGGCACGGGTCTATGCCGGCTTGTTCAACCAGGCGTTGGCCGGTATGGCGCATGCGCCCCAGGCACCAGTAGCCATTGGCCGGTCGATTGCCGAGGCTGGCCAATGGCTGCTGCCTGGCAGGGATGACGGCTTTGTCCCGCTGCCTCGGCAGATCGCCGAAACGGCACGCCGCCTGCCTCAGGCTGTGGCACTGGCCGGCGGGCAGGGACAGTGGGACTACTCCACGCTGTGGCGTGAAGTGGCAACGCTGGCGGCACGTCTGACAGACGCCGGAGCGGTCCAGGGAGACGTGATCGGTGTGGCCTTGCCCAGGTCGTTCGAGCAGATCGCTACGGTGGTCGCCATCTCTGCGTTGGGCGCGGTGTGCCTTCCGATCGATCTGGCCTATCCGGCCAGCCGCATCGAACTGATCCTGAGCATTGCCACGCCGAAGCTGGTGGTCACCCGGGCCGAGATCGACGGCCTGCCGGGCCAGGTGCCGCGGCTGGTACTCGACGATGTCGCTCCTGCCGGCCTGCAACCCTTGACGCAGGTGGCGACGATCGAAGCGGACGACCCGGCGTATATCCTCTTCACCTCCGGCTCCACTGGCACGCCCAAGGGCGTGACCATGCCCCACCGCGGGCTGGCCAACCTGGTGGCCTGGCAGAACCGTGTCGGCAGCGGCGCGGCGACTTCCACCTTGCAGTACGCGCCGTTGAGCTTCGACGTGTCGTTCCAGGAAATCTTCGCCAGCCTGGCGGCTGGCTCGACGCTGCACGTGATCGGCGAGGCCGAGCGTCGCGACCCGTCTGCACTGCTGCGTTACCTGGACGAGCACGCCGTGGAGCGGGTGTTCCTGCCCTATGTGGCGTTGCAGCAACTGGCCGAGACCGCAGCCACCCTGGAACTGTATCCACGTCACCTGCGGGTGGTCGGGTCTTCCGGCGAACAGTTGCGCGTCACCCCGGAAATCCGCGCATTGATGCAGCATCTGCCGGCCAGCCTGCTGGAGAACCAGTATGGACCGACCGAAACCCACGTGGTCACCAGCTACACCATGAGTGGCGACCCGCAGCGCTTCCCGGCGCTGCCACCGATCGGGCGTCCGATCGACGGTGTCGGCGTGCTGATCCTCGATGCCGACGGGCAGCTTGTGCCCGATGGCGCGCCGGGCGAGATCTGCATCTTCGGCCAGGCGCTGGCCAGTGGTTACTACCGTGCCGCCCAGTTGAGCGCCGAGAAGTTCGTTGACCACCCCCATGTGCCAGGCCGGGTCTACTACCGCACCGGTGATATTGGTATCCGTTCGCTGCAGGGCGAAGTGATCAGCCTCGGGCGCAACGACAGCCAGGTGAAGGTACGCGGCTATCGGGTGGAACCTTCGGAAATCGAGCTGAAGATCCTGGGCTTCTTCCAGGCCCTGGGTGAACCGGTGGAAGTGGCGGTGATCGCCCGTCCGCGTGATCAGCTTGATGCCTATCTGGTGGCTTACCTGGTGGGTGCCGCCGGGCACCGCGAACAGCTCGATGCACTGCGTGGGGCATTGGCCGAGCAGTTGCCGGCGTACATGGTGCCGACCCACATCATCAACATCGAACACATGCCCACCACTCCCAGCGGCAAGCGCGACGATGCCGCGTTGCGCGCGCTGGATCTGCCACTGGAAGGGGGGCAGGGCCAACGCGCGCCTCAGGGCGAGTTCGAGGTGCGCCTGTGCCAACTGGCCGCCGAACTGCTGAAGATTCCGCAGCTTGCCCCGGAGCAAAGCATTTTCGAGTGTGGCGCCACCTCGCTGACGGCCATGCGCATCGTGGTACTGGTGGAGAAACTCTACGGTATCAACGTACCGTTATCAGCGTTCGTCAGTGCGCCAACCATGGAGAAACTCGCACAACTGATCGAGCGCGGCGGTGGCCAGTTCAAGTTCGACCCGCTTGTGCCCTTGCGCCGCACGGGGCTGCGCAAGCCGCTGTTCCTGGTGCATCCGATGGGCGGCAACATCCTGTCCTACCTGCGCATGCTGCCGCACCTGCCCGAGGACCAGCCGCTTTACGCGCTGCAGGCCAGCGGCGTGGACCTGGGGTCGCAGCCGATCGCCAGCGTCGAGGCGCAGGCAGCCTTCTATATAGAGGCGATGCGCAAGGTCCAGCCTCAGGGCCCGTACCTGATCGGTGGCTGGTCGTATGGTGGCTTCGTCGCCTTCGAGATCGCCAATCAACTGATCGCCGCCGGCGAGCGGGTGGACAGCGTGCTGGTGCTCGACACCATGGCCCTGAGCGATCAGGCCAAGGGCAGGGCCAGTGACGACGGCCTGCTCAGCTGGTTCTTCTGGGAGCTGCTGTGGACGTCGCGAGGCAGCGAGCTGCCGGTGCAACTGGTGCCCGCGCACATCGAAAGCCTGCAGGAGCGCTTCGACTTCATCACCGACCATGCCATCTCCATTGGTGCCATCCCCGAGGGCAGTACCAAGGCCGTAATGCAGCGTCTGTTCGAGGTCTACCGCAAGAACTGGGACGCAGCCACCGAGTACAACTACCAGGCCAAGCGTCCACCCCTGGACATCACCCTGATCCGTGCGCGGCAGCCGTTGCCACGGATCCTGCGGGAAATGCACGACACCATCCGCAGCGAGTACAACGACCCGCTCAATGGCTGGGAAGGCAAGACGTCGGGGCAGGTGCGCCTGGTAGAGGTCGATGGCGATCACCTGACCATCATGGAGGAGCCCTTCGTGGGCCCTCTCGTAGCGGCAATCATGGATGAAATTCAGCGAGGGAACGCGTCATGAGCAGTAAACCGGTCGCACTGATCATTGGTACCGGCATCGGCGGGCTGTCTGCCGCCATTGCCCTGAAGAAGGCCGGCTGGGGCGTGCGCCTGTACGAAAAATCGCCCTCCCTGCGGGTCTCGGGATCGGGGCTGTCAGTGATGTCCAACGCCAGCGCGGCGATGCAGAAACTACTGGGTGTCGACTTGGGGCTGGAGCGCTATGGCGCTCCGATCCTCGACTTCGAAATCCGCCACCGTTCGGGCCTGCTGCTCAAGCGCCTGCCGTTCCAGGACATCGCCGAGGCGCAGGGTGCGCCCAGCGTGTGTATCTCTCGCGAAAACCTGCAGCGGGCGCTGCTGGACAACCTGGGCGATGAACCCATCGAACTGGGCAAGCGTTTCG